>JAMCWO010000353.1:15248-49642 GCA_023481165.1 Planctomycetota bacterium | reverse complement strand
GGAGGGCGAAGCCGAGGATCATGATCCAGATCTGAATGTCACCGCGGGTATCGCATTTGCTGATGTAGGGGGCGGCCAACGTCGTTGTCTTTCCCATAGGTCTCCTTTCCGTCCCATCCTTCTCAGTTCCCCCGAGAGGGATCCGGGACACTCATCGGACACTCCTCTGGGCGTCTCGTCCGTCCTTCAGAGGGTCTTCATAAAAATCACCTTATCGTCGTCATCCGCGTAGAAAAATGGCACCCGTGCTACTTCGCGAAATGCCTGCTTGCGATAGAACTCCCGTGTGGACCGGTAAATCTCGCGGGAGGAGGTCTCGGAATAGACATACTTGCCACCCAACTGGCGCATGTGGCTTTCCGCCCTGCCGAGGAGGAGTTTGCCAATCCCCCGGCCGCGCTGGGCGGTATCGACGGCGATCCAGTAGAGCTCGAAACGTCCCTGGGCCATGGTCACCGGTCCATAGCAGGCATAGCCGGCGATCTTGCCCGCGGATTCGGCAAAAAGGAGCAGGTACTCCGAGGCGGTCCCCTTGGCCAAGCGGTCCTCGATTAACTCGATGGCTACCTCGATCTCCCACGGATGAAAGAAGCCGGAAGATCCCAGCAGCGCTCGGATCTGGACTTTGTCTTGTTCCACCGGTTCGGTGCGGAAGGCGATCTGATCCATAGACGGCTCCGCCATTCGTATTCCCCGACCCCGTTCCACTGGTTTGGGTCATGACATCGTTTCAGGAGCACGGGATCATCCATGCAGATTCCTGTAAGGAAGAAATACTCCTCCCGGACCGAGAAGTTCGGTAGGGAATCCCGAGGGATTCTCGAGACGTGGTACTTACGTCGGCCTCGAGCTGAGAATGGAGTCATCGAACTGCCGGCTAACACACCTTCATTACCGGACCAAGAGTGCCCAAGCTCACTCTACGACTCCATGGGATTTCAATTCCTGTCGCACCCGCGTGATGGTGGCAGCGACTTGGGCCGCATAGTCGTCCTTCACGACCTCGATGGCCGAGGTCAGGATCTGCTTCATGAGATCCACGGGGATATCAATGACAAGCCCTTGCGTGGCCGCCACGAATGATTTGGCTAACCCGACCCCCTGTTCCGCGAGGGCATCGGCCGCATTGCCTTGCGAGAGTGCGGCTCCGTACAGTTCCATCTGGAGTCTGAACTCGTTCTCGGCGGCCACGATGAGCGGCGCTGCCACGGCCTCGGTGATCCCTGCGGCGGCGGCAACGTCCCCCGCGTAGGCTTTGCACAGCAGGATAGGCGAAGACCACCCCCGGACTTGTGCGGCCAATACCAGACGCGGGCCGATCTGGGGGTCTTCGTTTTGGCAGATGAGCAGGTCGACCGCCGTCTCAATCGCGGTATGCGCCACGCCGGGCAAGATCTCGTCGATCACGGCGTCGGGATCGGCCACGCCGGCCAGGAGCAGGAAGAGCTTGACCTGCGGTTTCAAGGCCGCGGCGAGTTCATCGCTCTTGCGTATTACATAGCCGGTGTTGGGATCGCCGATCGAGCTGACATGGGCCATCCGATCCGCCCCCCACGCCTCATTGTGAGAGGCAAATCCCCGGGCTACGGCCTTATCGTTTTCCGATTCCGCCTTCGCGACGAATTTCATGAACTCGTAATGCGTCTGCGTCGCCAACGAAGCTCCGTAGGGGTCAACGAACATCGTATTGAACACATCCGGCAAGAGGGCGCCATAGATCTCCTGGAGGCTTGCAGGTCCCTCTGTACTACCGACCTCACGGGCAATATACGCGTGGGTCGCGGACCCGAACCCATACACAGGCGCTGCTATGCTCCAAGAAAGCAGAAACCCAGCCCCTACGAGAAATGCCTGTTTGATCATCTTCCACCTCCATTTTCACACAGTGTCTCCATTGAAGAAGACCAGTATCCGGCCTGCGGGAACACCTCGAACCCGGAGGGCACCCCACTCCACGGGCCGATGCACTCGTCGTATTAGAGCAAATCCGCTCCGTCCGGTCAATTTTGATCCTTGCGCTTACCCGGGCAAAACGCGCAGTGGCGCGCTGTCCGAGCTGTGGGAAGCACAGAGTCTTCCCACGGATTCCATCACTTGTTCATCCCATCCGCTTTCTCATACCCGTGCTTCTCCCCGGCGCAGGTCTCAAGACAAGTTGCCGCTACGCGCGCCGCTTATCCACTGGCCGACCTCGCAATCGCTCGATGGCGGTAATACCCAACTTTAGTGCATTTTACCATATCTGAAGCGTGTGTCAATTCGCACAAACCTGCTCACTTCTTGTCGGGGACGAAGTAGAGACGGAAGCGGGCGTCCTTGCGGGAACGGGACGGTGCCAGGCACTTTTATCAGGCCCATCCGTCGTGGGGAACAGGGGGTGCCGGACCTGGAGCGTCCCGCCAGGGACGAAAGCACCCTGTGCACATACCCTAACGGAATGAATGCCCGGCCCCCTCTGTCACCCCCGCGCAGGCGGGGGTCCAGGAAAGCTGCGGCGCGAGTGGATTCCCGCCTGCGCGGGAACGACAAGAACCAGCGTCCTTCCTGTGGATTGTCGTTGTGTCAGAGGCTCTAAGAAACTGACGGCTCGGGTGCCATGTCTACGACTTTGCGTAGACATGTTAGACCGACGAGAAAGACATGCCTACGAGGCGTAGGCATGGCACCCTGCTTGGAGAAGCCGGTTCCCGGTTGACAGTTCTTAGTTCCCGGTTCCTACTTCACACTTCCAACTTCCCACTTCCGATGGGGCGTCCCCGGAGATAGAATGGACATCTGGTGATATGATATGACATGAGAAAGATCAAGAGCCCAAATTTGGCGCAGTTGCTGATGCAGCTTCGGTTCACGCCGGAGGTCAAGCGGCGGGCGCAGCTTGAGGCGGCGGAGCGGCTGTACTGTCTCGTCGATCCCGAGAAGCAGTACCCCTATGATTTCGTCTGCTTCCATATCACCGGGTTTCAACCGAAGGGCAATCCGGAGCCGGAAGTCATTGCCGGCCGCGACCTGCTGGACGACCTGCAGGTCTTCATTTCCAAGCTCAGCGGCCGACTGGCCCTGCCGGCCGCCCAGGCGGGCGAGAAGGTGCATACGATCGAGGAGTTGGCCGCCCGGTTCCATGTCTCCACCAAGACGATCGACCGCTGGCGCAAGCGGGGCCTCTTGGCGCGGAAGTTCCTGTTCGACGGCGCGGGCCACCGGCTCGGGTTCCTGGACTCGGCGGTGGCGCGGTTCGTGCAGGCGAATCCGACCCTGGTGGCCGGTGCGGGGACCTTTCGCCGGCTGACGGACAGCGAGCGGCAGCAGGCCATCCGGCAGGTCCGCAGTCTGGCCACCAAGTCTTCGCTGTCGCGGCATCAGATCACCAGGCAAGTGGCGGCGAAGCTCGGCATTGCCCAGGAGACATTGCGGACGCTCCTGCAGCAGCATGAGAAGAAGAACCCGGATAAGCCCGTGTTCCGGCGGCCCTCCGGGCGCATTCAGCCTTCCGACGCCGCGGAGTTGTACCGCCTCTACCGGCAAGGAACCCGCGTCCCGGAGCTCATGAAGCGGTTCGACCGCAGCCGGGCCACGGTGCACCGGATCATCAATCAGCGGCGGGCCCTGGCCCTCTTGGCGCGGAAGATCGAATATGTTCCGAGCGACGAGTTCCTCCGGGCCGAGACCGCCGCGCAGATCCTCGGCAAGCCGTTCACGCCCCAGCGGCTGGAACCGCAGCGGCGACCCGAACCGTTCGAGCTGGTCGGGGAAAATCTGCTGCCGGAGTACCTCCAGGTTCTCAAGATCACCCCGGTGCTGAACCACGAGCAGGAGATCGAGCTGTTCCGGCGGTACAATTACCTCAAGCACATCGTGGCCCAGGGGCGACATCAGCTCAAGCTAGCGAAGATCGATGCGAAGCTGTTGGGGCGGCTCGAGGCCCACCTTGAGGAGGCCGAGGAAATCCGCAAGACACTGGTCGAGGCGAACTTGCGCCTCGTGGTCAGCATCGCCGGCAAGCACACGAGCAACGATGCGAGCTTCCTGGAACTGGTCAGCAAGGGCAACTTCGCCCTGATCCAGGCGGTGGAGGAGTTCGACTACACGAAGGGATTCCGCTTCAGCCGGCGGGCATCGCTGGACATCGCCAAGGAGTATGCCAAGGTCTCCGGCCGCAGCACGGAACTGACGCCCAAACGGGCGGCCTCCCTGGCCACGATCCAGCGGGACCTGCGCGGAACCACGGCGGATGTCTCCGCCCTCGAGCGGACCCGCCAGAGCCTGGCGGAGGTCATCCGCGAGGAGCTCGATGAGCGTGAGCAGTACGTCATCCTGCACCATTTCGGCCTGCTCGGCTCCTCCATCCGCAAGAACACCAAGACCCTCAAGCAGATCGGCGATGAGCTCGGGCTGACGAAGGAGCGGATCCGCCAGATCGAATTGACCGCTCTGCAGAAGCTGCGGCAATGCCTCAGCAGCGAGCAGTTCGAGCTGCTGACGGGATAGTAGTCCATCATTCCATGATTCCAATTCACAGGGCCGGACCCAGCTTGTGGCCGGGGGCGATGGTGTACAGCCGCTTCCGGGGCTCGGCGTTGATGTGGGCGGCGACCACCCGGCCGATGTAAATGATGTGGTCGCCGGCCGGCACGCGCGACTCTTCGACACACTCGAAGTTGGCGACGGCGTCACTGAGCAGGACGGAGTCGATCTGTTTCGCGGGCTCGGTCCGGCAGCCGGTTTCGGCAAGTTTGTCTGTGTCCCGGCCGGAGTGCGAGCCGAAGTAGAGCGCCGCTTGGGCCATTTCGGCCGAAGGGTAGGCGATGGTGAAGCAGTGGGATTGCTCGATGGCCTGGATGGAGTAGTGGCCCGCCGCCACGGCGATCGCCATCATCAGCGGATTGCCGGAGGCGAACATCGTCCAGCCCAGGGTGATCGGGTTGGCCTTGCCGCTTTTGTCGCGGGCGATGGCGATCACGATCTGCTCGGGGTACTTCGTCTTGACGGCTTCGGCGTATTCCACCTGCTTTTGCATTGTTTTGCTCCCGGCTTGCTCCTATATTGGTTCATGACGATGCTACCGCCGTCTATTGTAGGGCGCCGGACGGAGACTGCAACTGAACAATGCCAGAGGCGGGTGTCATGCCTGCGCTCGCGCCGGCATGGGACGAGGAGAATAGGATGAGCACCATCGGCTTCATCGGCAGTGGCAACATGGCCGAGGCCCTGATCCGGGGCATCATTACGGCGGGCGTCTACCAGCCGCAGGATATCTCCATCAGCGATATTCGCCCCCAGCGGCGGCAGGAACTGGTCGGGAAGTACGGCGTGGTGCCGCGCGAGACCAACGTGCAGGTCGTGGAGTGGGCCGAGACGGTGGTCCTGAGCGTCAAACCGCAGGTGATGAACGAGGCGCTGCGGAGCATCCAAGAGGTGCCCACGACCGGGCGGCTGTTCATCTCCATCGCGGCGGGTATCGAGGTGGCCAAGATCGCCGGGGCCTTGGGCGATGTCCCCATCATCCGCGTCATGCCGAACACGCCGGCCCTGGTCGGCGCGGGGGCCAGTGCCCTGTTTGCCAATGAGCGCGCGGAGCCACTGATAGAAAAGGCTTTGTCGATCTTCGCGGCGGTGGGCAAGGCGGTGGTCGTGCCGGAGGAAGGCCTGATCGACGCGGTGACGGCGGTCAGCGGCAGCGGACCGGCGTACTTCTTCCTGCTCATGGAGGCGATGATCGAGGCCGGCATCGCGCTGGGGCTGCCACCGGAAGCGGCCAAGGACCTGGTTCTGCAGACGGGCAAGGGTGCGGGGCTGCTCGCCGTCGAAGCGGACAAGAGCGGCGAAGGTCCGGCGGTCCTGCGGCGTAAGGTGACCTCGCCGCACGGCACAACCGAGGCGGCCCTGAAGGTCTTTGCCGCGCACGGCTTCACGAAGCTGGTCGTCGACGCCGTGACCGCGGCCCGCGACCGGAGCCGGGAGTTGTCGGCATGAGTTACGACCGCTCGATCACGATCGCTTCGACGGGGCACTCGTCGGCGGCCTGCTGGGCGGTCTCTTCGTACGGCTCGGGCACCTCATCCACGACCACGGCGGCCATGTCGTCGCCCATCTCGAAGACCTCGGGGCAGGTGTCGCAGCAAAGTCCGCAGGCGGTGCACATATCCTTGATGCTCGCTCTCATGGCAGGCTCCTTTCCCCTAAAGACCGGGCCGCAGCGCCGCCCGATTCGGCGTGCTTCACCCCAGTCCATACGCCATTGTCCCGCCGTTGTCAACCCTCTTAAGCGTCTTTCTCGCCGCGGCATCGCCCCGAGGAAGGCGTGGACTTGGAGGCTGCGCGACGCGAACCTCGCTGGTATCGTTGTCGTAAACTGAAAGGCGGAACACGGCGGATGAAAATTGAAATCTTTTGGTGGAAAGACGGCCGCGGGTGTGCTATAGTGGCGCGTCTGAGTAGAGGTAGGTAGGAGTACAATTTGGTTGGCAGGCTTTTTGACTCGGAAATAGGGATCTGATTTACCGGCCGGGTCCCATGCAGGCCGAGCCCGTGAACCTGGTCAGGCGGGGAACCGAGCAGCCATAAGCGGACGCTTAGCCGTGTGTGGGGTCACCCGGCCGATCTTTTTATCATTGATGAAGGATAATTGATTATTGATGATTGGCGAGGTGGGGACCCAGTATGGACCCGGAGGAATTGAGAGAGCGTACGAAGTGCTTTACGCATCGGTGTGTCAAGTTGGCTCTGGCTCTGCCGAACACGCCTCTGGGGAACCTTGTCCAAGGTCAACTTCTTCGGTGCAGCACATCGGTGCCGTCCAACTATCGCGCTGCCTGCCTGGCGCAATCCAAGGCCCACTTCGTGGCCAAGATGAGCATTGTGGCTGAAGAGGCCGACGAAAGCGATTTCTGGTTGAAGTTCATCATCGACGAAGCTCTGTTGGAAAAACCTCGCGTCGCTGCGCTGCTGAAGGAGGCCAACGAATTGACGAAGATCTTCATTTCCGGCCGCAAGACCGCAAAGAACAGGAGTGTCGAGTTCCGGGCTGGAACCCGATCCGGGCACAATAATCAATAATCCATAATCAATCATCAATTCCATGGCTTACACTGTCCTCGCAAGAAAATACCGGTCGCAGACGTTTGATGATGTGGTGGGGCAGGACCCGATCGCCAAGACGCTCAAGAACGCGATCGAGATGGGCCGGGTCGCCCATGCCTACCTGTTCACGGGCACGCGCGGCGTCGGCAAGACCACGATGGCGCGGATTCTCGCCAAGGCGCTGAACTGCCTGGAGTTCGATCAGCCCACGACGACCCCCTGCTGCAAGTGCGGCAGTTGCGTCGCCATCAACACCGGCGAGGACATCGACGTGATCGAGATCGACGGGGCCTCGAATAACCGAGTCGATGAGATTCGCGAGCTGCGGGAGAACGCCATCTACCGCCCGGCCCGAGCCCGCTACAAGATCTACATCATCGACGAAGTCCACATGCTGACCACGCAGGCCTTCAACGCCCTGCTCAAAACACTGGAGGAACCGCCGGAGCATGTAAAGTTTATCTTTGCCACCACTGAGCCGAACAAGGTCATCGCGACGATCCAGTCCCGGTGCCAGCGGTTCGACTTTAGCAACATCAGTCCGAAGACCATCGCCGAGCAGCTCAAGTTCATCCTCAAGCAGGAGAAGATCAAGTACGAGGAGGATCTGATCCTGCCCGTCGCCCGTATGGCGAACGGCTCGATGCGGGATGCCCTGAGCTTGTTGGATCGGCTCATCAGCACCGGCGAGAAGGTCCTTTCCGCCAAGCTCCTGGAGGAGTATCTCGGCCAGCCGAACGCCGAAAAGGTGCACCGGCTGATCGAGCGAATCGCCGATGGCGATGCCGCCGGAACACTCACGGCCGCCGAGGACCTGATCTGCACCGGGCTGGGCGAGGTCCAGATTGTCGACGCCCTGATCGAATCGATGCGCGACCTGCTGGTTCTCCGGTCGGCGGGGAAGGATACCGATCTGGTGATCCTGACGGCCGAGCAAAAGGAGAGGGCGGGGGCGTTGGCGCAGAAGTTCGATGCGGCGGCCCTCATCTACAATATCACAGCTCTGGAGAAGTTGCGCTGGGCGATTCGCAACAGCGACACACCCCGCGCGCTGCTCGATGCGTCCTTGCTGCGGTTCGCCCTGAGCGAGCACTTCATGAACGTGGACGAATTGATCTCCCGCGTCCAGGGCGGTGCGCCGGCTCCTGTTAAAAAAAAAGTCCCTATAGAGACTGAGCCGGCCGCGCGTACGTCAGCGGCCCCGGCGCATCCCGCATCGGCAGCCCCCGCTGTGGCGGCGCAAGAGGAACCCGAGCCGCAGGAGCCCTGGCAGTTGACGGCCGAGCCAGTCGAGCGCAGGGCCCCTGCCGCCCCGGCTGACCTGATCGAGGCGTGGCCGGAGATTCTGGCAGCCATCGGCGCCAGATTGGGAAACGGTACCGCCGGCCTGATGACCGGCTCCGCGCCGCGCGAGCTCAAGGACAACGTGCTGACCATCGACTTTCCGACAGGCAACCGCCTCCAGAAACAGATGTGCGAGAGCAATGGGCGGGCCGACCAGATTGCCGCCGTGGTGAGCGAGCATTTGGGCCGGCCCGTTCGTATAAGATTCGAGATGATTGCCGAGCCGCAAAGCGAGGGCACCAACGGCCGCGAAAAGCCGAGCGGACAGAACCGACGCGAAATCCTCAACGATCCGGCGGTCAAAACCGTCCTCCTCGGTCTCGATGCTACGATCACGGGAATTGAAGAAGCATGACTACTGCCTATACTGCGACGCTAAACAAACTGGTGGACGAATTTGGGAAGCTGCCCGGCATCGGGCCCAAGACGGCCGAGCGGCTGGCGTTCCATATCCTTAAGGCCGACGGCCCATCGGCACTGGCCCTGGCCGACGCGATCCGGGATGTCAAGACAAAGATCCGGCGCTGCCGGGTCTGCTGCAATCTGTCCGAGGGGGACCTTTGCCAGGTCTGCACCGACACCCGCCGGGACCGGAGCCTGATCTGCGTCGTGGAACAGCCCAAAGATGTCGTCAGCCTGGAGAAGACCGGGGCCTGCAAATGGCTCTACCACGTATTGGGCGGGCACATCGCTCCGCTGGAAGGAGTGGACGCCGGCGATTTGACGATCGACAAGCTCGTGGAGCGTGTCCGCGCCGGCGAGGTCAAAGAGATCGTCATGGCCACCAATCCCAACCTGGAAGGAGACGGCACCTCGCTCTACATCAGCTCGGTCCTCAAACCGTTCGGGGTGAAGATCACGCGCCTGGCCCGCGGCCTGCCGACCGGCAGCACGATCGAATACGCCAACGGCCGGATTCTGACCGATGCTATCCTCGGCCGACAGATGCTGGAATAGACTGGCACAACAGCTCTGGCGTGTCATCCTGAACGGAGCGCAGCGCAGTG
This sequence comes from Planctomycetota bacterium, assembly GCA_023481165.1. GTDB lineage: Bacteria > Planctomycetota > Phycisphaerae > Sedimentisphaerales > Anaerobacaceae > PLanc-01. The sequence goes on along the minus strand of JAMCWO010000353.1, from coordinate 40,214 downwards.
AAGGATCTGAGTCACGAAAGAGAGAAACCTCCCATCCGATGGCCGGATCCTTCGCTGCGCTCAGGATGACAGATCTCGGTCCCGCCCCGCCACTCTGCCTGACCGGAAATCATTGAAGCGGCCAGCCGTTCTTGACGAAATCTATGGCGAGGCTATCATTAGGCTCAGGTGGAAATCGGTAGGTACGGGCCCCGGAGTACACGGGTAACGATATGAAGCTGGAAATGACAGGACAGATGCGGATGGAGCAGCGCATGAAGCTCGCTCCGCACATGATCCAGTCGATGGAAATTCTCCAGCTCCCCATCCTTGCCTTGCAGGAGCGGATCGAGCAGGAACTCAATAGCAATCCGGTCTTGGAACTGGAGGACACGGAGAATCCTGACGAAGCCGCCACACCGTCGGAGCTGGCTCCGGACGACAACCTGGGCGAGAAGACCCTGATCGTGGACACGGACAACAACAAGGCCGGCGACTTCGAGCGGCTGGAGAGCATCGAGGACGACTTCAAGGACTTCCTCGACCAGTCCGGTCCCTATCGCACCCGCCCGGACGACGAAGAGAAGGACCCCAAGCTCGAAGCCATCAAGAATGCTGCCGCCCCGCCGCAATCCCTGCACGACTACCTGACCGAACAGTGGCTGCTGGTCGACGCCGAGGAGCCGGTGAAGAAGGCCGGCAGTGCCATCATCGACTACATCGACGAGCGCGGTTACCTGAGCGTCCCCCTCGAGCAGTTGGCCGGCAAAGATCAGAAGGAGTTCACGGCCGAGCATCTGAAAGAGGCCCTGCGGCTCGTCCAGCAGTTGGACCCGCCCGGCGTCGGAGCCAGGGACCTACGAGAGTGCCTGTTGCTCCAACTGACCCAGCGCGGCGACGAAGGTCCCCAGGCGGGCTCCACAGCCTCAGGCGTTCCCGACATGAGCTTCGAGTACCGCCTGATCGCCGACCACATGGACGCTCTGCTCGAAAACCGGCTGCCCGATATCGCCAAGAAGATGGATTGCAGCATCGAGCGGCTCAATCAGGCCATCCGGCGGCTGAGCAAGCTGGACATCTCCCCCGGCTTGCAGATCGGACGCAACGACAGCATCCCCATTACCCCTGATGTGCTGGTCGAATCCCGGGACGGGTCGGGCGACTTCTCGGTGCGTCTGGCCGACAGAGGGCTGCCCAGTCTGCGGCTGAATCCCTTTTACACCCGCATGGCCGACGACCACCAGACCTCCGAGAATACGCGCAAGTTCCTCCAGAACAACATCCGCTCGGCCCATTGGATCATTGAGGCGATTGAGCAGCGCAAACACACGCTGCTGAAGGTCGCCCAGACCATCGTCCGCCATCAGCGGGACTTCTTCGAGCAGGGTCCGCTGTATCTGCGTCCGCTGCCGATGGCGACGGTCGCCCAGGAGGTGGGCGTGCATCTGGCCACCGTCTCGCGGGCCGTCTCCGGCAAGTACCTGCAGTGCGAGTGGGGCATCCTCCCGCTGCGCAAGTTCTTCAGCGGCGGGATGGAAGATACCGGTGGCGAGGCCCATAGCTGGGAGGCGATTCGCGCCAAGCTGCAGCAGATCATCGACGAGGAGGACAAGACTCATCCCCTCAACGACGATCAGATCAAGAAGAAGCTGGCCGAGGCGGGCATCCCCAATCTCGCCCGGCGGACCGTGGCCAAATACCGCAAGTTGATGAACATCCCCACCGCCAAGTTCCGCCGCAAGTATTGAGCCGGCGGTTGCGGTGCCATGGTATCGACATTCCTCTTGAAAGAGCGGGGCTGGCATGGTATAAAGGAGGTGGATCCTGTCTGTGCCTGCTGCTTTGGCATTTTGTCGAGGTTTCTTCCAGCTTTTTCCTAGGTGTGCGTAGCGCTGTTCCGCTCTTCTTGAGGAGGCCTGCCATGCGTAAAGAGCTGATGATTCCAGTGTGTCTGCTCCTGGTGACGTGCACCATCACCCCATCGTTCGCCCAGTTGCCGGCCGGCTGGACGAGCGCCGGGATCGGCAATCCCGCGGTCGTCGGCAGCGCCCAATACGACAAGGCCACCGACACGTGGACCATCCGGGGGGACGGGACCGGGATTCGCGGGTCGGCCGATCAGTTTCACTATGTATACAAAACGCTCACCGGCGATGGGGAGCTGGCGACAAGGGTCGTCAGTCTCGACCCGCTGCTGGCCGACTGGTCCATGGCGGGCGTCATGATTCGGGTGCTGCTGATCCCCGGCTCGCCGTCCATCTTCATGGGCATCAGCGCCAACACGGCCGGCCAGGGCCACGCGATCACGATGTGGGGCCGGGAAGCCATGAACGGCGCGGCAGACCATGAAAGCACCGGCGACGTAATGCCCCCCTATTGGGTCAAGGTCAAGCGGGCCGGGGACACCTTTGCCGGATCCTCGTCCACCAACGGCAGGGACTGGACGGAGCGCTACAGCACGAGTGCGCCCGGGATGCCGCAGACCATCTACATCGGCTATGCCGTCTCGTCCGAGGTGAGCGGCAAGCTGCTCACTGCTGTATTCGACAACGGGCCGATGACGGCCACCGAGCCGCAGCCGGCCGACGGCATCAAAGATGCGCTGGCGCCGGTGCTCCGCTGGACGCCAGGAGCTACGGCCACCGCACACGATATCTATGTTGGCGCCACCGCTGAACTGGGTTCGGCCGACTACCGGGGCCAACTGCCGGGGGCCGTGCCGATGTACTTCTACGCGCCCGGCTGGACACCCGGAGCCACCTACTACTGGCGGATCGATGAGATCGGCGCCGACGGCAAGACGATCTACCGGGGCGATCTCTGGAGCTTCACCGCCCAGGCCCTGACCGCCTACCTGCCGGAGCCGGCGGACGGCGCCACGGATGCATCAACTACCCCCACGCTCCTCTGGCAGCCCGGCCAGATCGCTACCAAGCACCACCTGTTCTTCGGCGCCGACCGCGAGGCCGTCACTCAGGGTGCCCCAGGCATGGATCGCGGCGAGTTCGTGGCCACCACCTTTGCCCCGGTCTCCTTGGAGAGCATGACGACTTACTATTGGCGCGTGGATGAGATCCTGTCCGACGGCTCGATCCGGACCGGCCAAGTCTGGAGTTTCATGACCTGCTTGCCGGTAGACGACTTCGAGAGCTACACGGACGACGAAGGCAGCCGCATTTACGAGACCTGGATCGACGGTTGGACCAACAACACCGGCTCCACGGTCGGGTACCCCAAGGCTCCGTTTGCCGAGCAGACCATCGTCCACAGCGGCCGCCAGTCGCTGCTGCTGGACTATAACAACGTCAAGTCGCCATGGTACTCGGAGACCGAGCGCAAGTGGAAGACTGCCCAGGATTGGACGCTCCAGGGTGCCAACACGCTGGTCCTGTACATTCGCGGCGCTGCGGGCAACACACCCGCGCCGTTCCACGTCGCGGTCGAGGACAAGGCCGGCCACATCGGCATTGTCTCGCACCCGGACCCGACCCTCGTGACCGCCAAGCAATGGACCCAATGGAAGATCCCCCTGGCCGATTTCACCAGCGCCGGGGTCGATGTCGCCGCCGTCAGGAAGCTGTACCTCGGTATGGGCAGCCGGAGCAAGCCGGCCGCCGGCGGTGCCGGCCGAATCTATATCGACGACATCCGGGTGATCAAGTGGATGCTATACTGATGCCGTGACATACCGGCGCTGTGCGCGAATGTCAGGAAACGATGGTCCACCTGGTGGAACAGGAGAAGCAGCATGAAGATGGTTCGTTCCGCAGCGTTCCGGGCGTTCATCTTTGTCGTCGTACTTGCGGCAGGCACTCTGCCCTGCGGGGCGGCCCCGGCGCCCGCGTTCTACAACGTGAAGGACTATGGCGCTACCGGTGACGGCACCACCAAGGACACGGAGGCGATCCGCAAGGCGATTTCAACCGCGGCCGGTGCCGGAGGCGGCACCATCTACTTTCCCGCCGGCCAGTATTTGACCGGATCGATCCATCTTCAGAGCAACATCACGCTGCACCTCGACGCCGGGGCCGTGCTGAAGTTCAGCCAGGATTTCGACGACTACCTGCCCATGGTCAAATCCCGCTGGGAAGGGACCGAGTGCGTGAACTTCTCGCCGCCGATCTATGCCTACCGGGCCGAGAACATCGCCATCGTCGGCCGGGGCCTGATCGATGGCCAGGGCAAGGCCTGGTGGGACTTCTTCCGCAAGATCCGCCGCGAGTTCGCGAAGAAAGGCAATATCGAGTCCGCCTCAAAGGGGTCGAAGCTGTTCGCCGCGCAGAACGAGAACGTCCCGAGCCGGGGCCGGTGGGAACAGATGGGCAATTTTCTCCGCCCGCCGATGATCCAGCCGTTCGAGTGCCGCAATGTCCGCATTGAGGGCATCTCGCTCAAGGACCCGCCCCTGTGGACGATCAACCCGGTCTACTGCGACGATGTGACGATCACGGGCATTACGATCAAGAACCCCGGCGACTCGCCCAACACGGACGGCATCAATCCGGATTCGTGCCGGAACGTGCACATCTCCGCTTGCCACATCAGTGTCGGCGATGACTGTATCACGATCAAGTCCGGCCGGGATGCGGACGGCCGCCGGGTCGGGCGGCCCTGCGAAAACATCACCGTGACGAACTGCACGATGCTCGATGGCCACGGCGGCGTCGTGATCGGCAGTGAAATGTCCGGCGGCGTCCGCAAGGTCGCCATCACCAACTGCATCTTCGACGGCACCCAGCGCGGTATCCGCATCAAAACCACCCGCGGCCGGGGCGGCGTGATCGAGGATATCCGCGTCAGCAACATCGTCATGAGCCGGATCACGCAAACACCGTTCGATCTGACTATGTTCTACGAAAAGGCGCCCGCCGAGCCGGTCTCCGAGCGAACGCCGATCCTGCGCAACCTGCACTTCAGCGATATCACGGTCCGGGGCGCCCCCGCCGCCGGGTACATTCTGGGCCTGGATGAAATGCCCGTCGAGGACGTGACCTTCAGCAACATTATGATCGACGCCCAGAAGGGCTTCGCGTGCAGCAATGCAAAGAATCTCGCGTTCCATGATGTCCGAATCAATACGCAGAAAGGCGCCGTCCTGCTCTGTGAGAAGGTTGCTGGCCTGGAAATCGACGGCGTCCGAACGCTCGCTCCGCACCCGGATTCCGCCGTGGTCGATCTGAAAGATGCCGCAGGCGCTTACATCCACGCCTGCCGGACAACGCCGGGCCTGTTCCTCCGCGTGCAGGGCCAGAACAGCCGGGATATCGTCCTGCAGGCCAATGAGTTCGGCCAAGCCCCTTCCGCGATCAAGATCGACGACGGGGTTTCCGCCTCTGTTCTCATTCAGAGGTGACGACCACGATTCCGTAGACATCGACGCTCGGCACGGTAAATTCCACGCGGCCCTCCCGGACCTCGAAAGGCAGCCGGACATCGTCCACCAGCAAAGGACTCGCAAACGTGACGCTCTTGACGCCCCGCGACCGCGACGCAGGCAAACGGAGAGAAACGCCGATGTCGCGCGCCGGCTCGCCAACCCGGTAGTCGACCAGATGGAGCAAACGTTTGCCCGGCTGTTGTGTCAACTCCGTGCAGACTCCTGATGGCGCACGGACGGAGAGGCTCAAGTCCGCGCCGCAGAGCCGGCGTACCGCCGGCGCGACATCATCGTCCTCACCGATACGGTCAATGCCTGATCCTGATAGGCCAGCCCAAGCAGGCCCTTTCCGCGGGCGCATCCATTCGTTGTGTCTGCCCGCCGGCCCGACGAGGCATATCTTGCCGCCCGATCGCGCGTATCGCTCCACGTACCCGATCTGCTCATCGGACATCGCCTCGCAACCCGCCAGGACCAAAACGCGGTAACGCCGCAAGTCGTTCAAGTGCTGATCGTAGATGATCTGGAAAGGAATGTGGTTCTCGATGAGGCTCTGTTCAGCGCGATAGGTCAATGCGGCATCCTTACGGTCCGCGAACACCTGCGAAGGAAAGCTCCGCAGCACCGCCACGTCCGCCACGACCTCAGCCTCCCGCAACAAATCGCGGCGGGCGCGGTAGAACTTGACGAACGGGGCGAGAGCAGCGGACAGAGGCTCCTGGGAGCCGGGCAGAGCAACGACCTGGGCATATTCAAACCAGCAGATGCACCCGAGACAGTCCAGGTTGAAGGCCATGGATTCCGCCATTTCGAGGGGCGAGATCGTGTAGGCGAAGGCCATGTTATCCATGCGCCGAGCGACCTTGTACGTGCGGATGCGCGTCGAGAGTTGTCCGCTGCGATAACCGGGCCGCCGGCCCTCGTCCCAGAAGGCCTCTCCCGCCGACAGTAGACGGCCATGATCCACCGGCGGCGTGATCCGATCGCCGGGACCGCCCGGATTGCACTCAATCAGAATGTCCTGGCGCAGCCCTCTGGCATACAGGCTCATGTCACGATAGGAATCCGCCAGCGATTGACAACAAAAGTCCAGCCAAGCCCGACGCAGCAGGTCGCCCGACGGCCCGGCCCGCGGCGGCTGTACCGCGTCCACATTCGCGGCTCCCATCTCCTCCAACCGCTCCCGCGTGAACCGAGTCCGAAGGTATTGCCGGAAGCGCTGGATAGAGTTCTTATCATATCCTGGACCCACCTCGTAATTGTCGAAGTGAAGCAGATCCGCTCCGATCTCATGCACCGCGAAAGAGATGAGTTGGCGATAGAACGCCTGGGCCCCGGGGTGGTTTCGATTCCAGAAATAGCGGTAGGCCGCCCCGCCGTAGGTCCGAGGCTTGCCCTTTTCGTCGAGCAGCACCCAATCTTTGGCCTGAGGCACTTCACGGAACAGCGGTTCCCAAAGGAACGCGCCGCTATAGTTGTAGACGCCCACTCGCAGACCTGCCTCGTGACAGAGCTTGGCGAACTTGGCGGCATCTGACATGCTTTCGCGCTCCGCTTGCAGCCCCGCCCCCTTGTAGCAGTGTATCATAAGGAAGTTGACCCCGAGGTCCTTCAAGCGGGCGATCATCTCCGGGCTGTGCTCCCGCAGATACGCGGCACGTTGCTCGTCGGTGGGCGTGAAGCCACTGCTGCCATCTCGGCGGACTCGGAACGACAACGGCTCCCAACTCCCTGCCATCACGATGCCGTCCCGCCGCAGCCAGTCGGGGCGTTGATTCAGGGGCGAGGTGAGCGGCTGGGCGGGTGCGGGCCAGGCAAGAACCAAGACCAGCAAAATGACGCCGACCGCTGTCGCGCTTCGGCGTGATGAATCTCTCCTGCTGTGATTTTGCATCGGCGATTCTCCCCGGATAGCGGTCACGTTCAGACCTTGTCAGAGTATGCCGACCATCAACGCCGCCTTCCGCTCGCGGGCACATGGGCGCAGCGAAGACCAGGCTTGCGGAAACACTCGCCGCACGAGAGACATGCGGACCGATCCGTGCGTCCCGTCGCTCCGGCACACCTGGGCCAGTCGCCGCAAACCCGGCAGGTGATCCCTTCGCGCGATTCCTGTCTGCCGCGAACTGCATTTCCCGTCGTCGTCCGCGTACATGTGCCCGGTGATGATCAGACCTACACCACCCTGAGCCAAGGCCTCGTGTATGGGGAACACCGCCTCCGTGAACACACCATCAGGTGTGGCTGATGATTCCGCTGTGGCCGAACGCACGAACCGGTTCTTCAGGCTCAGGGGCCCGATGCCGTACGGCCCAAAGATGTCCGTGGCGCGATCCTCGCCGGTGCTCATAACTGTCCCCGGCGTGGCTCGAACACGCAACCTGCAGCTCCGGAGGCTGCCGCTCTATCCAATTGCGCTACGGGGACGAACCATGGAAATCGATCCACTATTCGCACTTGTACCACCAACGCACCGGCCTGTCAACCCCGGCGATCTACGATTTAATATTGACGATTTCCCGGCGGCGATTTACGATTCTTGCTCCCCGGCACCCAGGGCGCAAAGGTGAATCGTGAATCGAAGATGGCCAATCTCAAGGGGTTAGCGCGATGGCGAAAGACATGGAGCAGCTCTACCAGGAGCGTCTGAAGCGGTACGTCACGGCGATGCGGAATGAAAAGCCGGACATGATCCCCCTGCGGCCGTTCGTGGCCGAGTTCACGGCCAAGTACGCCGGTTATACGTGCCAGGATGTGGCCCATGACTACAACAAGGCGTTCGAGGCCGCCGTCAAAACCGCCCAGGACTTCCAGTGGGAGGCGGTTGTCGCGAACATGGTCTATGTCTGGACCGGCCTGGCCCAGGCCGCCGGGCTGCGCTACTACGGCATCCCGGGCATCGGCATCCCCCACACGAGCGGGTTCAACTACATTGAGCCCCCCGAAGATCAGGCCTTTATGAAGGCCGATGAGTACGATGCTCTGATCGATGATCCGACGGGGTTCCTCTATACGACTTGGCTGCCGCGTGTTTCAACCGAGATCAGCAAGATGGGCGAGGGCTCGACCTACCGCAACAATCTCGCCCTGGTCAAAAGCGCGATGGCTATGCTGCAATACTTCTACGCCTTCGGGCCCCAGGTCGGGCGACTGCGGTCCGAGTGCGGCACGGCGTCGGCCATTTCGGGCATCTTCAAGGCCCCATTCGACATCCTCGCGGATAAGCTGCGCGGGTATCTGGGTCTGACGATGGACATGCACACCCAGCCGAAGAAAGTGCTCAAAGCCTGCAAAGCCCTTATGCCGCACCTGGTAAACGTCGGCTTGGGCGGCGCCGATCCGGCCAAGCAGGTGCCCATCGGCTACTGGATGCACCGGGGCTGCGTACCGTTCGTCAATCCGCAGCAGTTTGAATCCCACTACTGGCCGACGCTCAAGCCCTGCATCGAGGAGTTCTGGAAAAACGGCCATCAGACGCTCTTCTATGCCGAAGGCCGCTGGAAGTACCATCTTGACCGGTTCCACGAGTTGCCCGAGCGTAGCATCGTCTATCATTGCGACCAGGACGACATCTTTGAGGTCCATCGCAAGCTGCACGACAAGTTCGCCATCAGCGGCGGCATCCCGAATATGCTTCTCAGCTATGGCAAACCCCAAGAGGTGCGGGAATTCGTACTGCGGGTCATCAAAGAAGTGGCCCAAGACGGCGGCTACATCATGGACGCCGGGGCGATCATGCAGGACGACACCAGCGTCGAGAACATGAAGGTGATGACGCAGGTCTGCCGGGAGCACGGCGTCTACTCCTCCGGCAGCTACCAGATGCCCACCGATACACCGCCGTGCGATCTGCCCTCGTCCATGGAATCCCGCAAGAAGGTCGCTGGCATGGCGGGCCGGCCCACGCCGCGCGTGAAGCCGGGCGTCTGCTTCCCCTGGGAGGAGCGAGTGAAAGACCTCCCGCCCATCACCGGCGACAAGGCGATGGTCCGGAATATCTGGGAGAATGTGGATGCCTTGGGCAATATGTACATCTGGCAGATGCTGCTGTCGTTCTAACTGAAGGAGAACGGACATGGCGCTTGACCGACGCGGCTTTCTGGGTTCGACGGCACGGGGGTTGTTTGCGGCAGCGGCCGGGGTGAGTCTCAGCCGGATTTGCTCGGGAAAGGAGAAGACCGAGTCCGCGGGCAAGAAGAAGATCATCGTCGGGGCTCATCCCTGGGTCTATGCGGCCACGCAGCCGAAGAATGAGATCTATCCAATCCTCGACCGGATCTTCGCCGACATGAGCTACGCGGGCCTGGATGGGATCGAGTTGATGCACACGGCCCTGCGGCCGGCCGATTCGGTGGAGACCATCCGTGCCCTGTCCAGGAAATACTCCCTGCCGGTCATCGGCACTTCCTTCGGCGGCGATCTGTGGGACCGGGCGCAACACGAGACCGTTTTCCAAGATGCCCGCACTGTCGTGGACCATCTGGCGGGGGTCGGCGGCTGGACGTTCGGCGTCTCGGTCGGCAAGGCCCCGCAGCCCAAGACGCCGGCCCAGTTCGACGCCCAGGCGGAATTGCTGCGAGGCATCATCGCCCTGTGCCAGAGCCGGGGCATCGTGCTGAATCTGCACAATCACACCTATGAAGTCGAGAACGGCCTGCGCGATCTAAAGGGGACGCTCGCGCGGATTCCGGACGTCAAGCTCGGCCCGGACCTCAACTGGCTCCTGCGGGGCGGCGTTGATCCGGTGAGCTTCATTAAAACCTACGGCAGTCAGATCGTATTCCTGCACCTGCGGGACCAGAAGGCCGACGGTAAGTGGTCCGAAGCCATGGGCGAGGGGAACATGGACTACGCCGCGATCGGCAAGGCTCTGCAGGAAGTCAAGTTTTCCGGGGATGCGGTCATCGAGTTGGCCCACGAGGGAAATTTCAAACCGACCCGGCCGCTGCGCGAAAGCCTCAAGATGAGCCGGGCCTATGTCAAACAGACGCTTGGATTTTAGGAATAGTAGCAGGGGCGCGAGCCCCTGTGGAGGACAGATATGAATCGTTGGATCGGTCGCCGGGCGTTCCTGAAGCGGGCGGCAGCCGCCGCCGGGGCGAGCGTGTCATTCCCTTACCTCGTTCGCTCTTCGGCTTTGGGCAAAGCGGGTAGCGTCGCGGCGAGCGAACGGATCACGCTGGGTATGATCGGCACAGGGAGTCATGGGCGCGACGTGAATCTGAAGACTTTTCTGACGCTCAACGATGCTCAGGTCGTGGCGGTCTGCGACGTGGACCGCAGCCACAGCCAGATCGCGTTCGAGATGGTCAGCAAGCGGTACGGCCACAAAGATTGCGCGATCTACAGCGACTTTCGGGAGGTATTGGCCCGGCCCGATATCGACGCCGTGATGATCTCCACGCCGGACCATTGGCACGTACCTATCGCCATCGCGGCGGCCAAGGCGGGCAAAGACATCGAATGTGAGAAGCCTACCCTCACGATCGAGCAGGGCCGGCAACTCGTCGAGACGATGAAGCGGTATAACCGCGTCTTTCAGTGGTCCACGGAGGACCGCAGCGTCGACGTCTATCACCGCATGTGCGAACTGGTCCGCAACGGCCGGATCGGCAAAGTCCATACGATCAAAGTGGAATTGCCGAGCGGTCCGGACCGGCCCGGGAACCCCACGCCCATGCCTGTGCCGGGGGGCTTCGACTACGACATGTGGTTGGGACCCGCGCCTTGGGCGCCTTACACGAAAGATCGCTGCCACTATGAATTCCGTTGGATTCTCGATTACTCCGGCGGCGAGTTGACGGACTGGGGCGCCCATCTGCTCGACGGTGCCCAATGGGGCAACGACACGGAACACACCGGCCCGGTGGAAGTCGAAGGCAAAGGCGTCTTCTGGTCGGAGGGTCTGTACAACACGGCCAAGGAGTACCACATTGAGTACACCTATGCGAATGGCGTGAAGTTGATCGTCGATTCCGGCACGCCGAGTCTGCGCTTCGAGGGATCCGACGGCTGGATCGGCAATCGCGGCTGGCGTGCCCCGCTCCAAGCCCAGCCGGCGTCGATTCTGAGTTCCGTCATCGGGCCGGAGGAGACACATCTGTACACTTGCCCCGGAGGCGAGCAACGGAACTTCCTCGATTGCGTCAAGTCGCGGCAGGAGTGTTACTTCCCGCCGGAGATCGGGCATCGCTGCTTCACGATTGCCCACCTCGGCAACATCGCGATGCTGCTCGGCAAGAAGCTCAAATGGGACCCGCAGACGGAACGATTCACCAATAGCGAGGAAGCCAACCGCATGTTGAGTCGAGCGATGCGAAGTCCATGGCACCTGTTGTGAGAGGATAGATGCAATGACCAGACGAATCTCGGTGATCCGAACAGTTGCAGCGTTTGTCCTGCTTTCCACGGGCCTGGCGGCAGGCCGCGATTGCAGCGAATGTCATAAACAGCATCTCAGCGGCGGGGATTTCTCCGCGTGGCGGAGTAATACGGGCGACTGGCAGAATGCCGGTGATGCGCAACTGGACCCGGCCAACGAGAAGCTATTGATGACCCGCTCCGGCAGCGGCGCGCTCGTCAACGGGCCGACCGGCCGGACCGTCAATCTCTTCAGCAAGCAGGAATTCGGCGATCTCCGCGCTCATGTCGAGTTCGTCGTCGCGAAGGATTCGAATTCCGGCGTGTACTTCCAGGGCCGCTACGAGATTCAAGTCTATGATAGCTGGCAGAAGCCCTCGGAGTATCCAGGAATCGAATGTGCCGGGATCTACCAACGGTGGGACGATAGGCGAAACCCGCAGGGCTACGAAGGACATTCGCCGCGCGTCAATGCCTCCCGGCCGCCCGGCAAGTGGCAGACCCTCGATGTGGTCTTCCGGGCGCCGCGCTTCGACAAGACCGGCCGCAAAATCGCCAACGCCCGCTTCGAGAAGGTCGTGCACAACGGCGTTCTCGTCCACCGGGATGTCGAATTGACCGGGCCGACACGCGCCAGCGCGTACAACGATGAGAAGCCGGTCGGGCCGCTGATGCTCCAAGGCGATCACGGCCCCGTCGGCTACTGCAACCTCTGGGTCGCCCCCGCCGGACCGAATCCGTTCTTCGCCTTCGACAATGCGTGTGAGGATGCCCAGCACAAGACGATCCAGGAACAGGCGCAGATGCTCAAGGAACTGGGCTACGCCGGCATCGGTCCGCACTACGCGGGGCCCGGTCCGATGGCGGAGATGCTGAAGGTGCTCGATGAGAATAACCTCGAGATGTTCGCCATCTACACCGGCATCAATATCGACCCCGGCGTCCAAGCCTACGATCCTTCCCTCAAGGAAGGAATAAAGGTCCTCGCCGGCCGCAACGCGATCCTCTGGATATATGCTCAGAGCAAGCAGTATAAGCCTTCAGCCACGGGAGGCGATCGCCGCGCGGTCGAGATTCTTACCGAGCTTGCCGAGGAGGCCGCCAAGCACCAGGTGCGGATTTCCCTGTATCCCCACACGGGCTTCTGGATGGAGAGTATGGATGACGTGGTGCGGATCGCCGAGCTGGTGAACCGCCCCAACGTGGGCGTCACATTCAACCTGTGCCACTGGCTCCGGGTCAGTTCCAGCCGGGATGCCAAGGCCGTCCTCGAAAAGGCCATGCCGCGTCTATCGGTCGTGTCGATCAATGGGGCCGATACCGATGGCAAAGACTGGAAGACCTTGATTCAGACGCTCGATCACGGTACGTTTGACATGAAAGGCTTTCTGGAGACCCTGCGGGACGCCGGCTACACCGGCCCCATCGGGTTCCAGGGGTACGCCATCGGCGGCGATGCGTACGACAATCTCAAGCGCACGATGGCGGCCTGGGAGAAGCATTCCCAGGTCCTGCGCGGCGATGTGAAGCCCTTCGGAGAGCCACGGAAGGTACAATGAGATGAGCGGCCCACAGTCCTATGGGTCCTATCCGTCCGATAGGTCCTATTGGACTTCGTGGACATGGTGGACTAATAGGACAGAATAGGACCGGCATGGAAACCCTAAAACTCCTGCGTGATTACTTCCCGACGGCGATCTACACGGGCAAATGCCTCGTGTTCATCAGCGAGGAATGGCGGGTCGAATTGACCGAGCACAAGGACGGCGACTTCAGCAAAGGCGCCTCCCAGCCCTCGATCCTCCGCGTGCGGATCTTCAAGCGGGCCCTCAGCGGCGAGTTCATTCCGGGTTTCTATGAGGATTTTCAACTGCCCACCCTGGGGGAGCTGGCCGAGCAGATCGAGAAATACGTCCAGCAAGCCATCGGCTCGAACTTGCGTGAGAATGTCGAATGACCCCTTCTGCGTCCGGTCCGGCCGTCGTTGAGAATGCGGAGGGCGTGGTCTTCACGGCCAAGATCGTTCCGGGCAGCAGCCGTACGGTGGTCGCCGGTGTCCTGGGAGACATGATCAAAATTCGAGTGGCCGCGGCACCCGAAAAGGGTAAGGCCAATGAGTGCCTGATCGCTTATCTGGCCCAGGAGCTGGGTGTAAAGAAGAACGCCATCGAGATCGTTTCCGGCCACACCAATCCGGTCAAACAGGTAAAGGTCGCCGGCGTCTCGACAGCCCAACTGCTGGAGCGTCTGGGACTAGGCCCGTAGGGGCAGGCCCCCGTGCCTGCCCATCCCTGGAGGGCAACCACGGGGGGTTGCCCCTACGGCATCACGGCAAACCACGCCGGCCGCTACGGGGCATCGTCCGGTAGCTTCTTGAGCTTGATGTTGCGGACCGCGCCGGCGGTGTTCCACGTGGCAATGCCCAGCGGCTTCGATGCTTCGACTTCGATTCGGATATCGATATTCTTGTCGGTGATGTCCGCATCGACGAGGTCTTCATCGTTCAACCACGCCTGAATCCGGTTGGGAACCACCCGCAGCCGGACACGGTACCATTTGCCGTTCTCGAAGCTGATCATCCGCGTCGTCGAATTCTCGGAGGCATCGAAATGGTCGATGCTCGACAGGCCGCAGAGACTGCCGCCCCAGCCGCCCAGGATCAGGGTGCAGGGCTTCTCGCCGACCGGGAACGTCAGGCCGCAGAAGAAATCGCTCCCCTCGACGCGCATCGCCTCCAGCGTGATCTCGTAGTTCATGCGGATGACCGGGCCGGTCCAGGTGATGCCGGTCATGTAGCTGCCCGTCGCCATGTGGATGGCGCCGTCCTTGACCGAGACTTCCCCCTGGCCGCCGAAGTCCGTCACCTTCCACTGCCCCAGGGTCTTGCCGTCGAAAAGACTGATCTGGCGGCCGGTTTCCGGAGCAGGGGCAGGCTTCACTTCGGTCTTCTCGGCAGTCGCGGCCGGCGCGGCCTGAACGGGTGGAGCTTGGACGGACGCGGACTGGGGCTCCGCCTGAGCCTGGGTCTTCCCGGCGCTCTCGGGCGGCCTCGCCGTCTGGTGGCATCCGCCCCCCAGCAAGCCGGTTACAACGATAATGGCAAGACTGGTCACTCTCATAGTGTCCTCCTGACAATCGGGATTTTGGTTGAATAGACTACGGACGCGGCTACAATTGTGCAAGAGGGAATCACAGAAAGGAGTCCATGAAGAGCGTCCTCGTCAGCATCGCTATTGTCCTGGGCCTCGCGGGCCCGGCGGCTTTCGGACAACGGGCAGAGCTTGCCAACGCCGGCAAAATGGGATTGAACGTCACCTCGCTCGAAGAGGTGTTGCGGTTGCCGGAAGAGCAGATCGACCTGGCCACCGCGACATTGATCTCCTCGGAATACTGGAGCGACTTCGTCCAGGGCCGCCGCTACCTCGAGCGGCTGGACACCATGGCCCTGGTGATTGAGACGCGGCTGCGGCAACGGCGGCTGCCGCTCGACCATCGGGCCATCCCCGTGATCAACGAGTATCTCTTCGATGAGCTGGGCTTCAAACCGGTGTTGCACCCCCACGATGCGAATGATTTATTCCTTCATTCCGTGATGGATCGGCGGGAGGGATATTGCCTGAGTCTCTCGATCCTGTACCTGTCCATCGGGGAACGGCTGGGCCTGGACCTTTACGGCGTCGTCGTTCCCGGCCACTTCTTCGTCCGCTATGAAAAGGGCCGTGTCCGTTTCAACATCGAGACGACCAGCCGCGGCGCCAATCCGCCGGAGGCGCACTACCTCAAAATGTTCCATGTTCCGGAGGATGGCGGCAACTCCGCGTACATGAAGAACCTGACCAAGCGTCAGACTCTCGGCTGCTTTTTCAATAATCTGGGGACGGTGTACCTGGAGATCGGGGACACGGACACCGCCCTGGTGGCGCTGGAGAGGGCCGTCGCCATCAATCCCACCCTCTCGGAATCCCGGACGAACCTGGGCAACATCTATCTGCAGAGAAACCGCGTGGACGACGCCGTCCAACAATACCGGGCCGCCCTGCAACTGAATCCGAACGACCCCAAGACGCACTACAACCTCGGCAATGCCTACCTGGTGCGCAACGAGCTGAACGCCGCCGCCTCCTCGTACCGGCAGGCCATTCAGTTCGATCCCAACTTCGTGGACGCGCACCGCAGCATGGCGGTCCTTTTCACGCGGCAGGAGCAATACGGCGGGGCCCTCTCGGAACTGAATCGAGCGATTGCTCTCGATGGGCAAAATGTTCCGGTCTATCTCCAACTGGGCGACGTGTACTACAGAATGGGTCAGTACGAAAAGGGTCTGGAGCACTTCCGCAAGGCCCAGAGCCTCAAGCCCAACACGCCGGAAGCGTATCATGGCATGGGAACTTGTCTCAAGAAGCTGGGACGCGTCAATGAGGCCATTCAGGCGTTGACCCAGGCCCTGGTGCTCAAACCCGACTTGCTGCTGGCCTTGGCGGACCTCGGCGCGATCTACTTTGACCAGGGCAACTACGATCTAGCGATTCAGTACTTCCAGCGTGCGGCCGTGGTCCAGCCGGACAACCCGGGAGTCCTGATGAACCTCGGTTCGGCTTACCTCAACAAAGGCGACTTCGATCAGGCCGTCAAGGCGCATCTCCAGGCGGTCCAAGCGAACCCCAAGAACGGGGACGCGCATCACGCGCTGGCGTATGGGTTCTACCAGCTCGGCAAGTACGACCTTGCCTGGAGCCACGTAGTCATGGCCAACAAGCTTGGGGCCAAGGTGTCGGAGGACCTGGTCAAGGCCATCCAGAGCGGGTTGAAGAACGCACGGCAAAGAAATGATGTCGGAGCCTCTTGACACCCGGAGAGACTCCCGGTACAATACCGGCGCTACATGGGAGTAAGCAGTCTGACTGCTTCATGGTGAGCAATCCCAGAAAAAAGCCAATTATCGGGATTATTGGCGGTATTGCGTCCGGCAAGAGCACCGTCGCGGCGGAATTCGAAAAGCTGGGCTGCGCGGTGATCCGTGCGGACGCGATCGCCCATGATCTGCTGGAGCAGGAGTCGATTCGCAACGAGCTCGTGCGGCAGTTTGGCGCGGCGATTCTGGACTCGTCCGGCCGGATCGACCGCACCAGGTTGGGGCAGCTCGTTTTTGCCGATGCCGAGAAGTTGTGCGCGTTGAACAAAGTGATTCACCCACGCGTGCTCGAGCGAACCGAGGAGCTGATTGCCGAGTATAACCAATGTACACACGTCCAAGCGATTGTACTTGATATGCCCCTGCTGGTGGAAGTTGGCTGGGCAAGCCGTTGCGATCGGCTGATCTTTGTGAAGTGCGAGGCCGCGCAACGAGCCCGCCGGGCGAAGCAGGCAGGCCTCCTGGATGAGCAAGGAATCAAAATTCGCGAAAAATTTCAAATTTCGCTGGACAAGAAGTCCCGGTTGGCCGATAATACGGTGGACAACAACTCTGACTTCTTGACGTTGGTCAGGCAAATCCAAGATATCTTCTCTGATATAGCTAGAAGCAGGTAGTTTGGCTCATTTGGAAGTAGTGCGGCGAAATCCGCTTTCGTGAGCCATACTGCTTGGTGGTGTAGCTCGAGGCTCCAATCCCGCCGAAGCATCAAGAGAAGAACGCGGCACGCCGCGGCGACAGGCGTGTTGCCCGCATCTGTGGGAGCAGGTTCCTGCCTGCACGAACAGGGGCAAGGGTGCCAGAAGAATCACGTAACAGAAAAAGGAGTAGTTATGGCGAAGGCCAGAACAACCAAGCGGAAAGGAACGAAGAGGAAGCCGGCAGAGGACGAGCTGATGGAAGAGCAGGTCGAGCAAGGCGAGCAATCAGAGGACATGCCGGATAGCGATAACGTCACACCGATGGAAGATGATCCGCCGGTGGAGGCGGAACCCGAGGCCGAGACAGAGGCGGAGTCGTCCGAGGGTTTCGACGAACCGGCCGCGACGGTCGAAGTCTCGGAAGAGGGGGTGGAACTGACCGACGAGGAGTCCACGCACGCCAAGTACGAGCGCATCAAAAAGGGCAACCTGTACCTGACGGACTTGCAGCGGCTGACCGTGGCCGAGTTGCACGAGATGGCCAAGAAGGAAGGGATTACGGAATACAGCGCCCTGAAGAAGCAGGACCTGATTTTCCGCATCCTCAAAGAGCGTATCCGCCAGAACGGTCTGATGTACGGGGAAGGCGTACTGGAGGTCCTGCCGGACGGCTACGGCTTCCTGCGCAACCCGAATTACAACTACCTGTCCTCTTCGGATGACATTTACGTCTCCCCGTCGCAGATTCGACGCTTCGGATTGCGGACCGGCAACATTGTCTCGGGACAAATCCGGCCGCCCAAGGATTCCGAGAAGTATTTCGCCCTGCTGCGCGTCGAGGCGATCAACTTCGAGAATCCCGACCTGCTGGCGGACAAGGTCGTCTTCAGCGACCTGACCCCCCTGCACCCGGAGCAGCGCCTGATCCTCGAGACAACCTCCGATGAGCTGAACATGCGGATCATCGACCTGGTGACGCCGGTGGGCAAGGGCCAGCGCGGCCTGATCGTCGCCCCGCCGCGTACCGGCAAGACGATCCTGCTGCAGAAGATGGCCAACGCGATCAGCACGAACCATCCGGAAGTAAAGCTGATCGTGCTGCTGATCGACGAGCGGCCCGAGGAAGTGACGGAAATGGAGCGCAAGACCGCCGATAGCGTCGAGGTCATCAGCTCGACGTTCGACGAGCCCGCCGCCCGGCACTGCCAGGTGGCCGAGATCGTGATCGAGAAGGCCAAGCGCATGGTCGAGTACGGCACGGATGTCGTGATCCTGCTCGACTCGATCACCCGTCTGGCGCGGGCGTACAACAACGAGACGCCGCACTCCGGCCGTATTCTGACCGGCGGTGTGGATGCCGGCGCGATGCAGATGCCCAAGAAGTTCTTCGGCGCCGCCCGCAAGATCGAGGAAGGCGGCTCCCTGAGCATCTTCGCGACCGCCCTGATCGACACCGGCTCCAAGATGGACGAAGTGATTTTCGAAGAGTTCAAGGCCACCGGCAACATGGAATTGCACCTGGACCGGCGGCTGGTCGACCGGCGCGTCTGGCCGGCCATCGAGATCACCCGCAGCGGCACGCGCCGCGAGGAATTGCTGCTCGATCCGAAAGAGCTGGAGCTGGTCTATCGGCTCCGCCGCGTCCTGAGCGACTTGAACCCCGTGGAGGCGGTAGAGCTGCTCAAGAGCCGGTTGGCCAAGACGCGGACGAACGCCGAGTTCCTCATGACCATGAACCTGGACTGATAACAGTCCCCGGCCTGCAGGGAGCGCTGGTTTACCGCGCTCTTTACAGGGGACCTCTATCCCATTAACATGACCTCCGGCAGACACGTGTCTGCCGGATTTTTTTTGGCCGTACTTGAGTTGGATGCGCGATGACAGAGCAGTTGTCCAAGGTTTACGATTCCAAGACCGTGGAGAGCCAGGTCAATGAACTCTGGCTGTCGAACTCTTACTTCCATGCCGAGCCGTCCCGCAACGGCCAGCAGCGCAAGGCGTTCACGATCGTCATTCCGCCGCCCAATGTGACGGCGCCTCTGCACCTGGGCCACGCGCTGAACAACACGCTTCAGGATATTCTGATCCGCTTTCACCGGATGGAGCAGTATGAAACCCTCTGGATGCCCGGCACCGATCACGCCGGCATCGCCACCCAGACGGTGGTCGAGAAGCGCATCCTCGCGGAGGAAGGCAAGCGACGCACAGACTTCCGGCGTGAAGAATTCGTCAAGCGCATCCAAGCCTGGAAGGACGAATACGAAGCGACCATCCTCGCCCAGCTCAAGGCGATGGGCTGCTCCTGTGACTGGCAGCGGACCCGCTTCACGATGGACGAGGTCTGCGCCCGGGCGGTCCGCGCGAACTTTTTCAAGCTCTTCAAGGACGGCCTGATCTATCGCGGCAAACGGATCGTCAACTGGGACCCGGCCACGCAAACCGTCCTCGCCGATGATGAAGTCGAGCACGAGACGATCCAGGGCTTCTTCTGGTATCTGAAGTACCCGCTCACGGAGCCGGTCGAGATCGACGGCCGACGAATCGAGCACGTGACGGTTGCGACAACGCGACCCGAGACCATGCTGGGCGACACGGCGGTCGCTATGAACCCGGCCGACCCACGAGCCAAGTACCTCGTCGGCAAGATGGTGCGGCTGCCCATTGTCGGGCGCGTAATCCCAATCATCGCCGATGAACATGTGGTGCTGCCGAATCCCCAGAGCGAGGACGAGAAGGCGCGATTCTCCACGGGGTTCCTGAAGGTCACACCGGCTCACGATCCGGACGACTGGGAGATTGGCAGGCGACACAATCTGCCTGTCATCAACATCATGGCGCCCGATGGCTCCATCAGCGATAAGTACGGCTGGCAGGATGCAACCACACCCGAGGCCCGTAACCTGCTCGGCATGGATCGCTTCGAGGCCCGCGAGGCCGTCGTGGACTGGTTCCGCCAGGAAAACCTGCTGGAAGAGATTCGCGACTATGCCCACGAGGTGGGCCACAGCTACCGCAGCCATGTCCCCATCGAGCCATATCTGTCCGATCAATGGTATATCGCGGTCAAGCAGCCGATCCCTCATCTGGCGCAGGAGTTCGGCCAGGGGATGATCGAAGGAACCGATGTGCCGGTGAACTCCCTCGCCGGTCTGGCGCTCAAGCCGTTGCTTGACGGCCACCTGCGGTTCATCCCCGAACGGTATGCCAAGACCTATCAAACATGGCTGGAGAATCTGCGCGACTGGCCGATCTCCCGTCAGCTCTGGTGGGGCCATCGCATTCCGGCCTGGTCAAAGTCCGTAGAAGATGGCGATCCAATCAAGGAACTGTCGGACCTATCGGAGTGGATTCACTCCATCATCGCGGAGACGGATGAGGGCCCGGTCACGTTTGTCTGCGTGGCACCGGAAAAGGAGGATGTGGAGAAGAGTATCGAGGCGCGCGGGTGGAAACGAGACAACGATGTGCTCGATACGTGGTTCTCGTCCGCCCTGTGGCCGTTCAGCACGTTGGGATGGCCCCAGGAGACGCCGGAGTTGAAGGCGTTCTATCCCGGGGATGTTCTATGCACAGCGCGTGAGATTATCACGCTGTGGGTTTCCCGCATGGTGATGATGGGGCAGTACTGCGCGGGTGATATCCCCTTCCACGATGTCTACATCCACGCCATGATCCAGGACGGCGAAGGCCGCAAGATGTCCAAGAGCCTGGGCAACGGCATCGACCCGCTCATCGCCATCGACAGCCACGGCGCCGATGCCATGCGGTTCACGCTGGCGAGCATGACGACGGATACACAGGATATCCGCATACCGGTCGTTCCGATGACGCTGCCGGACGGCCGCAAGGTCAATACCTCGCCCAAGTTCGACGTCGGCCGCAATTTCTGCAACAAGCTGTGGAATGCTTCGCGGTTCGCCATGATGAATATCGAGGGCCTTGATCCGGCCGGCTTCGACGCGGCGCAAATGGATATCACGGACCGCTGGATTCTCTCGCGCCTGGCGACTACGCGGGATGAGATCACTGATTCTCTCAATACCTTCAAGTTCAGTGAGCCGCTCGGGCAGTTGTATCACTTCTTCTGGAATGACTTCTGCGACTGGTATCTCGAATGGATCAAGCCGCGGATGCGGGATGACGCAAGCAGACCGATTGCCCAGAACGCCCTGGCGTTTGTTCTCGACGCCACGCTGCGCTTGCTGCACCCGTTCATTCCGTTCATCACGGAGGGCATCTACCAGAAGCTCAACGAAATGGCTCCCGTGCGCGGGTTGAAAGGGATCGCCGCTGCCGACCGTGCCGCCGCCATCGCGATAGCTCAATGGCCCGTTTCACTCGGAGCCCTGAAGGTCCCCGAAATTGAGGAACAGATCCGCTGGGTCCAGGAGGTTGTCCGCGCTATTCGCGACATCCGCAGTCAGTACAACCTCCCGCCGAGCAGCAAGCTCACCGCCTCCATCAACGCTCCCCGGGGTATGGACGCCAATACCGGTCTGATCTGCCAACTGGCCGGATTGGAGAACCTTCAGCTCGGGGAGAATCTGCCCAAACCGAACAACGCCGCGACGGCGATAGTAGAGGGGACGCAAGTTTACGTCCATAACGTGATCGATCCCCAGGCGGAACGTGCCCGCCTGCAGAAGCAGAAACAGGAGATCGAGCAGGCCATGAAGGCGGTCCAGAACAAGCTGGCTAACCCGAACTTCGTGGTCAGGGCCAAGCCGGAAGTCGTCGCCCAAGCCCGCGAGAAGCTCCAGCAGCTTCAGGAGCAACTGCGGACGATCGAAAAGCACCTGCGCGAGCTCGAACGCTGATCTATTGAGGAAATGCCATGGAAGTGGAAGTGGAACTGTCGCGGATCATCATCAACGAGACTTCCGATCAGCAGGTGATCGTTCTGAAGGAGCGGCACGGCACGCGCGGGTTTCCGATCGTGATCGGCATCGTGGAGATTTTCGCCATCGACCGGCGGCTCAAGGGGATCAAACCGCCCCGGCCCATGACGCACGACTTGCTCGCCGACGTCATCGAGGGTCTGGGTGCCAAGGTCGAGCGGATCGTGATCGACGACCTCCGCAACCACACCTTTTACGCCAAGATTCATCTCAGCATCGACGGCCGCAAGGTTCAGGTGGATTCACGCCCCTCCGACGCCATCGCGCTGTGCGCCGCCATCGACGCCCCTATTTTTGTTGCGGAGCACGTGTTCGATCTGACGAACCAGTGAAAAAGGTCGCGACGACGAGCAGCCCGACCGCGATGCACAGCATGGTATCGGCCACGTTGAACGTGTGCCAGTGCCGGCCCGGCCAGTAGACAACGTCGATAAAATCCCGGACCTGCCCGCCGTTGAAGAGCCGGTCCCACAAGTTGCCGCTGACGCCCGCCGCAAACAGCCCCAATGATACCTGCATGATGCGCTGGCGTGCCGACGTGAAGAAGAAGACGCCCAGGATGACGAGCAGCGCGACCAGGGAGACACCGACCAGGAACGGCAGATGACCCGAAGCGATGCCGAAGGCCGCCCCCGTGTTCAACGCCAGGCGGAACGAGAGGAAACCGCCGAGAATCTCGATGCTCTGGCCCGGTTTGTCTTCCAGCCAGGCGAAGACGGCCCGTTTCGTGCCGAGATCCGCCAGCAGGCCAAGCAGCAAAATGGGCCAGAAGATCAAATGTCCCATCGCGTCCGGAAGCTCCACTCGAGAGCGGTCCTCGGACGGCGTGCATGATGTACTCGGAACGGTTCTGTCTTGATTGCCTGAATCCATGGCGTTAATAGTTTAGCCCCTCCAAGGAATTCTGCAACTTGGAATGCTCGCGAATCAGTTTTTCGAGCACGTCGCGCTTGGGCTGATCGGGCCTCAGGAGCAGAGAGCGTTGCCACTGCCGAACAGCCTCTGTCTCCAAGCCACCATCCTGCGTCTCGCGGGCCTTGAGCATCAGGGCGACACCCAGACCGCGACAAGCCTCCCAATCCTTGCCGTCGACATCGACCGCTTTCCGGTACATCTGCATGGCCTGATCGTTATCTCCAAGTTTGACAAAGCAGTAGCCCAAATCGCGCAAGGCGGCCCCATCTTCGGGCCGCTTCTGGGCGACCAGAGCCAAGATCTGCCTGGCCCGGTCATACTGCCCGGCTTTCAGGTAAGCTACGCCCAAGGACCGCAGCACGTTCGGATCATCGCGGTTGACTGTTAGCAGACGCCGATAAACCTCGATGGCCCGCCCATAGTCTTTCTGCGCCTCATGGGCCTGAGCCAGCAAGAACAGCGTTTCCTCCGGTTTGGCTCCCGCTTTTTCGGCCAATTCACAATACATCTGTGATTTGGCGTACTGGCCCGCCTTCAGGTAACACCTGGCAGCGCCCATGAGGGCCGCGAAACTCTTCGAATCCAGCTCGGCGGCACGGGCATACGCTTGGGCGGCCGGCGCATCATTGCCCAGTGTTTCGTGAATCCGGGCCAGATTCAGATGATCCTGGGCCGACCACGGGGCTAATTGCGCCGCCTTCTCGAAGGCCGTGAGAGCTTTCGCCTGATCCCCTAAAGCCTGGTAGGCTTTGCCCAATTCCGCGTAGGCGAGGGCGAAATCGGGGTCGGCCGCAATCACGGCGTTGAGCTTGCCGATAGCCAGCTCATTTTGGCCCAGTTCGCGGAGGGCCACGGCGTCCACGTACAAATCCGTCGCCGGCCGCCGCGGTGTGCAGCCCGCCAGCAGGCAGAACCCCAGCATGAGGATACCCCACCACGCCGGAATGACCCTGTTGTTTCCCTCGGACACTGACAGGCTGCCTTTCAGACCACAGGCCAGGCTCGGACGCGTTGCCATCCGGCCTCGTCATCTTCATCTACGCTCCTCATTATACCGGCCCCGGCCACAGCGTCAAAGCCCCGCCATCGGACAGGCATTTGACACCATCGGCCCCCGCCTATATGATACGAAGCCCTTGGCGTACCCGGCGGGACCAATCCTGCGCCTCGCCCAGATCGCACCATTTGAAAGGCATGTTCTACATGGCAAAAGAGAAGATCGCGCTGAAGAAAAGGCCGTGCATTCTCATCATCCGCGACGGCTGGGGTTATAATCCGGACCCAAAAGAGGACCCCTACAACTCCATCAAGCGGGCCCGTGTCCCGGTGGACACCATGCTGATGGCGGAATATCCGCATTGCCTGATCCACACCTACGGTGAATACGTGGGCCTGCCGGACGGCACAATGGGCAACAGCGAGGTCGGCCACCAGAACATCGGCGCCGGACGTGTTGTACCCCAGGAGTCGGTCCGGCTGACGCACGCCGTCCGCGATGGCTCCTTCTTCCAGAACGAGCAATTCCTCAAGCTCGTCGGTTTCGTCAAGAAACACCAGGGCAAAGTCCATCTCATGGGCTTGTGCAGCGACATCGGCGTCCATTCGCTGCTGGGGCACCTCTACGGACTTTTGGAATTGGCCAAACGCCACGGCCTCAAGGACGTCTTCATCCATGCTTTCACGGATGGCCGCGATTCGCCGCCCGACAGCGGACTGGGATACGTAACCGAGGTCGAGAAGAAGGCCGCCGAGATCGGCGTCGGCAAGATCGCGACGGTGATGGGCCGTTTCTATGCCATGGACCGGGACAGCCGCTGGGACCGCGTGCAGAAGGCTTACGAGTGCCTGCGCTTCGGCAAAGGTCTCAAAGCCCGCAGCGCCACC
>JAMCWO010000353.1:0-15238 GCA_023481165.1 Planctomycetota bacterium | reverse complement strand
ATAACCCCAGCCGTCGCGGATGATGAGAATGCACGGCCTTTTCTTCAGCGCGATCTTCTCTTTTGCCATGTAGAACATGCCTTTCAAATGGTGCGATCTGGGCGAGGCGCAGGATGAGTTCATCGAGCCGACCGCGATCGTGAACGAGAACAATGAATCCATCGCCACCATCTCCGATGGGGATGGCGTGGTGTTCTTCAATTTCCGGGGCGACCGGCCGCGCGAGTTGACGCGGGTCTTCGTGGACCCGGCTTTCAAGGAGTTCCCAAGGACCACCAAGCCCGATGTCTACTTCGTCTGCATGACCGAGTATGATGCATCGATCCCCGCGCCGGTAGCCTTCACCAAGCCGCCCAAGATGAAGAACATCCTCGCGGCGTACTGGAGCGCGCTCGGCCTCAAGCAGTTCCGCTGCGCTGAGACGGAGAAATACGCCCACGTGACGTTCTTCTTCAACGATTACACCGAGAAACCCTTCAAGGGCGAGGACCGCCAGATCGTCCCCTCGCCCAAGGTTCGGACATATGACCTGAAGCCCGAAATGAGCGCCTACGAGGTGGCGAGCGTCGTGCTCGAACGGCTGGACTCGAACAAGTACGATGTGATGGTCGTCAACTTCGCCAACCCCGACATGGTCGGCCATACCGGGGATTTGACCGCGGCGATCAAGGCCGCCGAGACGGTCGATGAGTGCGTGGGCAAGATTCTGGACAAGGTCAAGGGCTTGGGCGGCGCCGCGATCGTCACCGCGGACCACGGCAATTTCGAGAAGATGATCGACGGCTCGCCCGAAAACCCGCATACCGCCCACACGGTGGGCGATGTGCCGCTGGTCATCTTCGATGACCGGTTCAAGGGCCGCAAGCTGCGGGAAGGAGGCACACTCGCCGATATCGGGCCGACGCTCCTGGAGGTCATGGGCCTGCCGCAACCGCCGGAGATGACCGGCCGCAGCCTGCTCCAAACGTGAGATCAGAGTTGGCGGTCGTAGGGTGGGGCCACGCACCATTTTGCGATCAGGACTGTATCACGCTTATGAGTCGAATCATTCAGCTTGATCGGAATATGGTAAACCTGATCGCCGCGGGCGAGGTGATCGAGCGTCCGGCCAGCGTGGTCAAGGAGTTGGTGGAAAACAGCATTGACGCCGGGGCTACGAGGATCGCTATCGCCATTGAAGACGGTGGGCGCAAGCTCATTTCTAGCGTTGATGATGGCGCCGGCATGGATGCGCAGGACCTGGCGAACGCCTTCGAATCTCACGCGACGAGCAAGATTCGTGCGGTCGAGGACCTCCATAAGATCTCCACGCTCGGTTTTCGCGGCGAGGCCCTGGCCAGTATCGCCTCCGTCGCCCGAGTGCGGGCGGTCAGCCGAACACGGGACTCCGACCAGGCGCATTGCCTGGAGATCGACTGCGGCGACAAGGGTCCTGTCAGCCCGTGCAGCGGCGATTACGGCACGGTGATCCAGGTACGGGACCTTTTCTACAAAACACCCGCCCGGCGCAAATTCCTGCGGACCGCCAACACGGAGATCGGTCACATCAGCGAGCAGTTCGCGCGCATCGCCCTGCCGCAGGGGCATCTGGACCTGACGCTGACCCATAACGGCAAGGAGCTTTACCGGCTGCCGAGAACCGTCAGTCTCAAGGAGCGGGTCGGGCAGCTTTTCCCGATGCTGGCTTGCGAGCCCGGCGACTTGATCGAAACGCAGAGTGACGAAAAAGGCATCCGCATCCGCGCCCTGCTCGGCCGGCCGAGCGTGTCCCGTACCAGCAACCAGTTCCAGTACACCTTCCTGAACGGCCGCTTCATCCGCGACAAGTTCATCTCCCATGCCATCAAGGAAGCCTACCGGGGCATGCTGGAGGCGAACCGGTTCCCGGTGGTCTTTCTCTTCATCGAGATGCCCTTTGATGACTATGACGTAAACGTCCATCCGACCAAGATCGAGGTGCGGTTCTACAACGCCAATCTGGTTCATTCGCAGGTTTTGGGCGTCCTGCGGGAGCAGTTGCTCGGCACAGACCTCAACACCCCGGCTCTGTTGCCGGTGGAAGTGCCATCCGGCGTGAGCGAGGAGATAGCCGGCCAACACGCCCGCCGACAGCAGATCGCCGAGGCCATGGCGGAGTTCTTCAAGAAGCACCGGCCCGCGCAACAACAGCAATTCGATCTGGGGCCTGAGAGCGCCGCCGAGCGCCGCGGACCCAACCACAAGAGAAGCCCTGCCGATAAGCCCGTACCCACCGTGATGCCTCCATGGCAGGACCATCGCTATCTCCAGATCCACGACAGCTACATCGTCGAGCAGACCCGGGACGGCTTCGTCATCATCGACCAGCATGCCCTGCACGAGCGCATGCTCTACGAGACCTTGCAGCGGCGGTTGCAGCGGGACAGCCTCGAATCCCAGCGGCTCCTGCTGCCCGAGAGCTTTGAGGTGACCGATGCCCAGGCGGGCGCGATCGAGAGTCATGCCGATCTGCTGGCCCAGTTGGGGATCGAGTTGACGCCGTTCGGTCCGCGGGTGTACGCCGTGCAGACGTTTCCCACCGTGCTGGCTAATGTCGCGCCCACCGAGTTCGTTCAGGACCTGATCGACCTGCTCGTCGAGCGCGGCGACGCGGTGGCCAGGCAGGATCTCTTCAATGACATCCTGAGCATGGCGGCCTGCAAGGCAGCCATCAAGGCCGGCCAGCGGCTTACCGACAGCGAGATTCAGGAGCTTCTCGCCAACCGCCAGCAGTTCGAGTCCACCAGCCGCTGCCCCCACGGACGGCCGACAACGATTCGATTCTCGATCAGCGATCTGGAGAAGCAATTCAAGAGGACCTGATGGGCAAATGGTGGCTCTTATTGGCGGCCTTGACGCTGTGGCTTGCCGGCGGGTTCCTGATACTGGAGCCGCCGGCCGCGGCCGCGGACCCCGGTGCGCGGAGCGCGAGACCGCCGGTGCGGATCGTCTCCATGGCGCCCGATCTCACGGAAATCCTCTTTGCCCTCGGACTGGGTGAGAGAGTCGCTGGAGTGACGCAAGACAGCGACTACCCCCCCGCCGCCCTGGCCAAGCCCAAGGTCGGCACGTTTTGGCAACCCAATATCGAGGCCGTCATCGCTACCAGGCCCGACCTCGTCGTCACGCTGACCATCGAGCCGCAGCGGGACCTCGCCCGTCGCTTAAAGCGGATCGGTTACGATTGTCTGGCCGTCGAGATCGAGAAGATCGGTGACCTCTTTGATGCCATCGCGGACATCGGCGCCGCCGCCGGCGTCCGGGAGCAGACCCGGGAATTGTCGGACCAGATGCAGACCGCCATTCATCGCCTCCAGACGGCGAATGCCGGACTGCCGAAGGTGAAGGTCCTTTGGGTGGTCCAAAGGGAACCGTTGCGTGTCGCCGGCCGGGATACCTTCGTCAATGAGATGATCGAGCTGGCCGGCGGCGAGAATGCCATCGGCCCGACGCTCCACAAGTACCCGCCCATCGGGGCGGAGGAGGTGATCGCGGCTCAGCCCGAGGTCATTATCGAGCCTGCCATGCTGCCGGGCGCACTCGATGAGCAACGCCGGCAGGCGCTCTCGTATTGGAGCAGGTATGCGAACGTTCCGGCCGTTGCCGACGGACGGATTTGCGTGATCGACGGCGATACCGTCTCGCGGCTCGGCCCCCGCCTGGGTGCAGGGATCGAAGTGATCGCCAAGTGCCTGCGACCGCAGCTTCTGGGAGAGTAAGAACGTGCCTGGGACCCTCGCGCCTCGAACTTTGCTGATCCGGATCGGCGTGGCCGCCGTGCTGCTGGTTCTGGTGATGCTCGCGTGCGCGCTGGTCGGCCCCCAGACCATCTCTCTGAAGGCAGCCCTCACCGCCCCGGCCACTGGGGCGGCACCGAACCCCGATTACGAGATCTTCGTTCGCATCCGCGTCCCGCGGATACTCTTGGCCGCCCTCGTGGGAGTCGCCTTGGCCAGCGCCGGCGCGGTCTTTCAGGCGCTGCTGCGCAATCCGTTGGCGGACCCCTATATTCTCGGCATCTCCAGCGGCGCCGGTCTGGGCGTGATCCTGGCCGTCATCGGCGGGCTGGGCTGGACGCTGTGGGGACGCTCGCCGGTCGCGGTCTGCGCCTTCGTGGGGGCCCTCGCCACGGTGTGGCTGGTCTGGGGCATCGGCCGGATCACGGGCAAGTACCACGTCACCGGTCTGCTGCTGGCCGGAGTCGTCGTCAACGCGTTCCTGTCGGCGCTGATCCTGTTCCTGACTTCCATCGCGAAAAGCCAGCAACTCTACGCGACGATCTTCTGGCTCATGGGCAACCTCACCGAGGAGGATTTTCTCGTGCTCTGGGTCGGCGGCGGCGGCATTGTGGCCGGTGCCATCGGCCTCTTCTTCCTGAGCCCGCAGCTCAACATTATCAGCGTCGGCCCTCAGGATGCCAGGAGCGTGGGGGTGCCGGTCGAGAAAATCGAGTTGGCGGCCTTCGCCATCGCGGCGTTCATCACGGCGGTAGCCGTCAGCCTGAGCGGCCTGATCGGCTTTGTCGGCCTGATCATCCCGCATGCGGTGCGGCTGGTGTTCGGACCCGATCACCGCCAACTGCTGCCCCTCAGCGGCCTGGCGGGCGCCGGGTTTCTGGTCGTGGCGGACACCATCGCCCGCACGATTGTGGCCCCGGCGCAGTTGCCGGTCGGCGTCATCACGGCGATTTTGGGCGGCCCGTTCTTCTTGGCCTTGCTGATCCGGTACAGCAGAAAGGTATACTGGCCGGCATGACCGCGGCGATTCAAGCACAACACGTTACGTTCCGCTATGGCCGGGGCCAGCCCATCCTGCAGGACGTCAGCTTTGAAGTCCCGGCGGGAACGTTTCTAGCCATCGTCGGACCCAACGGCGCGGGCAAGAGCACCTTGATCAACATTCTGGCCGGCCTGCTTCCACCTCGGTCCGGGGACGTCCTGTTGGAGGGTACGAATCTGCGGTCCTGCCGCGTGCAGGACATCGCCCGAAAGGTCGCCGTCGTGCGGCAGGAGTTCATCCCGGCTTTCGGGTATTCTGTGATGGAAACGGTCCTCATGGCCAGGACCCTCCACTACGGGCGTCTGGGTTTCGAAGGCCAGGCGGATCAAGAATTGGCCCGGCAAGCCCTGGAACTCACGGAAACGGTCGAGTTTGCCTCGCGCTCCTTGGACAGCCTCAGCGCCGGCGAGCGTCAACGGGTCTTTATCGCCCGCGGCCTCGCCCAGAATACGCCCATCCTCCTGCTTGATGAGCCGACGTCCTTCCTGGATCTGAAGCACCAGATCAAGATCTACGACCTGCTGAAATCCATCCAGATAGAGAAAGGCACGACCATCGTCGCCATTACCCATGACCTCAACCTTGCTACCCAATACTGCAACCAGGCTCTGCTCCTGTACCCTCTTGGCAATCGACCCGCCGAATCCTCCTGTTATCGCATCGGGAAGATCGCTGATATTCTCACGCCGGGGGAAATTGAACGTGCTTTCGATGTCCGCGTATTTTCAGCAGTAGTGGGCGACGAGAGATTTCTGATCCCCTCAGCCGCGCGGGCCGGAGGGTTGCATCTCTCCGGGCGGGCGTCGCAAGATTCGTCACAATGCAAACCATAAGTTCTGTATTATTAAGGACTTAGAACGATTTGACAAGGCGGAGCCTGGCGGCAAAAGGAGGGTATATTTTTGGCTTCTTTGACTTTTCCGGTGTCAATTAGGCTACCAGGAGAAGGGACTTTGTGGTATAATACAGTGCTCGACAGATGTAAGAGTTCGTTCCGTAATAAGAGGTGCATATAAGTGGCAGAGAAACGAAAGAAAACATCCAAAACAGAGGTCCAAGAGCAGACTCCAAAGACCCACCTCAACTCGGCGGATCTGCAACATTTCAGAGAGCTATTGCTGCAAAAGCGAAAGCAAATTCTCGGCAATGTATCGGAGATCGAGGGTGAAGCGCTGCGCAAGTCCAGACTGGATGCCAGCGGGGACCTATCGAGCATGCCCATCCACATGGCGGATCTCGGCACGGACAATTTCGAGCAGGAGTTCTCGCTGGAATTGATGGACAGCGAGCGCCGGCTCCTGGTCGAAATCGACGAGGCGCTGAATCGTATCACCGCCGGAACCTACGGGATCTGCGAAGGTACGGGCAAGCCGATTTCCAAAGCAAGGCTTGAGGCGCAGCCGTGGGCGCGCTACTCCGTCGAATACGCCAAGATGGTCGAACAAGGACAGGCGAAGGAAGGCCAATAGCCAACGTCCGGCCGCCGCCGCACATCGGAAGGCAGCGCGGCTTGCGGTGCCGGGCGGCTAGGGGCTTGGACAAACCAGACGCCACAGGCGCCAGGGCGATCATACCCCGCTTCCGGCGTGCCGCCGATCTGGGCCTCGCGGGGAGCAGGGGCATTGTAGCGAGATGATCGAATGGAGGATCGAGACCAAGCCAAACCCGAGAAGCCCCAGGCTTGCCTGGAGTTCACTTGCCCAACCTGCAAACGCCGTGTGCGCTTCTTGCGGGAAGACCCCTCGAAGCTGCCGCGATTCTTCCCCTTCTGTTCCGCACGCTGCAAATGGATCGATCTGGGAGCCTGGCTCGACGCCGGATACCGGATCCCCAGCAAGCCGGACGAGGAGTCCGAAGACTCCGCCCACGAAGAAAATCATGAATCGTAACTCCAGGGGCCGCAGACATGTCATTGCGAGCGGAGCGCGGCAATCTGAACTGACTACCGACTACGGACTACCGGCTACCATCTTTTGCCTTCCAGTTTCCCCTTGCTCCGGCCGATAATCGGGGGTAGGATTCACCCGAATTCGGAAGTGGTTGGAAGCCATGAGCTTGAGGGAAGAAAAACCCGCCGCCACGCCGTCGGCGATCGGCGCGGCGCTTTGCCGTGCCGCACAATCGCGGCATTTCCCCCGCAGAGGGTCCAGACTATGAACGCGAGACAATGGAAAGGGACAAACGTATGAATCGATTGTTGGCGCGTCCGGGACAATACCTTTCGGACCACCTCCGCCAAGTCGCGGACAAAGCCAAGGGGCTCGCCAGACATTTCGGCGGGGAGAGCTACGCAGAACTCGCGGGACTTCTCCACGACCTGGGCAAGGCCGAAGACGGCTTTCAGCAACGTATCCTCCGTGTCCAAGATGGGGACAGCGATTCAGACAGTGACAGGAAACCGCACTGTCATCACGGGGCTTCCTATCTACTGAATCGGGAGCCGATTCAGTGGCCGGTTGCCATTGCTATCAATGGACATCATGCGGGTCTGCACAATCGCGGGGACGTGGATCGGCATCGCGGGGAGCCGTACAAGACGAAGGCCACTGACTGCGAGAAGCGGCTAACGGACGATTCGCCGGACTACGGCATTGCTCTACCTCCTCAGATGCTTCCTGACTGGTTGAAGGGGCTGTCTTTCCTGCCGAATCATCAGGGCGAAGGATGGTTGGCCACCGATCTATTCACCCGCTTCCTGTTCAGCGCACTTGTTGACGCGGATCGCCTGGACTCCGAGGAGAGCCAGAAGACGCAGGACGCCTCCCTGAGATCGCGAGAGTGGAAACCGTTCGACCCTCAGGCACTTCTTTCGAGGCTCGAAAGCACCCTGAATGACCGGGCCAAGGCTGCTCGTGAGCAGGGGAAGGCATCCGAAGATGTGCTTCGTATCCGCCAGGAAGTCGCGCAGGACTGCCGCAATGCCGCCAGCCAAGAACGCGGTTTGTTCTCGCTAACGGTGCCGACCGGCGGAGGTAAGACACTGGCCTCGATGCTGTTTGCGTTGCACCATGGCGCATTGCACAACAAGAATGCTCCAGACCATAAGAAGATCCGCCGAATCATTGTTGTCATTCCTTACCTGAGCATCATCCAGCAGACGGTCAAAGAATACCGCGATGTCTTTGAGACCATGGAGGGATACAAGGATAGACTTATCCTTGAGCACCATTCCCAGGCTGACAATGAACCAGACACCCAGGAGAGCAGGAATGCCGACGGACGGTATGATCTGCTATCCGAACGACGGCGTCTAGCGGCCGAGAATTGGGATGCCCCAATCATTGTGACAACCAGTGTACAGTTCTTCGACTCTCTCTTTTCGCGCCGCCCGGCGAAGGCTCGCAAGCTCCATAATATTGCTCAATCGATTGTGATCTTCGACGAGGTACAAACGTTGCCCCCATTAATGCTGCAACCGATCTTAAGCGTTATTGGCGAACTCGCCAATCCTCGAAGGCCCTATGGTTGTTCTTTCGTACTTTGCACAGCGACCCAGCCCGCGCTCGAAAAGACTGAAGACCTCCCTGCGGGTCTCGACAACGTTCGGCCGATCGTGCAACGACAGAAAGCGGCTGAGCACTTCCGGGCAATGAAAAGGGTTGAATATGACTGGCCTGAGGAGAACGACTACCTTGCGTGGGATGAGTTGGCAGGGTCAGTCGTGCAACAGCGCATCCAACAGGCGCTTATCGTTGTGAACACCCGAAAGGCCGCGCGGAAACTCCACGAGGCCGTCCGACAGAAGCTAGGTCCCCACCCTGACGGTCTCTTTCACCTGTCCACGTGGATGATGCCTGCCCATCGGGAAGAAGTGTTGCAGGAGGTGAAGCATCGTCTCAGTCCCGAGAGCGGCAGGCAGGGCCACGAACGTTGCATCTTGGTCTCGACGCAATGTGTCGAGGCTGGCGTCGACGTCGATTTCCCGGCAGTCTGGCGCGCCTTCGGTCCATACGATTCTATTGTCCAGGCGGCGGGACGCTGTAACCGCAATGGGCTGATGAGTCCGGAACACGCAATAGTTCATGTCTTTCGCCCCAAAGATGGCAAGACGCCGGCGGGATTGTACAGCACCGCAATCTCCCAGACGGAACTTCTCCGCAAGATGGGGCTGGCAACCCCAGTGAACCCAGCATCCTTCACCGACTACTTTCGCCTGCTCTATCAACTCTCCGTGCCCGATGAATGCGGTATCCAGCGCGCACGCAGCCGACTTCACTTCGAGGAAGTCGATTCCATGTTCGCGCTCATCGAGAAAGACACGATTTCTGTGCTGATCGCGAATCAGTACGTCGGAGAAACGCTTGAGAAGACGCCCGGAGGCCAGATGTACGAGCAGGCGCAATCCCGTGGGCGGGCCAAGAACAAGAAGAGCGGGTTCTTCACGCGGGAGGACTGGCGGAAGATTCAGCCGTTCATCGTCAACTTGCCATTTCACGCTACGAAGGACAAAGATGCGAACGATAAGCTGGAAAAGGCATTCAATGATGCCGACTCTGGCCTATACATATGGAGAGGACAATACCACGGAGGTCTTGCGGGCACGGGAATCGATTTCGACGGGCCAATGCCACAGGAGGAACTAGTATTATGATAAGCGACCCGATACGCATACGAGTCTGGGGACCATATGCCTGTTTCACGCGGCCGGAGTTTCATGTTGAGCGCGTGAGCTATCCCATCATTACACCTTCCGCTGCACGCGGAATTCTTGAGGCGATTCTCATGAAGCCGGTTGAGAAGCCCGAGGCGCACAAACGGCGCGACAAGGAGGGATTTCGCTGGCACGTGCTACGGATGGGCATTGTTCATGAGGGAACAATGGTGCCGGTCCTTCGGAATGAACTGGGCTATGAGAAACACACATTCGCTGGATACGACATCATGGAGGAACGCACCCAGCGGCATAGCCTGATTCTGCGCGACGTCGAATATGTGATTGAAGCGGCAATTGAGACGTCCGAAGGCAACATGGGCAAGTACTGCGGCTGCGTCGAGCGTAGAACGAAGAAGGGCCAATGTCACCACCGCCCCTATCTTGGCTGCCGGGAGTTTCCGTGTGACTTTGAGTGGGCGCCAGGTGCTGTTCCCAATGAAAGCATCAATAAATCGTATGGCTTCATCTTTCGCGACTTCGATTTTGAAGCGGTATGGGATCACTGGCCGGACGAACAACGACCTAATGTGTGGCGAGATAAGACCGGTCGTACGATTTCTCCCCAGCCTCTTCCCGCCTTGAATGCTGTCGCCGTGAACGGCTGGATAAAGGTCCGAGAAACCCCACGAGAAGACAGAGGAAAGGACGTGAAGCCGCAATGATTCGCGAGTTACTGCAATTAGGAGATCGGCTCGGTTTGAGTGGGCACGAGCCTTTCGGGATGCGACGCGTTCATTGGTTTGTCGATCTCGATCAAGCCGGCAACCTTGTTGGAGTCTCTCCAACGGTAGCGACCGCGAAACGCGGAAAGAAAGGCGAGTGGGCGGAGGAGCCTGGAAAGGAGTATTCTTGTCCGGTGTTCTTCTTCATGAGTCTGAACAAGAAGGGCGAGGTCACCGCCACGGCTGGCGGCGGGCGTGCTGTGGCTGAATTGGGTACAGGCAACATTGCGGAAATATGGGGTGAGCAAATTGAGGTAAAGAAAGGTGACGATCCGAAGGTCAGTAGACTTCCGGACAAGGACGACTACAAGCACGCGAATTTCCTGGCTTTGCACGATTTGCTTGCTCAAGTGAGGAGACACTCGTCCACCATATGCGCTCTCAATACCTATTTGCAGAGCAATCCGACGTTTCCGCTCGAGTATTTCAAGGACAACGCTGTTCTGAAGAAGGCGGTCAATCAACAATTCTCGTTCCGCATCGACGGTCATCCCGTCGTTGCCGATGCTGATATCCGAGAGTGGTGGAAAGAGGAGTATGAGAAGCGCCGCAACTCCATCATTGAGAAGCTCCCGAGAGGAAATGACGCGTTCCCCGTCGCCGATCACGATGACTGTTACGGGACTTTAACGTTAGTCTTCCCGCATGTTTCTGGTGTTCCCGGTGGCGGCGGATGGTGTCCCTTGGCTTCCTTCGACAAGGCCCCTTCGCAATCCTATGGACTCGGCGCGAGGACGGCGTCCGTTCGTCTGGATGTCGCAGAGAAGGCAACGGCTTCCCTCAATTGGCTTCTTCGCGACGATGCCTCCCATCTCCGAATGGGCGATGCCGTGGTCATCTTCTGGGCTGTAGATGAGGCCACCGTCAATTCCCCGCCTCAGGCATTGAACTTCGGTGAGTTGATGACTGAGGCGGACCCCTTGCAGGTACGCGAGTTTCTGGAAGGCGCATGGGGTGGTCGCCATTCCATCCCCGATGCGGCACAGTTCTACGCCGCAGTATTGTCGTCGCCTCAGTCGCGGATCACAGTTCGTTCCTGGCATACGGAAACACTGCCGAAGGCGGTCAAGTACTTTACGCGCTGGCTTCGACTCGCAACGCTTCCCAACCGATTCGGAGAGGACCGTCCGACTTCGATCACGCAGTTGGCGGACTGCACAATACGAAAAGGCAAGAACGCCAAGCCGCTGCCTCGCACGTACAGTGAGTTGTTTGAGGCGGCTCTGTTCGACAAGCCCATTCCTGCACGTCTGTACCTGGCCGTCTTGGAAAGACAATCACTTGAACTCGCTATAGGGTCTGATCGGAAAACCAGAACCGAATTTGAGGACCGCCTCCATGCGCGGACCGCACTCATCAGGCTTTACTCTGAACTGACCAAGAAAGGAGACGTGAACACGATGGAGAACCATACCGAACAGACTGATGCTGCATACCTCTGTGGGCGTCTGCTGGCGATGCTGGACAAGATCCACATTGAGGCCCACAAGGAAAGCGGCGGAACCAATTCTTCCCCTGCCAACCGGTCCTACGCCGCAGCCTCGACGACACCTGCCCTGGCATTTCCGCAGTTGTGCAAACTCGCGCGCTACCATCTCAACAAGATCGGCGGGGGGTGGGCCAATTGCCTTGAGCACGGCTACAAGGATAAGGACACGGGAGAAGTTGCGTTTGAAGGCTTGAAGCATGTGTGTGCCCGTCTTCAACAAGCCAGCGACTGTAGTTTCCCGCGCACGTTGTCATTGGAGGAACAGGGCCGTTTCGCCATTGGCTTTTATTATGAACGCTGTCGCCAATGGCCGAAGAGAGAGAAGACAAGTCAGACTGCCGAGACTGCAGAATCCGAACCCAATACGCAACAGTAGGCTAAAGGAGCTATCGATATGACCGAGCAACTGAAAGATGAAAAGAAGCTGTCGTTACATCATAATCTTGTTCAACTGCCGAAAGAGAAACGAGCAAGCGACGTGGTCGGTGAACGGCACGATATGGTTCTGCTGATCGAATGCAGCAAGTCAAACCCGAACGGCGACCCGGATACCGGCAACATGCCGCGCATGCAGCCCGATACTCTCAAGGGCCTCATGACCGATGTCTGCTTGAAGCGCAAGGTGCGCAATTTCTTCAGTCTGTACAACCCCGATGGCACCCGCCTTGAAGACGATTCACTCGATGGCTACCGCATGTTCATTCGTGAAGGCGCTGTCCTTCAGCAGCAGATAGAGGACCAGGCCGTTGAAGGGAGAGCACGTAGTTGCTTCACCGAATGGGTTTGTACCGAAGTCCAAAACTGTGACGCAATCGAGAACGGTTTCAAGCAGAGGATATCGAAGATTGTCAAAGGGGAGAGCGCAACCAATGATGATGACAAGAAGTTTGTGGATAAGGTAGCCAAGCGCTACAGAGCAGCATGGGAAGGCGGTAAGAGGGACAAAGAGCAAAAGGAGAAGGACAAGCCCGAAGATAGGGCACTGGCGGCCCTTGACAAAATCCTGAAGAACGCAAAGGAGCGTCGTGAACGAGCCTGGAGAGATGCCCTCTGCGCTGTCTACATCGATACTCGTGCCTTCGGCGGCGTCGTGTCGACGGAAGGCCCTCTTAAGGGCAGCTTTTACGGGCAGATTCGAGGGCCAATTCAGATGAGCTTTGCGGAGAGCCTCGATCGTGTTCTCCCCCTTGATTTCTCCATTACTCGCTGTGCGTCGTCGAGCGAAGATGAGGATGCAACTTCAGAAGGCGAGGAAGGTGGCAACAGGACTATGGGCCGCAAACATATTGTGGATTATGCCGTCTATCGCTGTCAGATCTACTTCTCCCCGGCGTTCGCCGCCAGGACAGGATTCACCTACTACGACTTGGACAACTTCCTCTTCGCACTCACGCACATGTTCACGGATGATAAGGCCGCACCGCGAACCGGAATGCGAGTCGTGGGCTTGGTCGATTTCCAGCACTCTACCGCTCTGGGCAACGAACATGCCCATAAACTGTTTGAGATGGTGAAGGTCGTCCGGACGGACGCTGTCGACCCGAAGACCGGCAGACGAAAGGATTTCCCGCAATCCATCAAGGACTACGCTGGCACGTTTGATGGTATGAAATTCGGAGACGGCAGCAGCGGCTCCAAGGTGCCCATTGCGACCGTGCGCGAAAAAGACGAAGGTGGGGGCGACAAGGGCTTGGTGATCGCGCGCAAAGTGGTGTGGGATATCCCAGAGAAGGTGCTCACGTGAGCCACTACGCTGAAGCCGATCTGCTCCCGTTGTCGCGCATCGTCGATCTTGTGTTTTGTCCCAGGCGTGCGGCCCTCCATCTTGTGGAGAGCATCTGGGAGGACAACGTATTCACGGCCGAAGGCACCGTTCTTCACGAGCGGACCCACGAGAGCGGGGCCGAAAGCCGGGATGGCATCATTACAGCCCGGTCCCTGCGAATCCATTCGCTTCGGCTCGGCCTTGTCGGAATGGCCGATGTCCTGGACTTCCGGCCTTCGGCCACCGGTGCATCGTTGCCGGGGCGTGAGGGGTTCTGGCAGCCCTATCCTGTTGAGTACAAGCGCGGCATACGCAAAGACAAGATCGAATACCGGATACAGCTTT
Organism: Planctomycetota bacterium; assembly: GCA_023481165.1. GTDB lineage: Bacteria > Planctomycetota > Phycisphaerae > Sedimentisphaerales > Anaerobacaceae > PLanc-01. The sequence goes on along the minus strand of JAMCWO010000353.1, from coordinate 1,466 downwards.
GTGCCCAGGCGCTCTGTCTTGAAGAGATGCTCCACGCACAGGTGCCCCGTGGGGCCCTCTTCTATGGCAAGAGCAGGCGCCGGTATGAGGTCGAATTTGACACAGCGCTTCGCGAGCAGACGGAAGCAGCCGCAGCTCGCCTGCACGAGCTCTTCGACGGCGGGAAGACCCCGACGGCCAAGTACGAGAAGAAGTGTGAAAGCTGCTCGCTGCTCGAACGCTGTCTGCCCCAGATCACCGGCGTCAGGAAGAACGTCCGGCATTACCTGTCGCAAGCAGGAAGGGACGAATGAAGCAATTGCTCAATACGCTGTTCGTAACGACCCAGGGAAGCTACCTGTCCAAAGAAGGCGATACCGTGCTGGTCCACCAGGAGCAGGAGGTCAAGCTCCGCGTGCCTATTCACAACCTCGGGTCGATCATCTGCTTCGGCAACGTCCTGTGCAGCCCGTTTCTGCTGGGGCTGTGCGGCGAGCGGAACGTGACGCTCTCCTTTCTGACGGAGAACGGCCGCTTCCTGGCCCGCGTGCACGGCCCGATCAGCGGCAATGTCCTGCTCCGGCGGGAGCAGTACCGCCGGGCGGACGATCCGGCCATCAGCGCCGAAGTCGCCCGGTCGGTCGTCACCGCCAAGATCGCCAACAGCCGGATCGTCCTGCAAAGGGCGATGCGGGATGGGCCGGAACTGGCGGACTGCCTTCCGATGAAGCAGGCCCTGGAGGATATGCAGCAGTACATCAAGGACCTTCAGCTCCAGGCGACGGTCGATCAGATTCGGGGCATTGAGGGTAGCGCCGCCGCGAGCTATTTCGGCGTCTTCGATCATCTCATCAGTGCCAGCAAGGAGCACTTCTTCTTCCGGGAGCGGAGCCGCCGGCCGCCGCTGGACAACATGAACGCCTTGCTCTCGTTCCTTTACACGCTGCTGGTGCACGATGTCCAGTCGGCGTTGGAGGGCGTTGGGCTCGATCCGGCGGTGGGCTTTCTCCACCGGGACCGGCCCGGCCGGCCGGGCTTGGCGCTGGATCTGATGGAAGAACTGCGGGCTTATCTCGTGGACCGCCTGGCCCTGTCGCTGGTGAATCGCCAGCAGGTCAAGCCGGAGGGGTTCACCAAGACTGAGTCCGGCGCTGTAACGATGGATGATGAAACCCGCAAGGCCGTGCTCGTCGCCTGGCAGAAGCGCAAGCAGGAGGAAATCACGCACCTGTTCTTGCAGGAAAAGGTCCCGCTCGGTTTGCTCGCCCATGTCCAGGCCCAAATCCTGGCCCGGTACTTGCGCGGGGAGTTGGAAGGCTATCCACCGTTCTTGTGGCGATGAGAGAAGGGCCGCACGATGATGATGGTTCTCGTAGCCTACGATGTGAACACGGAAACGCCCGAGGGCCAGAGCCGGCTGCGGCATGTGGCCAAGGTCTGCGAGAATCGCGGCCAGCGGGTGCAGAACTCGGTCTTCGAATGTCTGG
>JAMCWO010000338.1:15595-16973 GCA_023481165.1 Planctomycetota bacterium | reverse complement strand
TGATGTTCTTCATCCCCCGGTTCTCGCAGATGTTCAATGACTTCGGCGGCTCCTTGCCCACCCTGACCAAAGCGATTGTGGGCGCCAGCCATTTCCTGGTGGGCTACTGGTTTGTTTTTGTCATGATCGTGGTCCTGGCGGTCTTCGGGATTCGACGGACCGTGGCGAGCGAAGAGGGACGCCGCTTTCTGGAGAAAGCCACACTGCGCATCCCCTTTTTCGGCCGGGCCGTCTCGCGTTTTGCCCTCGTACGCTTCTGCCGGATGCTGGGCACCCTGGTCGGATCGGGGGTGCCGCTCGTGGCGGCGCTGCGCGTGGCCAAAGAGGCGATCGGCAACCAGGTCCTCGCCGATGCCGTGAGCGTGGCCATCGAGGACGTGCAGCGCGGCACCGGCCTGGCGCGCAGCCTGGAGAGCTGTTCGACGCTGTTCCCGTCTTCCGTGATCGAGATGATCAGCGTGGCCGAGGAAAGCAGCCGCCTGGACAAGGAGCTTGTGCGCCTGGCCGCCAGCTACGAGCAGGACCTGGATCGCTTCCTGAAGATGGGGGTGACGCTGATCGAGCCGGCGCTGCTGTTTTTGATGGCGGCCCTGGTGGGCACGGTCGTGATCGGCATGCTCCTGCCGATCTTCAGTCTGCAACAGTTGATTCGGTGACAGTGCGACAGATAAGTGAGGACAGCATTATGAGAGCGTGGGAAAGAAATACCAATTGCGGATTGAAGAGGACGCACACCGTGAATCCGCAATCCGCAATCACGTCACCCCCGGCTTTGACCGGGGGCCGCAACCCGCAATCCCGAAGGGCGTTCACCTTGATCGAGCTGATGCTGGTGCTGGTGATCCTGGCGACGCTGGCGGCAATTGTGACGCCCCGGCTCACGGGTCAGTCCAAGCGCGCCAAGGTCATTGCGGCCCAGGCGCAGATCGCGGATTTCGGGACCGCCCTGGACGCGTTCGAGATCGGGGTGGGCCGCTATCCGACGAGCGTCGAAGGGTTGCAGGCGCTGATCCAGCAGCCGACCTCGGAGGCCCAGGATTGGCAGGGACCGTATCTCAACAAGAACACCGTACCGCTGGACCCCTGGGGCAACGAATACCAATACCGGTGCCCGGGTCAATACAACCCGGACGGCTATGACCTGTATTGCTACGGCCCGGACGGCAAGCAGGGCGGCGACGACGACATCAGCAACTGGTCGGAAGAAGTGAGGAAGTAGCCGTGATGATCCAGGACAGAAGACAGAGAACGGAGGACAGAGGACAGAGGGCAGACGGTAGAAAGTATCCGTCCTCCGTCGTCCGTCCTCTGTCTTGCGGCCGGGGCATGACGCTCCTGGAGCTGATCCTGGTCATGCTCATCCTGTGCACCGTGCTGG
>JAMCWO010000338.1:9357-15585 GCA_023481165.1 Planctomycetota bacterium | reverse complement strand
CGCGCCGAATCGGTGCCGCGGCCGCCCAGATCCTGGCCCTGACCCAGTATGCCCGCTCGCAGGCGATCAGCGAGGGGATCGTCTATCGGATCAACTTCGATACCCGCGACCGTACTTACTGGCTGACGGCCCAGAAGGCCGGGGTCTTCGAGACGCTCGAGACCGAGCTCGGGCAGGTATACACCCTGCCGAAGGACATCGAGCTGGACCTGGAGGACATGGACCAGAAGGACAAGGACGTGTTCCTCGCGTTCACGCCGTATGGCACGGTCACGCCCGGCCTGATTCGGCTCACCGACCGCTCCGGCCGGGTCCTGGAGGTAAGCTGCCCCAGCGTGACGGAGACCTTCTCCATTGTGGAACCCAAACTGACGAGTGGCCGATATGCGGCACGATAAGAATAGTCTCAAGCCTGTCATTGCGAGCGGAGCGAAGCAATCTCTTATGCCGCGGTTGAGATTGCTTCGTCGCCGCGCTCCTCGCAATGACATTCATTGCGCTGCAGACTCTCGCTTGGGTGGGTTTACCTTCGTGGAATTGCTGGCCACGATTGTGCTGATTTCGATCGTGATGCCGGTAGTGATGCGGACGATCGGTCTGTGCACACAAGTCGCGGGGCAATCGCGCCGGCAGGTCGAGGCGGTCTGCCTGGCGAAGACCAAGCTCACGGAGCTGACCGCCGGCCAGGATTGGGAAAACGGCAGCAATCGGGGGGATTTCGGAACCGATTGGCCCGGCTATGAATGGACGATGACGCTCGCCAACTGGGCCGAAGACGCCTCCGTGCGTCAGCTCGATCTGACCGTCTCCTGGCGGTCGGTGGGCCGGCAGCGCAAGGTCACCCTGAGCACCCTGGTGTACCCGCAGGAGCAATGACGTGACCCAGGCAATGACTTATTTCGGATTTCGGATTTCGGATCGCGAATTGAAGAAGGCGCGCACCACTAATCCGCCATCCGCCATCCGCCATCCGCCATTGACAAGAAGAGGGTTTACGCTTCTGGAATTGGTCGTGGCGATGTCCCTGATGGTCGTGGTGTCCTCGTGTTTGTACAGCGCCCTATACACGGGCTTTCGGGCCTATCGCAGCGCCCAGGCGGCGGTGGACCCCACGGCGGCGGCGATCAATGTGATCGAGCTGATCAAACAGGACATCGGCGGCGTCCTGCCGCCGGGGGGCACCCTGGCCGGGGCGTTCATCGGTACCGATTCGGGCGGCCTCAAAGGTGTGGATGCCGACAGCCTGGAGTTCTATACGACTCATGTGTACGCGAATGATGCGCGGCTGGACGGGCGGACGACCACCGCCGCCCCGCTGGTCGGGGGGATCGGCAAGGTGGCCCTGCTCCTGGAGGAAGACAGCGAGGAGAAGGATGGCACATATCTGCTCCTGCGCCAGGTGACGACGGATCTGCTGGCCCCCCGCGAGATGGAGCCGGAGGAACAGGTTCTCTGCCGCGGCGTGGCCTCCCTGAATTTCCGCTATTACGACGGCACCGGCTGGGTCGATTCCTGGGACTCGACGACGGATTCGAACAGTCTGCCGCTGGCCGTGGAGGTCGATATCCAGATCGCGCGCAAGGACAAGTATAACAGTAATAGTAAAGAGCTTCAGAAGCGACGGCTGGTCCAGAGTTTCGCCATCGCGTGCAAGACCGAAACCACGGAGAGCGACACGACCACGAGCGCGGCCTCGACCAGCACCTCCACGAAGAGTAGCACGCCTACGGGCGGAACGTCCGCCCCGGCAACTGGAGGTACGACACCCAAGGGGGCCTCATCATGATCGGGCGTCATACGATGGGACAATCTGGTACGCGGCGCCGCCGGGCCGCCGGCACGGTTCTGATCGTCACGATCTGGGTCGTCCTGGTCCTGGCGGGGTTGGCCCTGGTCTTCGCCCGCTCGGTGCGGGTGGCGGCGGCGGTCTCGGCGAATCAGGTCGCTTCCCTGCAGGCGGAATCGGCGGCGGCCGGCGCCCTGCAGTATGTCGTGGCCAAGCTCACCGAGCAAATGCAGGGGCAGACGACCACATCGCCAACGAGTACGTCCGGGACGACCACGTACTACGAAGAGATGCAGGTGGGCGAGGGCTACTTCTGGGTTCTCCAACTGAACCTGGAGGACGATCGCGAGTATCGCTACGGCCTGACCGATGAGGCGGGCAAGATCAACCTCAATACCGCTTCGGAGGAGATGCTGCTGAAGCTGCCCGGCATGACGGCGGAACTGGCCGCTTCGATCATCGATTGGCGCGACACGGACAGCGATGTTACGGCCGGCGGCGCCGAGGACGAGTACTATCTTTGCAGTCAAGCCCTTATCACTGCAAGAACGGTCCCTTTGAGACGGTCGATGAGATTCTCCTGGTCAAAGGGGCCTCGGAGGACCTGCTCTACGGCGAGGACACCAACCTCAACGGCATCCTCGACCCCCAGGAGAACGACGGCGACGCGAGCGAGCCGCCTGATAATGCCGACGGCCGGCTCGACCGCGGCTTCTATGATTACGTCACCGTCTACAGTACGGAGGCCAACGTCGACAGCGCAGGCAACACCCGCATCAACGTCGGCGATGCCACCGCCCGCTCGGACCTGCAGACGCTGCTGCAGGAGACGTTCAAGGAAGACCGGGCGCTGGAGATCATGGGGCGTCTCTCGGGCAGCGCGACCTACACCAGTATCCTGCAGTTCTACTACCAGTCGGGCCTGACCTACAAGGAATTCTCCCAGATCGCCGACAAGCTGACGACGAGCAGCGAGACCACGCTGCCGGGCCTGGTGAACGTGAACACGGCCTGCAAGGAGGTGCTGATGTGTCTGCCCGGTCTGGAGGAGAAGGATGTCGACGACCTGATTGCCTATCGCACCACCCACACCAGCACTTCCGGCGAGGAGCCCAACTCCGTCGCCTGGGTGACGGAGGTTCTGGATCAAACCAAGGCGGTCGGCATCGGCCGTTACATCACGGTTCACTCGAATCAATACTCCGCCGACATCATCGCCCTGTCCGGCAACGGGCGGGCGTACAAGCGCTACAAGGCGGTCCTCGACACCCAGAAAACGACGCCGCGGGTGGTCTATTGGCGGGAGATCACGAATTTCGGCTGGCCTTTGGACTCGGAGATTGTGGAAACCCTGCGGAAGGGGCAGCCTCTGACAGAAATGGTTCGGAACACAAGCAGACGTTAATGGGATGCAATGATGGTTGGCACACGCCACATATTGGGATTGGCAATCGACGACGCCGGGGTTGTCGCTACGGAGTTGAGCGTGCAGTCAGGCCGCGCTGAGGTGCGGCGGACCGGAGAGCTGCTGTGGGGACAAGAGCTGACCGCGGACAGCGCCCGGCCTCTGGGCCAGCGGCTGCGGCAGTTCCTGCGGGAGCAGGGGTTCACCTCCAAGCGCGCGGTGGTCGGCCTGGCGGCCAAATGGGTGCTGACGAAGGAGGTCGATGCTCCGCCGGCCAGCCCCGAGGCCCTGGCCGGCCTGCTGAGCATTCAGGCCGAGCGGGCGTTCTCCCTGGACGCCGATGAGCTGATCTTCGATTACTGCGGCCGCACGAGCGCGACCGAGAAGAGTCCGATTCTGTTGCTCGCCGCCCGGCGGCAGATGGTCCACCAGATCAAGGACCTGACGGAAGCCGCCGGCCTGCAGGTACAGGCCATGACGCTCTCTGCCCTGGCGTGCAGCAAGGCTCTGTCGGAGGGCGGCCTGAAGAGCTGGTATGGGCTGTACACCCGCCCGACCTACTGCGAGTTCTGGGCCCAGTTGGATGGCAGCCCGCGTTTCATCAAGCACGTGCCGATGAGCAAGAACGGAACGCCCGCCGGATACGCGGACCTGCTGGCTTCGACGATTGAGCGGCTGGTGCTGCTCTCGCCGGTGCCGGGGCAGACGCCGCCCTATGCGATCACGGCCTACGACGCCTGCGGCCTGCCGGAAGACTGCCTGGAGGGACTGGGCAAGCGGCTCGGTCCCCAGATCAAAGTGTCCAATGGACGCGCTGGACTGCGCTCCAAGGGGCTGGCCTTGCCGGACCATCCGGACCAGGCCTGCGCGATCGCGGCGGCGGCGGTGGCTCTGACCGCGGTGGGATCTCAGAAGCCATTGGTCGATTTTCTCAACCCCCGCGTCGGCGCCAAGAAGGCCGTAAGCCACAAACGCGTCATTGTCTGGGGCGCCGGCGTCGCGGGCGCCTGTGTCCTTGGGCTGCTGGTCCTGCTGGCCGTCTGGCACGTGTACCGCAGCGAAATCATCGCCAGCAACGCGTGGTTGAAGGAGAACGAAGCCCAGATCACCGCCGCCCAGGAGTTCGTCGACCGCTACAAGTATGCCGGCAGTTGGGTCTCGCGCGAGCCCCAGTTCCTGGAGTGTCTGAGGGGCCTGACCACGGCGTTCCCGGAAGAACCCTCGCTGTGGGCCAGCAGCCTGGCCCTGAACGAGAACGGTACGGGCTCCATCATCGGCAAGACGATGAGCGAGGTGAGCTTCTATGAGATGCTCGATAAGATCACGCAAAACAGCAAAGAGTTCCCCGATGCCAAGATGATGTATCTGCGGGAGGGCGGCCGCGAGTCCCGCGAAAAGGAGTTCGCCATCAACTTCAAATTCAAATTCCAAGCCGGGAAATAACCATGGGTTTGTCGAAACGCGAACGCATCATTGTCCTTGTCACCCTCCTCGCGGTGGGCGCTCTGGTCGCCGACAAGTTCGTTCTGGGTCCCATCATGAACGGACTGGGAGAGCTCAAAGCCGAGCGGCAGAAGGTGCTGGCCCAGGTGACCAAGGCCAAGGGCCTGCTGCAGCAAAAACAACTGCTCAACCAGAAGAAGCCATCCTCCTTCGTGAGCCTGCGCAGCGACATGGAGGCGGAAAGCCAGGTCGCCAAGGCGCTGGACCAGTGGGCCGCAGATGCCCGGCTGACGCTCACGTCCGTCAAGCCGGACCGTATGACCGGCGGCGAGAAGGGGCTGAAGGAGATCCTCTTCGTGGTCGCCGGCAAGGGCTCGCTCGACGGCGTGGCGTGGTTCCTCTATCAGGTGGAGACATCGGAGCTGCCGATCAAGGTCAAGCACATGCAGCTCGGCTCGACCAGCGCGGCCGGCGACAATATGTCGCTGGAGCTGCGCATCTCGGCCCTTTATGTGGCGGCCGACGACAAGTCCTCGCCAAAGCAACCGCAACCGAAACAATCTGAGAAGACCAATGAAGAGCAACTTCTGTAATAAGACAACCGCTTGGCTGCTTCTAGCCGGGTTGGTCGTGGGATCCTGGCCGACGACCGGTCGCAGCCAGGAGTCTTCCCGCCGGGATCGGTATCGTCGAGACTTCACGGATCGGATTCGTTCGATGAGGCCCGGGACCGACCGCCCGGAGACGGGGACGCAAGCGGGCCCGACGAGGCCCGATTCGACTCGTCCGGGTACTGCGACGCAGCCGGGTCCGGCCAGACCCCAGAGCGCTCCTTCCGGAACCACTCCGGCGGTCCCCCCCGCCTCGAAAGACGGCCAGGCAGGCCGAACCACGAAGCAGGCCGAGCCGACCCGGGCCCCCGCGCCCGCGGCACGCCGTCCCCGGAGCGAGCGCGGCGAGCAATGGGCGAAGTATAACATCATTCTCGATCGCAATATGTTTTCCCGAGAGCGCGTGCCCTCCCGGCCGCAAGACGCGGTGGCGGAACGGCCGAAGGTCGTGCCCAACCCCGAGTCCTATCTGCTCCTCAAGGGCGTCGTCCAGGAAAACAATCAGTTCCTTGCGTTTGTGGAGGATAAGCGGACCGGTACCGTGCTACGGCTGCGCGAGGGCGACTCCGTTGCGCGGGGCACGGTCAAGTCCCTGACCCTCGACGGTCTCCAGTACCAGTTCCAGGATAAGACGATCTCCGTCAGCCTGGGGTCCGACCTGGAGGGCGGGAGCGGCGCTCTCACGGCGAGCGACCTGGCGAGCTTCTCATCGATGGCGGCGCCGGCCGCCTCGTCCCCCGGCTCCTCCGCCCCTTCGGCGGACGAAGCCGAGATTCTCAAGCGGCTCATGGAGCAGCGGCAACAACAACTGGGACGATAGTCCCCCCGGCAGTCTCAACGGGAAGAAGGAGAAACCTACGATGCGTATCATCAAAACGATTCTGGTTGGCATGATCTTGGCCGTGGCCATTATCCCGCTGCCCGGGCACACCGCCGCGACGCAGCCGAACCCGCCGCCGACAACCGCGCCGGCGCCGGCCGCC
>JAMCWO010000338.1:8882-9347 GCA_023481165.1 Planctomycetota bacterium | reverse complement strand
CCGGCCGACGCACCGCAGACCGAGACGCCGGCCCCCGCTCCCGTGACCGCCGCGCCGCCGGAACCGGCTCCCCAGCCGGCCGCCACGCCGGTGGCAGGCGTATCGACGACCCCGGCGGCCTCTGCCGCGGCCGGCTCCGAGGCCCAATCTATCGAAGTGGTCCAGAACGGTGAATTGAAGCTCAAGCTCAACTTTCAGGATGCTCCCTTGCAGGCGGTCCTGGAGTATCTTTCCGAGACGGCCGGACTGAAGGTCATCTCGAGTGAACCCATCCCCAGCAGCCGTATCACGGTGATCAGCCGCCAGGCGCAGCCAGTGAAAGACGCCGTGGACCTGATCAACACGGTCCTCAAGGAGAAAGGCTACAACGCCATCCTGAGCGGCAAGAACCTCAAAGTGGTGACGTTGCAGAACATCCCCAAGGAGAATACCAGGGTGCGTACTGTCCGGGATCCGAACCAGATC
>JAMCWO010000338.1:3087-8872 GCA_023481165.1 Planctomycetota bacterium | reverse complement strand
CAGATCCAGGAAGGCGACTCCGTGGCGACCTACGTGATCCCGGTCTCCCATATCACGGCGGCGGCCCTGGTGCAGAACCTGCAGGTCATGCTCCCGGAGTACGCCACGCTGACGGCCAACGTGGACGGCAACGCCCTGATCATCACCGACACCGCCTCCAACGTGAAGCGTCTGTTGCAGATCGTGGCGGCCCTGGATACCCACATGGCCACGGTCGCGGAGATCCGCGTGTGGCGTTTGTATAATGCAGACGCCACGAGCACGGCCACGTTGCTCAACACCATCTTTCAGCAACAGGCCCAGAGTAGCCGGGGTGGGTTCGGAGGCCGCGGCAGCCCGTTCCAGATGATGATGGAGATGCGCGGCGGAGGCCCGGGGGGGGACCGGGGCGGCCGCGGGGGCACGCAGGGCGGCACCAGCCAGCAGGGCGGCGGCAACGTGAACGTCCAGGTCGTGGCGGCGGCCGATACGCAGACCAACTCCGTCGTCGTGCGCGGGCCGGCCGAGTCGCTGGCCTTGGTGGACAACGTGATTACGGCCCTGGACAAGACGGGCGCCAAGGTCGCGACCGTCCGGGTTTATCAGCTTCGCTATGCGGATGCCATCAACACGGCCGATGTCATCAATCAGCTCTTCAACGCGCAATCCTCCTCTTCCTCGCGGTCCCGGTCAGGTCGCGGTGGCAGTAGCGGTTTCCAGGGCGGTCCCATGATGTTCCGCGGCCCCTTTGGGGAAGGGGGGCCGCCGGGAGCCATGCAGGGCGACGGCAGCCAGAGCATGGTGGCCGTGACAGCGGCGGCGGACAGCCGCACGAACACTGTCGTGGTCACCGGGCCCGAGTCTGTCTTGACCGTCGTGGACGAGGTCGTCAAGAAGCTGGACTCGCCGCTGGCCAACGTCGCGGATGTGAAGGTCTTCCATCTCGAATACGCGGATGCCTCCAATACCGCCCAGCTCATCAACGAGGTCTTCGGGCAAAGCGGGACCTCTTCCTCCCGAAGCCGCTCGTCGCGGTCCAGCTCGCAGCAGAGCCAGCAGATCATGTTCCGGGGTGGCCCGGGCGGCGGCTTTGGCATGATGGGAGGCGCGGGGGGGCAGGCCACCACCAGTCCCGCGGACATTGGCGTGGTCGCCTCGGCGGATACCCGCACGAACTCCGTGGTGGTCAGTGGTCCGCAGGAAACGCTGGCGGTAATCGCCCAGATCATCAAAGACCTCGATGAGAACCCGGCGGCCGAACGCCGCATCTTCGTCTACCCGCTCAAGAACGGCACAGCCAGCAGCCTCATGACGATTCTGAACAACCTCTTCCAGCAGATGCAGACGCTGAATCAGCGGGTCACCGGCACCCGCAGTACGACGACCGGCGGGGCGCGGAACACGGGGGTCGGCGGGGCCGGGGCGGCCGGCGGCGGTATGGCGGCCGGCGGTGGGGGTGCCGGTGCCGCGAGCAGTTCCTCCAGCAGTGACACCCTCTCCGAAGAGACGTACTTCCAGGCCGATCCGAACACCAACTCTCTGCTGTGCATGACCTCCTCAAAGAACTATGAGAAGATCAAGCCGATCATTGCGGAGCTGGACAAGCCCGTCGGCCAGGTCCTGATCAAGGTCCTGTTCGCCGAGTTGACCCACACCAACGACCTGGACTGGGGCAGCGAATTCTCGATGTTGAACCTCAACAAGCAGGGCGGGGTCCAGACGATCGGCGCCTTCGGCCGGCCGCCCGATGGGACGACGCCCAGTGGGACCCTCGGCGCCGGCGTCACCGGTTCCAGCGGCTTGTCGGTCCGGATCCTGGAGGGCGACCTGGATCTGACCTTGCACGCCCTGCAGGAGACCGGCAAGCTCAACGTGCTGTCCCGGCCTTACGTCCTGACCCGCAACAACCGCATGGCCACGATCACGGTGGCCGACGAGGTGCCGGTCCCCACCAGCAGCAGCTTGGCGCAGGGGCAATCGCAGATCACGTTCGAGTACCGTACCGATATCGGTATCGTCCTGGAGGTGACGCCCTCGATCAACGAGGATCAACTGGTGAATATGATCGTCAATCCCAAGATCACCACCGACACGAAACAGGTGGTCGAGCTCGGCTCGGGCCTCGAGCCGCACATCTTCTCCACCCGGTCCGCCAACACTCGCGTCGCGGTCAAGGACGGCCAGACCATCGTCATCGGCGGCCTCATCCAGGACCAGACCAGCGAGACCGTCCGGAAAGTCCCGCTCCTGGGGGATGTCCCGCTGGTGGGCGAGTTGTTCAAGCGGACCCAGAAATCGAAGTCCAAGATCGAGCTGTTGATCTTCCTGACGCCCTACGTGGCCAAGGAGCCCGAGAATCTGACGGCGATCTCCAATACGGCGGAGCAGCGCAGCAGCCTCAGCAAGGATAAGGAGGCGGCCGAGACCTACCGGCGGCACATGGAAGCCATGCGGAGCGAGAACCTGGAGCCGAATCGACCCACGGAGTAGTTGGGTCTTTGACAGCATCGAAGAACGGGACTCCCAGCGCGGAACGCGGCGCTGGGAGTCCCGTTTCACTTGTACGCGCGGCGCTCGCGGGGTACCATGGGCCACGAATACGCCCGAAATGGGCAGGCTGCTGATGGCTGTTCCTGAGGAGACCTTCGGATGACCGCGCCGACTGGTGTGCTTCGTCGAATCCCCTTTCTACTACTGCTTGCTTTGGCCCAGATAAGCCTCGGCGCTGAATGGGCGGAGTCAAGCTGGTTTGCCTTCGCGCCGATCAAGGACACTTTCGGGCCGAGCGTGCTGGATGGCAGTCGGTGGGTCGAGGCCCCAACCGGTAAGCATGGCTTCGTCACTGCCAAAGGGGAGCGGTTCGTCTTCGAAGATGGAACGCCGGTTCGTTTCTTCGGGGCCCAGATCGGGAGCTTCTCCCGGGACCAACTCAACTATGCGGTCCGGCGGATGCGCCGCCAGGGCATCAACATCACGCGGATGCACGGGCTGGAGAATCTCAATGACCGCAACAGCCGGACCTCCTTCGATTACAGCAAGGAAGGCTTCGACCGGCTGGACTATCTGATCGCCAAGCTGGGCGAGAACGGTATCTATATCATCCTCGACGTTCATTATCCGCTCACGTACCGCTTCAAGCCAGGCGACGGAATCCCCGGGCTGCCGCAAGGGGGACCGGCCCCCCACGCGGAGTTCTTCAGTGACAAGGTGGCGGGCATTATGCACCGCCGGATGGCCGATGTCTTCACGCATCTAAACCCCTACACGAATAAGCGCTACTGCGACGACCCAACCGTCGCGCTGGTCGAGATCCTCAATGAGGATTCCCTGTTCTGGGGTACCATCGCCGAACCGTTCCGGCAGGAGTTGGAGCGGAAATTCGCCGATTGGCTGCGGACGAAGTATGGCGACGATGCCGGCCTGCGAAAGGCCTGGACGGTAAACGGCAAGTCGCCTCTGGCGGAAGGCGAGGGACTCGGCCCCGGCCAGCGCATCAGCCTCTTGAACAATGGGTCATTCAACGCCAAGTTCTTCCAGGCCCGCCCGGAGCAGGCGATCCGCGGGCAGGACCAGATGCGGTTCTGCCTGGAACTGGAGGACAAGTACTGGGCCGCCGGTGTCGCCGCGCTGCGCCAAGCGGGCGTCAAGGTGCCGATCAGCGCCACGAACTGGCAGGCCCACGGCTTCGCGACCCGGGTCCACATGCTGGGCCAATCCCGGCTCGACTACATCGACCGCCACGGGTACTGGGACCACCCGCAGGGCGAAGGCAATCTGAAGTGGCGGATTTCGACGGCGCTGTTCCACAATCAACCGATGGTCAAGGCGGTCCAGCCCGACCAGGATACGCTGATCTACCTGGGCCGAGGCAATCTGGTTACGGAAAAAGCCTGGGAGCAGGTCCTGGGCCTGCCGATGACGATCAGCGAATGGAACACGTGCCTGCCCAACCGGTACTCGCTCGAAGGAACCGGCCTGATGGCGGTTTATGGCCTGTTGCAGGGCTGGGACGGCCTGCTTGAATTCGGTTACTTCAGCCCTGATTGGCGCGACATATTGGGCTCGGGCTCATTCGACATGCTGGCCAATCCGCCCCAGATCCTGCAATTTCCGGCGGTCGCCGCGATGTGGCATCGCCAGGATGTCCGCGAGGCAGAGCTGATCGCCGAGTCGGTCTACGATAAGGAGAGTGTCTTCGGCCTCGACGATGACCGCAAGCCCGTCCCCATCGCCGCGGCCCTGATCGGCAAAGTCGGCTATCGCTTCGTCTCACAGCGCCGCGAGCCGGTCGTGAAGGATATCCGTTCTTACTGGGATCCGGACAAGCGCATCGCTCGTTCCACCACGGGCGAACTGGTCTGGAATGCGTCGGACGGCTTTGTGACCGTCAACACACCGCGAACCCAGGCCGTGATCGGCTTCCTGGCAAGGGCGAAAGATCTTTCGCCCCTACAGGCGGTGACGCTGCGCAGCTCCACGAACTTCGGCGCCGTCTACGTTACGGCGATGGATGGGGAGGCAACGATCGAGTCCGCCCGTCGCCTGCTCGTGACGGCGGTGGGACCCGCCAGGAACACAGGTATGGAATACGAGACTACCGCGCAGTCCTCGCCGCTGGGTGTGCCTTACTCCCATCTGCGCGAGGCAGGCAAAGCGCCGGCCCTGCTCGAAGCGGTCACCGGTCAGATGGAGATTCGCTCGCGTCTGGCGGGTCAACTCAAAGCCTGGACGCTCGACGCGGTCGGTAATCGGGTCCGCGAAGTCCCCCTGACCGCCAAGTCGGACACTGTCATTCTGAGCCTGCAGCCCGAGTCGAAGACAGTCTACTACGAGATTGCGACCGAATAAACCTTTGTCGGAGGACAGCCCATGGAGAAGCGGTTTCGTCCCGAGGTCTTGATCGCCAGCCTGTTCGTGGTTGGTATCGTGCAGGCGGTGACGCCACAGCCTGAGGAGTTGCGTCTACGCGACGAGTGGGTGGGTGGAATGAATATTGGAGGGTCGAATCTCACCAAGGCCCCGTTCTCGTTCGTCTACGACGGCAAACTCTTCCCCGTAGGGGCGAATAATCATTCGCCCCTACAAAGCTGGCAAGCCAAGCACGAAGTTCAAAAGCTCGATGCGCAGCGGACGGAGCATACACTGATGTACACCGATCCTGCCACGGGCCTGCAGGTCCGCTGTGTCGCCGTCGAGTACAGCGATTTCCCCACCGTGGAGTGGACCCTGTACTTCAAGAACACCGGCTCCGCCGACACGCCGATCATCGAGAAGATTCAAGCTCTCGATATTGAGCTTAGTCGGGGAGCCGAGGGAGAGTTCTTGCTGCACCATAACGTCGGCTCGCCCGCCAACGGCAGCGACTACGGCCCGCTGGAAACGCCGCTGGGGCCGAAGGCCACGAAGCGCCTCGGTGGCAAAGGCGGTCGCCCCACCAATGCGGACTGGTCCTACTTCAATCTCGAATGGTCCGGCCAAGGATTGATCGTGTCCGTGGGCTGGCCGGGACAATGGGCGGCGGACCTGGTGCGCGATGGCGCACGCGGGCTGCACCTGCAGGCGGGACAGGAACTGACGCGCTTCAAGCTGCTGCCGGGCGAGGAGGTCCGCAGTCCGCTGATCGTGCTGCAATTCTGGAAGGGCAACTGGATCGTCGCCCAGAACATCTGGCGGCGCTGGATGGTGGCCCATTCCATGCCCCATCCCGGCGGCCGGCTGCCCCCGCCGCAACTGGAGGCCTCCAGCTCGCGCCAGTACGACGAGATGATCAAGGCCAACGAGGCCAATCAAATCATGTTCATCGACC
>JAMCWO010000338.1:0-3077 GCA_023481165.1 Planctomycetota bacterium | reverse complement strand
TGGATGGACGCGGGCTGGTACGTGCATCATGGCGGCGGCTGGCCGCGCGTGGGCACGTGGGAAGTCGATACGGCCCGTTTCCCGAAGGGACTGCGGCCGATTTCGGACTACGCGCACAGCAAGGGCCTCAAGATCCTCGTGTGGTTCGAGCCGGAGCGGGTGGCGGCCGGCACGTGGCTGGCGGACAACCATCCCGAATGGGTGCTGGGCGGGGCCAAGGGCGGCCTGCTCAACCTGGGCAATGATGCCGCACGGCAATGGCTGACCGAGCACACGGACCAGCTTCTGAACGAGCAGGGAATCGACCTTTATCGCCAGGATTTCAACATGGACCCGCTGAACCACTGGCGCGGGGCCGATGCGCCGGACCGTCAGGGCATCACGGAGATCAAGCACGTCACCGGCTATCTCGCGTATTGGGACGAGTTGCGCCGCCGGCATCCAAACATGCTCATCGACTCGTGCGCCAGCGGCGGCCGGCGCAACGATGCGGAGACGATGCGCCGCGCGGTGCCGCTGTGGCGCAGCGACTATGCCTACGAAGCGACGGGCCACCAATGCATGATGTACGGCCTGTCCCTATGGCTGCCGTTCCACGGCACCGGCACCGTCTTCACGCGCAACGCCTCCTACTATGGCAGCGGCCACACGCCTGTCGAACCGTACGCTTTCTGGAGCAACGCCGGCCAGAGCACCGGCTTCGGGATCGATATTCGTTTGAAAGACCTCGACTACGATGCGATTCGACGGCTCATCGGCCAGTGGCGGCAGATCGCACCGAACTACTACGGCGACTTTTATCCGCTGACGCCCTGGACGCGGGATGACACGGTCTGGATGGCCTGGCAATTCGACCGGCCGGAAGCGGGCGAAGGCATGGTCCAGGTGTTCCGACGGCATAACAGCTTCTACGAGTCGGCTCATCTGGCGCTGTTTGGCTTGGACGCCCAGGCAAACTACGCTGTGGCCAATCTGGATACCGGCGCGCAGGAGCAGCACAGTGGTCGTGAACTACTGGATGATGGATTGGCGGTCGCCGTGTCGGCCAAGCCGGGTGTGGCGGTGCTGACATACCGGAGGCAACCATGAGCAATCGCAGGGAATTGCCGGCATCAACGACACGCCGGCCGTGAACCGCTGCTTCGAGGCCGGCGAGGGAGGGAAACTGCCTCTTGCCATCGGTGCCACCGTGGAGAAGCGGTTTGGGCCTCCACTGGCGGCCGGGGCCCAAGTCGTGCGCCTCATCCCGAACCCGCGCATGGCGATCGTCCGGATCGGAGATGTCGAGGCAATCCTGGCGGACGGTCCCATGGCCTTCGTCGACCCCAGCCAATTCACGCCGTGTGGCATCGATCCGTTGAGCCGCAAAATTGTCGTCGTTAAAGAAGGCTACCTCTATCCGGGGCTGACCCGGATCGCCCCTCGCTACATCATGCTCCTGACGCCGGGCTCCGGCGACATGTGCCTTGAGCATCTGACCTACACCCGTTGGCGCAAGCCCCTCTTCCCCTTTGAGCCGAATACCACCTTCGATCCTCAAACCGCTTCCCCCACTGATGCGCTGTGAGCAAAATCCGGAGTCGCGTTGCGAAATTTGCCTATTCGTCCGGCAAAATGACTTTCGGCGAACTCTGCGTCGAGTGACACGTACGCGAATTGGCAGGTACGTTGAGGAGTATTGCTTATTGGTTTTTGCACCCATCCTCTGTACCTTCGCAATAGCTTCTTGACTTGCCCTTACGGGGAGGGGCCCGTAGGGGGAAGAACTCACGCCCGTATGGGCACGGGACCCCCAACGCGATCCAGCGCGTTCGGGAACCTGAAGAATCGCTCACCCCTACGTTCTTCGGTCCATCATGGCGTGACCGACGGGACCAGAGGCTGCCCGCGCAGCGCCGCTGCGCATCGGGGCGGAGGCATCTGCCATGTGAGATGCTCGAGGTACGATCTGCGCTGAGGGATCGAAGGACATTTCTTCGCTGGATGGCCGGCGCCTCCGGGGCCGGTCTGGGATTCATGCATCACATGGATTCGGCCCGGACCCAGGATGCCGCACCGGCGGCGGACCCCGGCCGGATCGGGCAGAAGCTACCGGATCGGTGGATCGCCGCGGCGCGGGAGCAGCCGTACCTCCGGCCCGGCCTGTGGACCATCTTCGCCACAACCTGTCGAGAATGTCCGGCGGGCTGCGGCATGCACGTGCGCATCCGCGAAGGCCGTGTCGTCAAATGCGAGGGCAATCCGAACCACCCGGTCAATCGGGGTGGGCTATGCCCACGCGGGCAGTCGGCGCCGCAGGGGCTGTATGATCCGGACCGAGTACGCGGGCCGCTGCGGAGAGTAGGAGAGGCTCGTCCACGCGGAGTCTTACGTCAGGAACCCGAAGGGCCGCGGGCCGCGGACAAGGAGCGGCACCGGATACAAGGCCCAGGTCTGGATAGACCGAATCTTGTTCCCCCCCTCCTCCACCCTCCGGCTTCGAACCACTCCCCTGGATGACAGTACTAACCGAGGTGGCCGGTGCTCTCAAGAGCGCCAAGCGGCTCTTGATCGTAAGTGACCTGCAGACGGGAACCCAGGCCGAGATCATGGAGCAGTTCCACCGCGCGCTGGGTCTGCCGGGGGCCGTCGCCTTCTACGAGGCTTTCGATTATGAGCCTTTGCGGGCCGCCCATGAGAAGCTCTTCGGCCAAGCGGTGCTTCCGCGCTATGATCTAGCGGAGTGCGATTTCCTTCTGAGTTTCGGGGCCGAGTTCCTGGAAACCTGGATCTCGAACGTGGAGTTCGCCGGGCAGTTCGCCCAGATGCACCACCGGGGGCCGGAGTACCGCGGCGAATTCGTCTATATCGGTCCGAAGCTGTCCATGACGGCGGCCAATGCGGACCACTTTGTTCAGATTCCCGCCGGGCAGGAGTACCGCGCCGTGGCGGCGATTCTACAGGAAGTGACACGCCTGCGTGGCACGCCGGTTTCGGACTCGACGGGCAAAGCGGAACCGAATCGGCAGTTCCAGGAGATCGCGCGCCGATTCGCAAATGCCAAAAATGCCGTGGCTCTGGGCGGTCCGGCGGGCTGC
>JAMCWO010000247.1 GCA_023481165.1 Planctomycetota bacterium | reverse complement strand
CAATCATCAAAGGTGGTCGAGAGGTTGGAGAACTCCGCCGCGGTCAGAGTCGCGGCATTGTGGCTGGTCAGGGCCAGACCGATAAGGACATTGCCGGCCATCGAGATATTCACCGGCGCTGTGAACGTGACATTGGTCCACGTGACGCCGTCGGCCGAGCGCTGCGCGGTGAAGGCGTTGCCCGTCCGGGTCAACTTCACCCAGGATGAGGCGACCACGACGTTGGTCGACACCTGGCTCATCACATTGCCGGTCTCCGGACGCTGCTGGAACGAAACCCCGTAGTCCGGCGTCAGACAGATAAACGCGTGCTTCGAGCCGGGATGGGTGCTCTCGCGGATCATGACGCCCGCCTTCGCCCAGCCGTCGCTGCGAATCAAGCTGTCGACGCGGACCGTCATCGAGCCGTCGCCGCTGAGGTTCTTATAGGCGTAGCGGAACTGATCCGCGGTGTCCCAGATGTCGGTCCCGATGGCGCTCATGATCATCTGGCCCGGGGCGGTCTCCTGGAAGCTGCCCGCGCGGCCGCGGACGTACAGTCTCAGGCTATCGGCTCCCTTGTCCGTCCAGTTCTGGGGCGCCACAAACTGGCGTTCGGCTTCAGAGTAGAACGGCGCCTTGGTGTTGTCGTACTGCAGCGGCATCGACTGACTGCCGCTGTGTATGATTGTCCTCTCGCCAAAGGTCCCTTGGGCGGCCTCCGCGTATCCCACGGTCGAGCCGCTGGCGCCGGTGGTCACGCCGTCGATCCAGGTCTGGTAGACGGTCGTGCCGGCGTCGACGTTGTCGTTGTAGCTCTCGAAGTCCTCCAGGGCCCCAAACCCCTGGGTCGTGAAGCTCCAGACGTTGCCCGCATAGGTCCCGCCGTCGCCAACTTCGTCCACTTTCCAATAGTAGGTGGTGCCAAACGTCGGGGATGCAGGCGTAAAGCCATGTTCGGTCTGCGTAACGGCTAGGGCGGCGCCCGTGGCCACGGCATCGGCGTCGGTACCGAAGTACACTTTGTGCGACTGGGCCTCGCGGCCCGGCCGCCAGGATAGGTCCGCGGCCACGCTGATGTCCTTGGCGCCGTCGGCCGGCTGGGGCGCACGGGCCAGCACAGGCACGGAGAAGAACCGCACCTCGCTCAGGCTCGCCTGGGCCATCATGGCACCCCAGCTTTTCACAACCGTCAGCTTGACGTACTTGGCCATGGCGCCGCCGAAGGAAACGGTGGTACTGTGCGTGTAGTTCGGCAAGCCTGTGGCCTGGGCGAACTCCGGAACCCCTGCAAGCTCGGTCCAGGCAGCGCCGTCCAGCGAATACTCGATCTTGACTTCCTTGGCGCCAAAGCCCATAACCGACTCGAGCATCGAGTTCGAGTTCCATACCCAAAGCTCATGCAGCTTGTACACCTTGTCAAATTCATATTGGATCCAGTTCGGCTGGGTCCCCGTGCTCACCCACATCTGCGCCAGATCGGTGGAGTGTTCGTCGTTCGCATTGAGTCCCGATCCATCGATGGTCTTCTCGGCCTTGAAGGTGGCCTGGGCGCTGGAAGCGCTCGCCTTAATATTCGGGATCGGATAGGCAAAGGGCTCGGCCGTAAAACTCCAGATGTCACCCTTGAAGATGGTGGCATCGGGGGTCCCATTCACCTCATCGACCCGCCAGTAGTACGTCTGGCCATAGGTAAGCCCGGCCGGAGCGAAGATCGTATTCTTCTGACCCCGGCTGACCAGGACGCTGCCCGGCTTGGCCCGGCTGGCATCGTTGACATCGACGTAGGTCGTCCCGAAGTACACATCGCGCGTCCCCGCCGTCTTCACCGGGTCCCAAGCCAGAACCACGTCTTGCGGCACATCGGTGGCCTTGTCCGCCGGGCGGGGACCGGCGGCCCGGTCTCCGCCGAGACCGATCATGGCGAGGGCAACCTCCGGAGCGGACAGGGTCCGGTTGAAGATGGCGACTTCGTCCATATCGCCCAAGAAGGTTTGGCCGTTCCCGTCGTAACCTGCGCCACCACCCGTGACGCTGCCGATGCCCATCAGGGAGCCTGTGCCTGCCATCGTGAAGGCAAAAGGCCCGGACGCTACCTGTTTGCCGTTGAGGTAAAGCCGGGCGGTGGTTCCGTCAAAGGTCGCGGCGACGTGTACCCAGGTGCGGACGAGCGGACTGAGAGTGTTGGCGGGCGAAACGATCTGATAGCTTCCCGTTTCCAGGCGGAACGTGCCGCCATTTTCCGGCCGGACCTGGAACTGAAACATCGTCGTGCCGGGCCAGGTGTTTCGCTTGCCGAGCAGGCCTTGATAGGTGCCGCCGCCGCCGGCCCACCGGATCCACATGGCCAGAGAAAGCTGCCCGGTTCCCTCGGCCGGATTCCAGGTTCCCAGTTGAATCCTGGCGTCCGTCGCGCCATTATCGTTGACGCCGCCGCCCTGGTATCCCGCCGAGACCCAGGTGATGCCATTATTCAGTGTTCCATCGTGTCCACTGCCCGACATGTCGTGCGCGATCGTCCCTGTCCCTTCGTTCAGCGGATAATAGCCCACCAGGCCGTCGCGCAGGCCGGCATTCGCCACACTGGCCGCCGGCACGATCCCGGCGCAGACCAGTAATGCAAACAACGCGGTGTTCGTTCTCATTGCTGTTCCTCCTCAAGGAGATATGGGTTGCACATGCCATACACAGGCTGCTTCTGCTCTCAATTGTTCTCGGGCACCGGCACGTAGCCCAGCTTGCCCCAGACGGCCTTCTGCGTACGATGCAGATCGGGATTGCCGGGCTGCAGAGGATTGGAGCCGGGCATCATCTTGCCGTACTCGATCGTGCGCCGGTCCAGCCATTTCCAGTATTCGCTGCGTCCATCGGCAAAGGAGAAGTCCGTCCCATCGCCATGCCGCACCGGGGGCGGGTCGAAATTTCGATTGCCTCCGGCCAGAATCCCCGGCTGCGTGACCGCGGAGCCCCACCAGGCTTCCCGGTCGTAGGGGATGCTCCAACTGGCGAGCGTAACCCAGCCTTCATCCACAAAGACGATGCGCTCGCCCGGGCGGTCGATGCGCATCCGGTTCTTGACGATGAGGTCGGGCTTGGTGGGCCAGCCGTTCATCGAATCGACGATCGAGTAGGTCCGCATCTCGCCGCGCAGCCCGCTGGGGCACTTGTACAATTTACTCGTTTTGCCGTACGGAAAGAGCGCCCCTTCCTCGATGGCGCGAATCTGATTCTGTTCCGTGGTGGCGTCGGAGTAACCCGCCCAGTGGACCCAGCCGTCTTCCTTCGGCGGGACGTTGTTCTCGCCGCCCCGGCCGGTGGACCCGGCAACGATCTTGTTGTCGTTCTCATCGGCATACATGATCCACGCGGCGGTGAGTTGCTTGAGATTGCTCAGGCAGGCGGCCCGCTGTCCCTGCTCGCGGGCCCGGTGCAGGGTGGGGACCAGAATCGCCATCAGAACAGCGATGATGGCGATGACCACCAGCAACTCGATCAGGGTGAACCCTCGGTGCTCATTCATGATCCCACCTCTTCGACGACGTGCCCTGATTCCGCCGGACGGCGTCGGCGACACGATGCCCAAAATCAGCGCGGCATCGTTGCACCCGTCCACGTTCTTTGTATATCATCTCTTTTGTGTGCCGATCCGTCAATCCGTTCGGGAGGAAATGCCATGAGCACCAGACCGAATCTGCCGCAAATGCTGCTCTCCGGGGCCCTGCTGTGTCTTTTCCTGGGGGGCTCCGCGTTCGGGGCCTTTCGGGCGGCGGTCGCCGTGCGCGATGTCACGCCGGAGAAGCTGCTGCCCGTCTCCGGCGGGGTCGGCGCATCCCAACCGGTCACGCGCAGGATCGGCCAACTGACAGTTCGGGCCCTGGTGCTGGAGAATAACGGAACACGCGTCGCGGTTTGCAGCGCGGATTTCCTCGGCTTCCCGGGCGTCCTGTGCAACAAGGTCCGCCGCCGGGTCCAAGGCATTCCCGCACCGAATATTCTCATGGGGGCCACGCACTGCCACAGCGCCCCGGATTGTTACGGCTTTCCCGACCGCAGCAGCAAAACCGGCGCGGACCTGCAGTATATAGAGAGTGTTTGTGTGAAGCTGGCGGAAGCGATCAACGAAGCCGTGGACCACTTGCAGCCGGCCAAAGTGAAGATCGCCACCGGCAAGGCCCGGGGCAAAATCGCCTACAATTATTACGCCGAGAAGCTGTACGACCCACGTTGCCACGTCATCCAGGTTCTCAACGCCGCCGGCGCGCCGGTTGTCACGCTCATCAACTACGCCTCTCACCCGGAGATCATCGGGCCGGACCAGGGCATCCTGTGCCCGGATTTCGTCGGGCCGTTGTGCGACCGGATCAAGGAACGAAACGCCGGCACCGCCCTCTTCATGAATAGTGCCCAGGGCGGCATGGTGACGGCCGATTGTCGCGGTCCGGACGGCAAGGACATCCAGACGTGGGAGGAATGTATCCGTATCGGACAACTCCTCGCCGATGAGGCAATCCGCCTCGTCGCGGATGCCCCGGTTCAGGAAGACCCAGCGCTTTTTTGCGGCAGCACGACCCTCGAGTTTCCGGTGGAGAACGAGATGCTGCGAACGGTAGTGAAGCTGTCCCCGCTCGGTTTCCAGTTGAGCGATAAGGGTACCATTGCGACCCAAGTCAACGTCGTAAACCTCGGCAACGCGCAGATTCTGACGATTCCCGGCGAGGCCCTGCCGAACCTCGGCTTCTACCTCAAGCGCAATATGCACGGGGAGCACAACCTGCTCTTCGGCCTGACCAACGACGCCTTCGGCTACATCCTGACAAAGGAGGATTGGAACAGCTTCGCGCGGTACGACTACATCACCCGGACCTGTCTGGGCGAAAAGACCGGCGAAATCCTCGTCGAGAAGTCCCTCGCCTTCGTCAACACCTGCCCCCGCCCGGCCGCCCTCCAGAGGAAATAGCGGGCCGCTCTTGTCTTTCTCCGATCCGGATCGAGGCCGGACGATGCAGGAACAAGAACCGCGAAACTGGAAAGAGTACCTGACACTCCCGGTCCCCGGGCGCGTTAGCGAGGAGGAGCCTTGGCTTGACCGTCCTTCGCGTGGGGAGCGACCTCGGTTGCTGATGCTGCGCTGGAGGTGGGCTTCGTCACCGACGACAACGAAAAGGCCGCCCAGGCGGTGCACCACTGTCTATCGACGGTGCTATGGGCGTACGCCTGATACGTCCAGAGCAGATCGGGATTCGAGGGGTCGATGCAGGTCGAGCTGTAGTGGCTCAGATTGACAGCGGCAACGCCCGAGTATCTATAATAGGTGGTGCCCGGCACCGCCAAGACGGGCGCGCGCATGGTATGGGCTGGGTCGGTAGCCGCATGCATCATCACGTAGACCGACGGGAACTGGGTCTCCGACGTCCTGGTGCAACCCACTCCGATGTTGCCCCGGCTGTCCACCGCCAGCGCGGGATGGAGATAATCGCACTGCGGGTCGTCCACGAAGCCCTCTTGGAGCAGCGCCCCATCGCTTATCCGCAGTTCGTACCAGAGTATCCCCGGACGCGAACCGGCCGTGCGCTTCGCTCCATGACAGCCGAACACGCTGCCTTTATGCACGAAAGCACTTTCGAGCCGTCGGTTCCCACCGCCGGCACGCAGTTTCGGCCCGGGCGCCGGCTGGACCGCGTTGTTGGAACTGGGAGTCTGGTACGTCTTGCTCAAGGGAATCGTCTGCACGTCCGAGATGCTGGCCGTCAGTCCCGACCAGGTGATCCGGTACAAGTACAACTTGCCGCAGGTCCCGTCACTGAACTCGTTGACCAAGAGAACTTCCGGAGCGTCCGCCGCCTTGTTGGGGTCAAGATCCATGGCCGGCATGGCGGCGAATTGCAGCTTCGCGAAGGTCTGACCATGGGTCAACACCGGCCCACCGGGGGCGATGGCCTCGCTCTTCGGTAGCACATAGCAATTCATCGCCCGCTGCCAGTCGGGGTCGCCGTTGCAGGAGCAAATATAAAGCCCATTCTTGTCGACGCCCATCTTCATGTAGGGATCGATGGGCGGCAGCGGGAGCTTTATCCCCTTCCAAGGCTGCGTGGGATCGGAGCTGGTGGATACGGCCAGAAAGCAGTCCGCGACCGTGGTCCCGGCGGCACAGGCAAACCAGCGCTCGGATAACGGGTCATAGAGAATCCGGGGATCGTTGGCGTTCGTCTGCGGATCGATCGACCGGGCGGGTTCCACCTTCTGCCAGAACTCGCGCGGGGAAGACCGCTGGAGTTCCTTCCCTGTCGCCTTGTCATGCACCACAAATCCACCCTCGTCAAAATCGACGGTGTGCTTTGGACCGACCGCTCCGGCCACATCAATAGTCTCCTTCCAACCGGGACCTTTGTTCCCAGGGAAGGTCGTCGCCACGGTCACCTCCGTCTCCGAGGCAGGGACCGCTTGAGCCACGATGGCCAGAAGGCTCAGGACTATCACTTGCCGTTTCATCGAGACCTCCCAACCAAGAACGGGGGTCGCACTACACATTTCACTTTCTCCATACACCCCTGCCCTGCTGTCAACCACCATCTCTCCCATTACGGTGGTAGAGTACCACCGCGGCCGGCGCGTCGCAACGGGACTTGCACCGCTGGTCTAACCTGTCGGTCACATCCGCCTTGTGCCACCCACGTACCGGAGATCGGCGGGCCGCGGCATAACGTCTGTGGTCGCAGGCGGGAGGACGCGTCCAAAGCAATATGCGAAATGCGCAGGAATGAGCCCGGTTCCGTGGCCGGGCGGCCTTCGGCCGGAACTACTGCGTTTAGCGCTTTACGGGTACCGACGGGAAGGTGGCGTGCTTCCCGTTGCGAGCCCTCATGAACCGGGTCACTTGGCCTAGCCAAGTCGGACAACCTCCAGAAAGCCTTCCGCGCCAAAGCAATCCACCACGTCCGGTCCGCCCTCTCCGCTGGTACCCCGAATGTGTTAAACGCGATGGATCGTGTTGGGAGGTCCCCGCCCTGCGAACGGCCACGTTTGTGCAACAGTTGAAAAGGCAAAACGCCTCCCGGGTGAAAAGTTTCTTATCCCTTTGGGCATAAAGAGTTAGGTGGCATGGGAGCATCGTGCGCGCACAGAATTTCGGCCCGATTCGTGCAACACGCCGGGTAATAGGGGGAGGTATATAGATTAGGAGAAGTTCGAAGTGTGAAGTCTAATGTTGAAAGTAAGAGGCGGGGGTGGACCCATCGTGCGAAACAAAGCCAATCGGCCCCCGGGGAGGTGTCGGGTGGGACGCCCAACCTACGAAGGGCCGAGCGGCAATCGTGCAAAACGAACCCAATTCGGGCGGTCGGCTGGGGCCGCGGAGGGCGAAACGTGCAAAACGAACCCAATTCGCCACGCCAAACAGGCAGGGTCCTGGCCGGGGCCGTTCGTGCGAAACAAACCCAATTGGGGAAGCCCGACCGGGTTCTCAGGGGGCGATTGTGCAGAACAAACCCAATTTCGAAGAGCGGACCGGCCGGGATCGGAGGCCGATCATGCGAAACGAAGCCAATTCGGAAGAAATCGGGCGGGGACACCCAACCCACGAAGAGGCGAGGGGCAATCGTGCGAAACAAAGCCAATTCCCGGCAGAGCTGGGTCGCGACGGGCAGAAGATGCCAAACAAAGCCAATTCCATTTGGGGACGCCCCTTGAATTGGCCGGCTGGGTCGGCTACCATAGTTGCCCAGGCAACCGACCTTATACGGATTGACTGTACAGGAGGTAATATGGCAGAGGTAAAGGCATCCGGCACAAATGTGGGGACGACACGACGCGACTTCCTGAAGGCTTCCACCGGGGTGGCTTCCGCCTCGGTGCTGGGGGCGCTCAATATCGGAGCGTACGCCGGAGGTAGCGACATCATCCGGGTGGGAATGATCGGCTGCGGCGGACGCAACAGCGGCGCCGCGGCCCAGGCGCTGGCCGCCGACAAAGGCGCCCGGCTGGTCGCCATGTGCGACATCTTCCTGGATCGTGTCAAAGCGGTCCGGGAGCTCATCCGCAAGGATAGAGGTAGCCAGGTCGTGGCCGACGACGACCACCTCTTCGCGGGCTTCGACGGGTACAAGCATGTCATCGAGTCATCCGACGTGGTGACGATCGCCAACGCGGCCAAGTTCCACCCGCTCCACGCCTTCTCGGCGATCCAGGCGGGCAAGCACGTGTTTGTCGAGAAGCCCCACGGCATTGATCCCGCCGGAATGAAGATGATGCAAAAGGCTTCCGACTTGGCCAAGGAGAAGGGCCTGTGCCTCGTCTCCGGCCTCCAGAGCCGCTACCACACCGGCTATCAAGAGACTGTGCAGCGGATCTATGATGGAGCTATTGGCGATATCGTGGCCATCGAGGAGAACTTCCTCCGGGCTCCGTACGTCGTCATCGACCGCAAGCCCGGCCTGTCCGAGGTGCAGTGGCAGTGCAGCACCCAGTACCACTTCCGCTGGCTCTCGGGCGACGATGTCCCGCAGTCCCTGGTGCACAACCTGGATCGCTCCAGTTGGGTCATGCACAACCAGGTCCCGGTGAAATGTCATGGCCTGGGCGGACGGTCGTCGATGATTGAGCCGATCTACGGCGATGTGTTCGACCACCATTCGGTTATCTACGAGTTTGCCAACGGGGTGCGGATCTACGCTTTCTGCCGGACCACGACCGGCTGCTACGACGAGGTCTCGAGCATCATCTCCGGCACCAAGGGCAAGGCGGATATCACGGCCTGCCGGATCACCGGCGAGAATCCCTGGCGCTGGACCGGCAAGTGCGACCCGTACCAGCGCGAGCACAATCTGCTTTTCGCCGCGATCCGCGCCGGCCAGCCGATCAACAACGGCGACTACATGATCCCCAGCACACTGATGGGCATCATGGGACAGATCTCCTGTTACACGGGCAAAGAAGTCACCATGGAGCAGATGAAGAAATCCGATTTCTTCTATCCGCCCAAGGCGGAGAATTGTCACGATGGCATGGAGCCGCCGGTGAAACCGGACGCCAGCGGCAGTTACCCGACGCTCATTCCGGGCCGGACGAAATTATTGTGAGATGACAGGAAAGCATGTTACTAGGAGACAGACAGTGAAGCGAAGCAGCGTCGTAACTTGTGGCATTCTGCTGGCATGCGCCGGCGGCGTTCTGATGGTCGGGACGGCCCAGGCCTCGAAAGACAACCTCCCGAAGAAGTACACCGAGACGGTGACGACGAAGGACGGCTCCAAGCTGGCCATCGACATGGTCCTGATCCCCGGCGGCACGTTCCTGATGGGTAGCCCCGCCGGCGAGGCCGACCGCGTGGACTGCGAGGGCCCGCAGCACCAGGTGCAGCTCAGCCCCTTCTACCTCTGCACAACGGAGATCACACTGGAGATGTTCCTGGCCTACTACCAGGAGACGGGCACAGCGAAGAAAGAGTTCGCCGAAGAGCAGGCGGCCGAGAAGACGGTAGCGGAGAACGCCGCGGGCGTCAATGCCATTACCGGCCCCACGCCCGTCTACGGCGACATGACAATGGGTTACAGCAAGAAGCACCCGGCCATCGGCATGACCTGGCACAATGCCACGACGTTCTGCCAATGGCTCTCGCAGAAGACCGGCAAGAAGTACCGCCTGCCGACGGAGGCGGAATGGGAATACGCCGCCCGCGCCGGCACCACCAGCGCCTTCGGCGTCTGCGACAATGCGGAGGGGCTGAAGGACTACGCCTGGTACAACGGCAACGCCAACGTTGAGCCGCACGCCGTGGGCACCAAGAAGCCGAACGCCTGGGGCCTCTATGACATGTTCGGTAATGTCCGCGAGTGGGTGCAGGATTTCTACAGTCCGACCGGCTACCAGGAGGACGCCAAACAGAAGCTGACGATCAATCCCACCGGCCCGAAAGACGGCAAGGTGCACGTGGCTCGGGGCGGCTTCCACGACAGTCCGGCCGGCGAGCTGCGCTGTGCCGCCCGGGGGTTTGAGGAGGACTGGTGGCGCATGAACGACCCCCAGATCCCCAAGAGCCGCTGGTGGCTGCCGCAGATCGATTCCATCGGCATCCGCGTCGCCTGTGACTTGCCGAAAGAAAGTGGCAAGAAGTAGGCATGAGAGGGCCTCGATATGACTGCTGATCCTGCGTATCTCTGTAGGGTGCGTATCACGCACCGCTTTGCACCGTCAGGGGAATGGTGCGTAGTACGCACCCTACTTCCTTGTCTCGCGATAGTGACGATGTTCCTGGCCGGCTTGGCCACCGGCCAGGAGACTGCCGGCAAGCTGGCTTTCGTGGCGAACGACAAAGGCGAATACGCGTTCGACACGGGCGTCCTGCGCGGGACGTTGCGACAAGGGGACAAATCGCTGGGCCTGGCGCCCGTCGTCCACATTCCTACGGGTGCGCGGCTGGACCGGAGCATGGGGATCCTCAGCTTCTACCGGGTCTTCACGACAGGCAAACGCTATGGCGCCGGGGCCTGGGACTGGCCCAGCACAGCGAAGTTGCTGCCCAATGGAGCGGTGCAAGTCATCTGGCCCGAGGCGGCGGATCGCCCCTTCGAGATGACCGCCCTGTATCGCTGGAAAGACCCGCAGACGATTGATCTGGAGACCACCGTCACGGCCCGCAAGGATTTGAGCAAGTTCGAGTCGTTTCTCGCCTGTTATTTCGGGGAGGCCTTTCCCACGCCCTGCGTGTATGTCCGCGAGGATCCCGAGGCCCAGGGCCAACCCGGCCTCCTGCCGGCGCGGAAGACCTTTGGCGACTGGCAGATGTTCCCTAGAGACGATGAGGTTCTTCCGATCATCCGCGACGGTCGCTGGGGCCTTCAGCCGAACCCGGTGAACTGGACGATCATGCCGCGGCTGGCGGCCCCGCTGGCTCTGCGGCGCAGCCCCGGCAACGGTCTGGTGGCGGTTGTGATGTCACCACCGGAAGACTGCTTTGCCGTCGCGACGCCCTACGAAGGCGAAGGCCATTACTCCCTGTACTTCTCTCGCTTCGGCCTTGATCTCAAGACCGGCCAGACCGCCAGATCCCGCACCCGCCTGGTTATTGCACCAGGCGTTTCGGATGAGCAGGCCATCGCCCTTTACCAGCAATATAGGAAGGAGCTTCCCGCCGAAGTCCCCTTTGGCAATGGGACTTCGGCCCGTTAGCGGGAGAAGATATGCGGGGCAGACCCTACGGCGCCACGCACGCAATCAGGTCAAACCATTCGCCATAGCGTTTGCCGTCGACGGTCACGTCCAAGGCGACGATACGCAGGCCATGCTTGGTGTCTGATGGCACGTTGATCTTCAGAGGGAATCGGCCACTGGACCGAGGCCCTACAGAGCTATCCAGCAGAGACGGCTCAACATTGACACCGCGTGGAGCATGCACCTCGATGCGATGCTTCTGCGGTCGAGACAGGAAATTGCGGACATGCAGGGTCACATCCACCGTTTGGCCGGGTTTGACAAACACGCGGTACGGCTCCGCCCGGACCCAGTACGGGTCGAACATGTACCGGTAGTCTTCCTCCGCGCTGAGGCTCACGTACGCGTCACGGATCTCGTGGGCCCACACAGCGAATCGCTCGATCATCTGCTGCGGCCGGTCCATAACCCACGAGTGCCCAGCCACAATCAGGTCCGGCACCAGGCTCCGCAGGTATTCGGCGCCGTAGATATAGCCTTCCTCGAAGATGGCGCTATTGCGTGCAACGACAGCTTCGTGACCGTTCTGCTGCGGGTCCGCGGGATCGCCGAAGAGATTGTCGCCCGTGAAGGCGATGTGCCGGCCGTCGATCTGACCGTGAATGCAGCAGCCGAACTGGGTCTGGCCCGGCATCCAGTCGACGGTGAACGTGTAGCCCTCCCACTCGAAGCGCTCGCCGCGCTGAAAGATGCGGTCGATGGGCAGCGAATCGAAGCCCGCCTGGTAGGCGGGGATCATCGCCGCGTAGTCATAGCGCTCGGGGTGCTCGCACACGCCCGCGACGTCCTGGAGCGTCCAGACCTGCGCCCCCCACTTCTGGCGCAGGTAAGGCACATCGAGGAAATGGTCGCCGTGCATGTGCGTAATCAGGACCGCGTCGATCTTCTGCAAGCCAAGCTGCTCCTGCAGGGCGGCCAGCGACCGCGCCAGCAGGTCCCGGCCGATCAAGCCGCAGTCGAAGACCAGGGCATGGCCGCTGTCGGCGACCAGAATCCCGAAGTTCGGCCAGAAGTCCTTTCTCTTGAACTTGTAGAGGTGCGGCGTGACCTGCCAGAGGTCCGGAATCGACGTGGGTTTCGAGACGGTATCCTGGTCGTCGGCGCCGAACGTGTTGATCTCATAACCGCGCACGTACAGCCTGGCCAGCGTGCGGAGCTTGCTCTGGTATTCCTGCAACTGCTCCGTCGCCCGGGATACCGCCTCTCCATGAGAGGGCAGCAAGTACGCCGGAGCGTAGCTCTGGAGCAGACTGACAGAGCTGATCAGCTCGTAGAGTCCCTTGGCGAAACCGTAGTCCCATTCCGTGTCGAACCAGGTGTGCATCTTGGCGCCATCAAGCATGACATCGCCGCTGAAGCCGATCCAGCGGCCGTCCACCTTCCACAGGTAGGACATCCCGCCGGGGCTGTTGCCCTTGGTGTCGAGACAGCGGAACTCCCGGCCCCGCCAAGTGAATACGTCCAAGTCCTTGAACGTGCGATTCAGCCGGACCGACTCGATGGGCGGGCGAACGTAGCTGGCGCCATGCACGGTATAGGCATCACCAAGCGTGGGCTTGGCCTTGCGAAATCGCGTCGGCTCTTCGAACAGGGCCCGTTCGATCTCCGGGACCGCAACCTGCGGCTTCCACGCGGCCAGCTTGGCGGCGCCCTGGCACTGCTCGCGATGGTGGTGCGTGAAGAGCACCCATTCGACCCGTCGGACGCCGATTTCGCCCAGATGGTCCAGCACGCTGCCGTCACCGAGGTCGATGAGCAAAGCCGCATCGCCCTCCCGCAGCACATAGACATTGCACGTGTCGGTCCAGACGAACAGGTTCGATTCGGAACCTATCCATACCGGCCTGAGTCGTGCCTCCGCCATGACAAGGGACGAGACACACAGTACGTAGGCAACCGGAAACAGCTTCAGACGATTGAACATATCATTCTCCACGATGTCCCCGGGATTATAGGGTCCCCGCCGCGGCGTCACAACCAAATCGGTGCAATAGGCCCCCTCCTTCGCGCGTCCTCCCGGGAGAAATTGCTTGTGCCGCGTCATATCCCGGCGATAATGGAGCCCTGGGGCCCGCGCGACCGCCGGGCCAGGAGCAGATGGTGACTGGGAAGTCCAGGACAACATCCGTAACGACCATCGAAGTAGGAGAAGAGCCACTATGAGTGAACGCACGCCAAACAACACTTCCCGCCGCGACTTCCTGAAGAATACCGGCCGGCTCGCCGCGACCTCGGTATTGGCGGCCGGACTCACGTCGCGCATGTATGCGGCGGAGAACAACACGATCAAGGTTGCCTTGATCGGCTGTGGCGGCCGCGGGTCAGGTGCGGCTGGCGACGCTATGTCCGCCAAGAATGGCCCGGTCAAGCTGGTAGCCATGGCCGATGTCTTCCAGTACCGGTTGGACCGCAGCTATGCGAACCTGCAGAAGGAAGGGTACGGAGCCAAGATGGACGTGCCAGAGGACCGGCGTTTCCTCGGCTTCGATGCCTACAAGAAGGCCATGGATTGCCTCCGCAAGGGCGACATCGCCCTCTTCGCCACCCCGCTGGCCTTCCGCTGGGTCCATTTCACGTATGCCATCGAAAAGGGCCTCCATGTGTTCATGGAGAAGCCCCTCACGGCAGACGGCCCCACATCGAAACGCATGTTCCAACTCGCCGCGGAGGCCGACAAGAAGAACCTCAAGGTCGGCGTCGGCCTGATGGTTCGCCATTGCCGGGGCCGGCAGGAACTGCGCAAACGCATCGAAGACGGTGAGATCGGCGACATCATGCTGCTGCGCGCCTATCGCATGTCCGGCCGCTCCGCCACGGCCAGCCGCACCCCTAATACCCGGAAGCTCAACGACCTGATGTGGCAGATCAGCACCTTCCATAGCTGGCTCTGGTCCAGCGGCGGCTGCTTCAGCGATTACTACATCCACCAGATCGACGAGTGCTCGTGGATGAAAGGCGCGTGGCCGATCCAGGCCCACGCGCTCGGCGGCCGGCACTATCGCGGCGATTCGCTGGACCAGAACTTCGATACCTATGACGTCGAGTACACGTATCCCGATGGCACGAAGCTCTTCTATCAGGGCCGCAACATGGACGGCTGCACGAACGCCTTCTCCAGCTATGCCCACGGTACGAAGGGCTCGGCCATCATCACGACCAGCGGTCATTACCCCGGCAAGGTCCGCACCTTCAAAGGGCAGCTTACGGAAGGCGTCGAGCCGATCTGGCGGGTTCCGCAGCCGGAGCCGAGTCCGTACCGGCTCGAATGGGAGGACCTGATCGACGCCATCCGCAACGACAAGCCGTACAACGAGGCCAAGCGCGGCACCGAGGCCAGTCTGGTAGCTTCCATGGGCCGCATGGCCGCCCACACGGGCAATACGGTGACCTACGAACAGATGCTCAACTGTCCGCACGAGATGGCACCGAACGTCGACAAGTTCACGATGGATTCACCGGCCCCAATTCGGCCCGACGCCGACGGGAAGTACCCCGTGCCGCAGCCCGGCATCGTCAAAGATCGCGAGTACAAAGACTTCACCTAAATCATATTCACGAGGATGGTGTGCCGCTGGCCCCGAATACCGCGGGACCAGCGGTTTTGCTTTCCCCGGGTGGCAGCATCAAGGCCGCTGGCCTTGGCTTGTAGTGTGCTCGCAAGAGCATAAGAGGATAACGCCTTACGGCGTCACTACAAACGCGACGCGCAACCGTCTGATGCTCGACGGTCCCATTGCCTTTGCGCTTGACGTACGTGGGGGGCGGACATAGAGTACCGGGCTGTATCCGGAACTCTACAAGTACAGAATCGGTCCCAAGTACACCATTATGGATTTGCCTGCCCGTAATCATACGGTCCCCTCCGGTATCGCTGTGTCCCTGTTACTGCCGTTGTGTTCGGCGGCCCTGTTCCTGAGTGCGGCGATCCTGTTCGCCATCGAGCCGATGTTCACCAAGATGGTCCTGCCCCTGCTGGGCGGCACGCCGGCTGTCTGGAACACGGCGGTGATGTTCTTTCAGGCAATGCTGCTGGCCGGCTACGTCTATGCGCACCTGCTGTCCCGGCTCCAGCGGCTGCGAAATCAAGCTCTCGTGCATGTCGCGGTGCTGCTGGTGGGTCTGCTCTTTCTGCCGGTGCACGTCGGTTTGGCATGGTCTCCGACGGCCAGCACGCACCCGGTGCCCTGGCTGATCGCGCTGCTGGCGGTGTCCATCGGCGTGCCGTTCTTCGCGATCTCCGCCACGGCCCCCCTGCTGCAAAGCTGGTTTTCCCGCAGCGACCACCCGCACGCCGCCGACCCATACTTCCTCTACGTGTCCAGCAACCTCGGGGGCCTGGTCGCTCTGCTAGCCTACCCGGTGCTCATGGAACCCCAGTTCGGGCTGACGTTGCAGGGCCAATTGTGGACAGCGGGCTATGCCCTGCTGATCACGCTGATCGCCCTGTACGCGCTCGGTCTATGGACGGCCCAGCGCCGCCGGGGACAGGGGGAAATCGCCGAAATCGCGGCGAGTGTAGAGGCGATGCCCGCGGCGAGCCTGTCTTCGCACCTGACTTGGATGACGCGGGTGCGCTGGGTGGCCCTGGCCTTTGTCCCTTCCGCCCTGCTGCTGGGGGTGACGATGCACATCAGCACGGATGTGGCGGCGGCTCCTTTCCTGTGGGTGGCTCCCCTGTTGCTGTACTCTCTGAGCTTCATCCTGGTGTTCGCCCGCCGGCCCCTGGTGAAGCATAAGTGGATGCTCATGCTCCAGCCCTGGATCTATGCTTTGGCGGCGCTCTATTTCACAGAACGAGATCCCCTGTGCTTCGCCCTGCCCCTGCACTTGCTGACGTTGTTCGTCGCGGCCATGGTCTTCCACGGCGAGTTGGTCCGGCGCCGGCCCGTCGTGGAACACTTGACCGAGTTCTATCTCTGGATGTCCGTGGGCGGGTTGCTGGGCGGCGTCTTCTGCTCGCTGGTCGCACCGGTCGTCTTCGACTTCATCTTCGAGTACCCCCTGGTCCTGGCCCTCGGATGTCTGCTGCTCCCGTCCTCCGGGAAAGGACTGCTTCGATACGGGCTCGACATCGCGCTGCCGGCACTATTTGCGTTGTTATATTTCTACGCCTGGATGCATCCGAATGTGTGGGACCTGGTCCACGCGAGCCCCCTCCTGTTCTGCCTCGCGCTCGGCCTGATCCTTTACGTCTCGCGCAAGCGCCCGCTGCGCTTCGCTCTGATCTTCGGTGTGCTTGTCTTCCACGTGGTCTCTCTCGACACGATGGACAATCAGCTCTTTCACCAGCGCAGCTTCTTCGGCGTTTACAGCGTCACCATGGACAGATCGGAAAGCATCCACAAGCTCTACCACGGGACCACGCTCCACGGCGACCAGGACATGGACGAGGAGAGCCTCCTGACCCCGCGGACCTACTACGATGGCGCGGGTCCGCTGGCGCAGGTCTTCAAGTCCATGCGGGCCGTGCGGAAGCTCGAGCGCGTCGGCGTGATGGGGCTCGGCACGGGCACCACGGCCTGCTACCAGGAGGCGGGGCAACGGATGACCTTCTTCGAGATCGATCCCACGATCGAGCGGATCGCGCGGGATCCGAAGCTGTTCCGCTATCTCGAGCTCCAGGGCCAGGACGTGGAAGTGATCATCGGGGATGGCCGGCAGAGCCTGGGCTGTGCGGCGGATGGGACGTTCGACCTACTGATCCTCGACGCGTTCAGCTCCGATGCCATTCCGGTCCACCTGTTGACGCGGGAGGCCCTGGCCATCTACCTCCAGAAGCTCGCCTCCGGCGGGATCATCCTGTTCCACATCTCCAATCGCTACGTCCA
>JAMCWO010000051.1 GCA_023481165.1 Planctomycetota bacterium | reverse complement strand
GCGGTGAAACGACGCAAGAAACAGGTGTACTTGAACGAGCCTCGCGCCGTTGCCAAAGCACGCCTACTCAATGCAACATAGGGCTTATGGAAGTGCCATTCGGGGCTGGCGGCCCCTATCGCCAGCCCCTTATAGGAGAGTAGCTTGGGCCACCGCGGCCCCTAATGGATAAAGACAGGGCTCAGTGCCGGCCTTTCATGCCTGCTCGTTCCTATTGTATATACTTTCTGTCTCCATCTATCTTCCCCTCTTCCTCATGCCCCCCTCTCCCTCTCTGCTTGTGCCACAACCATAGCCCGCAGTCTGGGGCAGGAGGGGGTGCTTCGGGTGAACGGGGACGCTCGCTCTACCATGCGACCACAAAGGGGAGCCAAAGTCGTGCCGCAAAGGTCGCTCGCATGCATCGCACATACTACACTCAACGGGGATGAAGTCGCTTTGTCAACAGGAAATGTGGAAAAATCTGGACTGTTTCTGTGTGGTACTCCAGAATTGGTCATCGCGTGGCTGAGCATCGGGTGCGAGTGGACAGATACCTCTTGTGAGCACTGGGGCAGTAATCTCTATCGCTCCGCAACCTTGAACCTTGCGGTCTGTTAGATCCCTGGAGCCCTGGAATACTGCTATTCGGTGATTGAGCACGCTGAGGCAGAACGCAAGTGAGGTGTACGATATGCGCCTCTTCCTAAATCACGTGGAAGAGCATTGCGCTATCCTGCGAGCAGCTTGAGCGCGTAAATGCGGCCGAGCTTGGGGGCGGCTTCAATGTCGCCGCCGCGCAGAGCCTCTCGTACATCGTCGAGCCTGTAAGCATCCTCCAGGGACAGGTACGGCGCCCAACTGTCTTCGGATTCGATCAGGTGGACCTCGACCTCCGCGACATACCGGCCTTCCCGCACCAGTTTTGTATGTTTGCGCGTTCTCACGGTCTTCCTCGGGTGGCTTTGAGGGTCCGCACCTTGTCGAGGGCCTGGCTCATGTCGACAATGTACCAGATTGGCTCTATTCACACCAGCTCTGGACGCTATCCGATCGATCGAGTACAGTAGGAGAGGTGTTTCTTGACGCCACAAGGAGATCACCATGGTCAGCCTATCCGAAGATTTGATTGAGAGCATGGCGGCGGCCATTGTGCAAGAGGTGAAGCCGCAGCGCGTGTATCTATTCGGGTCCTGCGCACGCGGGACCCCCACGCCGGAGTCGGATGTGGATTTCTTGGTGGTGGAGGACGAGGCATTTGATTGTGAGCGCAGCCGTTGGACGGAGTTGAAGCGCATACGCAAAGCACTCAGACCCTTCCGGATTCCCAAGGACATCCTGGTTTACAGTCGCGCGGAGTTTGACAAGTGGCAATCTTCTGCCAATCACGTTATTGCGACTGCTATCAGGGAAGGCAGGCTCCTGTATGAAAGATCTTGAGCAGGCCGGGAATCTGCTGAGGATGGCGGAGAAAGACTGTCGAGCTCTGCGGGGCATGGAGGATGCACAGGTCTTTTCGGCAGAGATATTTGGATTCCATGTCCAGCAGGCGGTGGAGAAAGCCCTGAAGGCTTGGCTGTGTTGTCTCGGCGAGACGTTTCCGAAAATCCACGATCTGGACGAGCTTGGCACCCTGCTGGAAGACGCGGGGCAGCATATCCCGGAGTCCTTTGCGGGACTCCTCGATTTTACGGACTTCGCAGTAGCATTCCGTTACGATGCCTTTCCCGATCTTGAATGTGATATGGATCGGCGCAAGGCCATCGAGCAGGTCAGCGGCCTGCTGAAACATGTTCAGGATATCCTGACGCTCACCGCCCCCTGACTCAAGCCCACACCGAACTCACGAACATGGCGTCCACCCTTGGTTGCGGCCAAGCTACACAACCCTTATAATCCCAGCGACGATAGGAAGGTTCAAAAGGAGCTTGTGGCATGGCGCAGAGTGTTGGGGCGTATCAGAAGTGCATCAATCCGGCGTGTGGGGCCGAGTTCGACGTCGCGGAGTCGATCTTCAAGTGCCCGCAGTGCGGCGATCTGCTCGATATTCAGTACAACTGGGATAAGATCAAGGTGCCGGACAAGTTCGCTGTGTTCGGCAAGCGCTGGGCCAAGCGGGATAAGCCGCTGGACTTCTCCGGCGTGTGGCGGTTCCGCGAGTTGCTGAACTTCTGCCCGGACAAGAACAAGGTCACCATCGGCGAGGGGCAGACGATCCTCCAACAGAATCGGGCTATCGCCGAGCATCTGGGAATGAAGCCGGAGGGCCTATTCCTGCAATACGAGGGGCTGAACCCCTCCGGATCGTTCAAGGACAACGGCATGGCGGCGGCGTTCAGCCATGCCATGATGGTGGGGGCCAAGTCCTGTGCCTGCGCCTCGACCGGCAACACGTCCGCCTCAGTCGCGCTCTACGCTCACAGTTGCGGCCTCAAGTGCACCGTCTTCATCGGCTCCGGCCGGATCGCCTTCGGCAAGCTCAGCCAGGCGATGGACTACGGCGCCCAGACCATCCAGATTCAGGGCGATTTCGACGATTGCATGAAGCAGGTCCAGGCGGTCTGTGTCGAGCTGGGCCTGTACCTGCTCAACTCGCTCAATCCCTTCCGGCTCGAAGGCCAGAAGACCATCATGTACCGCATCATCGAGGCCCTCGGCTGGGATGTACCCGACTGGATCATCGTCCCCGGCGGTAATCTCGGCAACTCCAGCGCGTTCGGCAAGGCGTTTCTGGAGCTCAAGCAACTCGGCCTGATCGACCGCGTCCCGCGCCTGGCGATCGTCAACGCCACCGGCGCCGATACCCTCACCGACCTGGTCAACAACAAGAAGCTCGCCTGGAATGGCGGTCACGTCAACCGGAAGATCATCGACGACTACTACGCCGACCTGACGGCCCGGCACTTCTCGCCGCATACCTGCGCCTCGGCCATCGAAATCTCCCGGCCGGTGAACCTGAAGAAGTGCCTCCGCGCGATTGATGTGTGCAACGGTGTTGTCCTGGCCATGACGGACCAGGAAATCCTCGACGCCAAGGCCCTGATCGGCAAGCACGGCTTAGGCTGCGAGCCCGCCTCCGCCGCGACCATCGCCGGCCTCAAGCACCTGTTGGCCAACGGCACCGTCGCGAAAGACCAACGGGTCGCCTGCGTCCTGACCGGCCATACGCTC
This sequence comes from Planctomycetota bacterium, assembly GCA_023481165.1. Taxonomy (GTDB): domain Bacteria; phylum Planctomycetota; class Phycisphaerae; order Sedimentisphaerales; family Anaerobacaceae; genus PLanc-01. The sequence goes on along the minus strand of JAMCWO010000051.1, from coordinate 56,332 downwards.
AAGGACGCCAATGCCACGGTCAACTACCACAAGGACAAGCAAGGCCCCTTCAGCAACCCCCCCGTCGAGGCCCCCAACGACCTCCAGGAGATCATCAAGCTGATCCGGTGACGATGGGTGCCTCAGATCTCTATTTTTTGGCTTCGCGCAAGCGAAGCAGGCGGTCTATGATCTCGGGCATCTCTTTGGCTTGGCACAGGGGCTCCAACTGCTCCAGGATGTAAGGCCAGTCGAGGTGTGTCTGCTGGCGTGCGATAATCGTCTCTACGTCTCCCCAGTCCCGGGGTCGATCGGCGAATGCCTTGAGGATGATGAGGTCCTCCGCCGAACAGGTCAGAAGAGACACTCCGGGCAGGAATTCGTAGCGCGTGGCACGCGCCACGATCCGCTCCTCGAAGTCGATTCCGCCCAGTGCCACATCGATGGGAATTCCGTCCTGGGACTGGAGCAGAAGCGTTCGATGCTCCAGAGCAAAGTCGCGACCGTTGGGAATCCTCGCGCGGTAGTGCTTCAGCAGGACATCGACGTAGGCAGCCTCATTTCCAAAGCCGGTGAGCAGTGTCAGATCGACATCATTCGTCAGTCGCGGCTGACCCCAGCGCTGCAGCGCGATGCCCCCAATGAAGCAGTAGCGCCACCTCTGCTGAACGAGGAGGGTCTCCAATTCCGCGGCCGCAAGGAAGAGTGATTTCATCGCCGCAGCCTCGCGAACCACCGCTGCTGTTCCACGAGACCTGATGTGGTTGGCGGTTGCCAGTGGCGCCGTGCGGACTCAAAAGCGTCGGACAGTTGGTCGATGGCAGCCGCCGTATCGGTGTTGCGGATGGCCTCATCGCGGAGTCGCGCTAGAACAGGGCCTACCGCTTCCCAGTTCCGAACCCACTGCCGGATGCGTTCTTTTTCCGACTCGTCCATAGCCATATTCTACCGCAAGTCTCGCCTTTTGGGTAGCGCGAATGAGATACTCAGCAGTTGTCGGTGGGTGTGCCGGTTGGCGCGCGTCTCTTCAGGATACCAGGGCGGGGAGCAACAGACCCGCGGCCAGGGCGATGCTGCCGACGTTGTGCAGGAGGATGGTCAGTTGGTTGGCGCGGTACAGGCCGGGTGTGGTCAGGTCCTCTGCATTGGCGGTGCGCATCGCAAAGATCCCCAGAGGCAGCGTCAGCAGGTAGAAGAGGCCGCCGAAGAACGTGGCCCCGTGCAGAAGCATGGCGCCGGCAGCGACGTAGGTGGCCGCCAGGGTCGCGCGGTAGACCACGATGCAGGGCGGGATGCCGAAGGCCACGATCATGGTTCGCTTGTTCACCTGGCGGTCGGCGGGCAGGTCGGGAAACTCGTTGATCAGGATCACCAAGAAGATCAAGATCGCCACGATCACCGCCGGCAGCAGCGGTAGCAGATCGATGGACCGGGTCTGCAGGAAGTACGAGGCATACACGGGCAGGATGCCGAACAGAAAGCCAATGACGATCTCTCCCACGCCGCGATAGCCCAGCCGAATCGGGTCGGCGGTATAGAAATAGGCCCCGAGGACGCCCACCAGACCGACGCCAAGAATAAAGGTGCTTCGCGACAGGGCCACGATCACCAGCCCGAGGGCCGCGCCGACGCCCAAGTAGGCCAAGCCCGCCAGCAGGGTGGCTCTGGGCGAGAGGATGACCTTTTGGATGAACTGCCGGCCGCCGGAGAAGGGCGTGGGATGCTCGTTCACCCAGTCGTTGTGGGACTGGCTGTCGAAGTAGTCGTTGGTGACGTTCGCCCCCGCGTGCAGGGCCATGATCGCGAGCACGGCCAGCACGAAAAGGCCGAGGTTGAAGCTGCCGACCAGCGCATATCCCAACGCCGAGCCGACCAGGACCGGGGCCACGCTGGCACCCAGGTACTGCGGCCGCGACGCCAGAAGAAGAACACTCAATTCAGCAGGCAACGCTTGGATTCTCACGAGTACATCTCCAATTAAATCCCTATCCCCTGTGTAGGGGTTGATTCTACCGGACCGCAGGTCCATGTCAATATGATCGCTTTTCAGCAGGAGGTTCGCGGCCGGCGCAACTGCCAGGGTGGCAGAAGCTCGATCCCTGCCTGCAATTTTGCCAGATCGATACGTGCAGACGCCGGACTGTAATTCCTTGTCGGATAATGATTTAAGTCTGATTTGGTAGAACCCTTGGGCGTGGCATGGTATTTGCTCTAATGATGGGCACGGTATTACTATGGTTGCTCAGTGGTCACAATTCGATGAAGTGAACGTGCTGGCCAGTGCGGCGGACTGGGCTTGGCCGCAGGCGTTGCGCGACATCTTCAAGCCGCGCGGCGTCAACCTGCTGGTCGCCGAGAAGCCCAGTGACTTCGTGACCATCATCGCCAGCCGGCGGATCCACACCGCGATCGTTGACGTGGATTCCGAGCGGCCCAATGGTTTGGCTACCGTCAAAGTCATCCGGCTGGGCTACCCGCGGGTGCCCTGCATCCTGCTGACCCGCAAGACGGACGAGGACATGCTGGGTAAGGCGCTGCAGCTCGAGGTCTTCGGCGTCGTCGGCAAGCCGGTGGACATGGATATTTTGCGGGAGCTGCTCAATCGGCTCTTTTTGAAGAAGTACAACAGTAATCTCTTCGCCAGGTAAACTGAATCGGATTTAGTCATCTTACGGAAAGGAGCAAGGACAAATGAAGATTCGACCATTGGGAGATAAGGTGCTCGTGGAGCGCGTCGAGGCGGAATCGAAGACGGCGGGCGGGATCGTGCTGCCGGATACCGCCAAGGAAAAGCCGCAACGCGGCAAAGTCGTCAGCGTCGGCGAAGGCAAGATGCTCGAAAACGGCACCCGCAAAGAAATCCAGGTCAAGAAGGGCGATACGGTGCTCTTCACCAGTTACGCCGGCACGGAGATCAAGGTGGAAGGCAAAGAGTACCTGATCATGGACGAGTCGGACATCATGGCGGTCATTGAGAAGTAAGAAGTGCGAGGGTTGATTGTTGATTCGGGAATCATAAATCGAAAATCATAGATCAACAATCCGCCTTGAGCCTTCCAACTACCAAAAGAAGGAGTGATTAGGAATGGCAGCGAAAAAGATAGCGTTTGGAACGGAGGCACGGGCAGCCATCCGTGATGGTGTGAAGAAGCTGGCCCACGCGGTCAAGGTCACGCTGGGGCCGGCCGGCAAGGTCGTCATTCTCGAAAAGTCGTTCGGCTCGCCCACCGTGACGAAGGACGGCGTCAGTGTCGCCAAGGAAATCGAGCTCGAAGACCCCTACGAGAACATGGGGGCCCAGATGGTCAAGGAAGTGGCGTCGAAGACCTCGACGGTCGCCGGCGACGGCACCACGACCGCGACGATCCTGGCCGAGAGCATTTTTGAGGAGGGTCTCAAGAACATCACCGCGGGAGCCAACTCGATGCAGGTCAAGAAGGGCATCGACATGGCCGTGGAAGCGATTGTGGAAGAGCTCCGCAACATGAGCCTCACCGTCGAGTCCAGCAAGCAGATCGAGCAGGTGGCCGTCTGCTCCGCGAACCAGGACTTCGAGATCGGCAAGCGCCTGGCGGAAGCGATGGACAAGGTCGGCAAGGACGGCGTGATCACCGTGGAAGAGGGCCAGTCGCTGGAAACCACGGTCGATCTGGTCGAAGGCATGCAGTTCGACAAGGGGTACTTGAGCCCGCACTTCGTCAACAATCTCGAAAACATGTCCGTCGTTCTCGACAAGCCCTACATCCTGGTGCATGAGAAGAAGATCAGCTCCGTCAAGTCGATGGTCCCGCTGCTGGAAAAAGTGGCCAAGCAGGGCAAGCCTCTGCTGATCATCGCCGAGGATGTCGAGGGCGAAGCGCTGGCGACTCTGGTGGTGAACAAGCTCCGCGGCGTGCTCCAGGTGGCGGCGGTCAAGGCCCCCGGCTTCGGCGACCGGCGTAAGGCCCTGCTAAGTGATATCGCCGTGCTGACGGGCGCTGAGCCCATCTTCGAGGACCTGGGCCTGCAACTGGAGAATATCGAGCTCAAGCAACTCGGCCGGGCCAAGCAGATAACGGTCGATAAGGATACGACGACGATCATCGAAGGCGGCGGCAGCACCGAGGCCATCAAGGGCCGGATCGAGCAGATCAAGGCAGAAATCGAGAAATCCACCAGCGATTATGATATCGAGAAGCTGCAGGAGCGGCTGGCCAAGCTCGCCGGCGGTGTCGCCCAGATCAACGTCGGCGCCGCCACCGAGGCCGAGATGAAAGAGAAGAAGGCCCGCGTCGAGGATGCGCTGCACGCCTGCCGCGCTGCCGTGGAAGAGGGCATCCTGCCCGGCGGTGGCGTTCCCATGCTTCGGGCCCTGCCGGCTCTCGACAAGCTCAAAACCAAGGGCGATGAGCAGATCGGCGTCGATATCGTCCGCCGGGCGGTTCTGGCTCCTATTAAGCAGATCGCCCAAAACGCCGGGCTCGACGGCTCGATCGTCGCCCAGAAGGTGCTCGAGAGCAAAGAGAAGAACTTCGGCTACGACGTGATCCGCAAGGAATACGGCGATATGATCAAGTTCGGCGTGATCGTGCCGACGAAGGTCGAGCGGACCGCCCTGCAGAACGGGGCCTCCATCGCTTCGCTGCTGCTGACCACCGACGCGGTCGTCAGCGAGATTCCCGAGAAGAAGGAAAAAGCTCCGGCGATGCCCCCCGGCGGCGGGATGTATTAAGAAAGTTGAAAGTGTAAAGTGGGAAATTGGCAGAGCCGACGACAGCCCTGCCACGGAACACTCCTGTAAGTTAGCAAGCGGGTCCCGAACGGGACCCGCTTGTTTTTCGTAGAGTGTCTGGTGTTATTAAGGAGTGCTGAATGCCTTTTCGCTTTTATACGAATATTCTCTCCCAGGCCTCGCGCAGCGTGGCGTCGGGAATCATGGTTGTCGGCCTGCTGCTGGTTGGTTTCGGCGTGATCATTGTCGCTTTGCCGGAATTCTTCGCTTACCTGGCAGCGATGGTGTTCTTCCTCGCCGGAGTCGGCTGCGCCGCGACGGCGTTCAAGATCTTCTGGGCCCAGCGGCGGATCGACCGTTTCGACGCCGACGACTTGGACGTCTACCGCAAAAACGTTCGCATCCACACCGGCGAGCACTACGAACAGTGATCCACTGGTTTCTCTGACCAGCCTCCGGCCGGTCGTGGAGCGGTGGCGGCGTTCGTAATGTGCTCGTAAGAGCATATAGAAGAAGATACGCCTTACGGCGTCACTACAAACGCTCTCACGATGGCAGCCTCTCACAATCCCCCTTGTCTTTTCCGCGGATTCAGGTAGAATAACAGACGTTATTCCGCGTCCACCCGCCTGGATACGAACGCACGGTAGAGGAGATGAGCGATGGGAAGAAATACCTCTGGTGTTGTGAGTGCAGCGCTATTGGTGTGGGCACTGGTCCTGGTGTCGACCGGCCCGGCTGCCGCGTTCGCCGTCGATCCGAATCTGGTCGGCCACTGGAAATTGGACGGCAACGCCAATGATAGCGCGGGCGGCCATCATGGCACACTCTTGGGCGACCCGGCCTGGGTGAACGATCCGCAGCGCGGCCGGTGTCTGGAGTTCGATGGCAAGGACGACTATGTCGATGTGGGCGATGCCCCGGGCCTTACGTTCCGCGAGAGCATCACGGTCGCGTGCTGGATCAAGGTCCGCCGGTTCGACCGAAACTGGGCCGCGATTGTCACCCAAGGAGACGACTGGGTCCTGGCCCGGACGCGGGACGACAGTCGCGTGGCCTTTCTCTGTTTGGGCCTGACCGGAGGGGGCTGGCCGGAAGTCTACAGCGGGGACGTGAACGATGGCAACTGGCACCACATCGCCGGCGTGTATGATGGTGCGCAGCTCTGCTTGTATCAGGATGGCGGTTGCGTCGAGGCGAAGACGTTGCGGGGCCAGATTAACCGCAATTGGAGCCGGGTCCTCATCGGCGAGAACGGCCAGGCCCGCAACCGCTACTGGAATGGCCTGATCAGCGATGTGCGTCTCTATAACCGGCCGCTCCTTGCCGAGGAGATTGGCCTGCTGGCCGAGGTGACGCCCGTCGCGCCGCCGCCACCACCACCGGCTCCCCGCGAGGTGACGGCCGCCGGTCACGACAGCCGCATCGATCTGCGCTGGCCGTTCGACACCGACCCTGACCTGGAAGGCTACAGCATCTATCGCGCCGAGGCCGCCGACGGTCCCTTCACCAAGCTCAATGATGTGCCGCACAAGACCTCGGTCTACAGTGACTTCCTCGGTGCCAACGAACGAACGTATTATTACTTGATCAAATCGGTAGCCATCCGCGGTGGCGGCGAGTCCGAGCCTTCGAAGACTGTCTCGGCCACTTCGCGGGCCATGACCGACGACGAGCTTCTCAGTTCCGTGCAGGAAGCGGTCTTCCGGTACTTCTGGGATTATGGCCATCCGGTCAGCGGACTGATCCGGGAAGGATACGGATTCGGCCACGGCACCGATGTCTGCACCTCCGGTGGCACGGGCATGGGGCTGATGGCGCTCTGCGTCGGCGCCGAGCGGAAGTTCGTCACGCGGGCGGAGGCGGCCGCTCGCGTCCTGCAGATTCTGACTTTTCTGGAGGAGAGAGCTTCGCGTTACCACGGCGCGTGGTCGCACTGGATTCTCGGCCACACAGGAGCGACCAAGCCTTTCAGCCAGTACGACGATGGCGGCGACCTGGTCGAAACTGCTTACGTCGTGCAGGGCCTGCTTACGCTCCGCCAGTACTTCAACGATGCCAAAGACCCCGTGGAGGCGGAGATCCGCCGCCGGGCTACCCGGATGTGGGAGGAGGTCGATTGGAGCTGGTATCGCCAGCAGTTGCGCAGCGATGTGCTCTATTGGCATTGGTCTCCCACCTACGAGTGGAAGATCAACATGCCCATACGCGGCTACAACGAGTGCATGATCGTCTATCTTCTGGCGATTGCCTCCCCGACTCATCCGATCCCGGCGACGTGCTATGAGCGCGGCTGGGCCAAGTCGGCCGACTACGCCAATGGCAACACCTACTATGGGTACAAACAGTGGGTGGGCCCGGAGAAGGGCGGGCCGCTGTTCTTCACGCACTACAGCTTCCTGGGCTTCGACCCCCGCAACAAGCGGGACAGCTACTGCAACTATTTCGAGAACAGCCGGAGTATCTCGCTGATCAACCGTGCCTATTGCATGGAGAATCCGCACGGCTACACCGGCTATAGCGCCTTAGTGTGGGGCCTGACCGCCAGTTTCAACCCGTGGGGCTACAACGCCCACTCGCCCACGAACGACAACGGCACCATCGCCCCCACGGCGGCCCTCAGCGCCATGCCCTATGTCCCCGAGGAGTCTCTGGCGACACTCAAGCACCTTTACCACACCTACGGCAAGGACCTGTGGGGTCCGTTCGGTTTCACGGATGCCTTCAACCTCAAAGAGAAGTGGTTTGCACCCGGCTACGTGGCGATCGACCAGGGGCCGATCGTGATCATGATCGAGAACTACCGCACCCAACTGTGCTGGAAGCTGTTCATGGCCAATCCCGAAATCCAACCCATGCTAAGTGCCATCGGTTGGACGAGTCCATAGGAGAAAAGACAAATCGGTAAATGAAACGCCCCTCCGCTCGTCTATATGTTTGGAGCCTCTAACAGAACGAACGTAAGTATGTCATTGCGAGGAGCGCAGCGACGAAGCAATCTCAATCCGAATAATGGCGGCCTGCCGAAAGGCTGCTGCCCCCGTCATTCCCGCGAAGGCGGGATTCCATGCGCGCCGCGGCGTTCCTGGACGCCTGCCTGCGCGGGGGCGACACAGGAGGACTCCCGCTGGGTGCCATGCTTACGCTGGCGTATGCATGGCACCCAGCCCGTGATACTCACGGGCGAGACGCCCACGCTACTGCGCGGGATGGCCGAAGCCGATGTCGTCGAAGTAGAGCTTGCCGGTGCCGCCTTGGACCGGATTGGCCCGGTTGCCCACGCCGGTCGTCAGCTTCTTGACCTTCGCCAGGTTCACGCCGGTGAAGCTATTCAGCGGGATCTTCCACTGGGTCCACGCGGCGGCGGTCACCAGCGTCGGATCGGTCGCTGTCGCCTTCTTGCCGGCGCTGTCCTCAACCACCACGTACAGATCGGCGGGGCTGTTGGCCGGCTGCGGATCGTCTCCGATCGCCGCCACTTGCCACGCGCCGGTGACATTGCCTGTGGTTGCCGCCCCGGACAGGACCGCTGTCGTGGCGGCCGCCTGGTTGTGGCCGGTGACGCACAGGCCGATGTAGACCGGGCCGGTCATGCTGATCGTCGTCGAGGCGACCGTGCCATCGGTGTTCTTGAGGTCCGTCCAGGCCTTGCCCTCGGCGGAGTACTGGGCGGTGAAGGCGTCGCCCGTGCGGGTGAGCTTGACCCACTGCGGCGCTGCAACGCCCGCCTGGGTGACGCTCCCGCAGGTGCCCGCCGTCTGCTGCCGCCAGCCGAAGGACACGCCGGAGTTGGCAGACACGATCATGTAGGCCATCTTGGAGTCGGCGTCGAGGCTCTGGCGGATCATGACGCCCGCCTTGGCCCAGGCGTTCGTGTTGACGAGGCTCTCGACCCGGACCACGACCGAGCCGTTGCCGGTGAGGGACTTGGAGGCAAAGCGGAAATCGTCGGCGTTGTCCCAGATGTCGTGCCCGGCGGCGCTCATGGTGACTTTGTCGCCTTCCGCTACATACGCCACCGGATTGCCGCGGACCCACAGGCTCAGGGTGTCAGCGCCGTTGACAGTCCAGTTCGCCAGGGGCGAGAACTCCCGCTCGGCCTCGCTGTAGTACGGCGTCTTGATGTTGTTGTATTCGAACGGCATCGACTGCTTACCGCCGTGCAGAATCGTCCGCTCGGCGAAGGGAGCCGTGAGGTTGCCGACGACGGAGCCGGTGCTGTTGGTCCAACCGTCGGTCCACGTCTCATAGATCCGGCTGCCTTCCTCATCCGTGTAGCTCTCGAAGTCGTCCACGACGAGGTACTCCCTCGTGGAGAAGCTCCAGACCTCGCCCGGCCAGCTCTTGGGCGTCTGGGTGTCGTTGACTTCTGTCACCTTCCAGAAGTAGGTCTGGCCGAGGTCCAGCCCACCGGGGTTGAAGCTGCTGGTGGCGACCGTCTGGACGGGGGCTGTGCCGGCGCTCACTGCTTGCTGATCAGTGCTGAGCAGGACCTGATGGGATGCGGCCTCGCGCCCGGCGCGCCACGTCAGCACTGCATCAACCTCCACGTTCTTCTGGGCAACCGCCGGCACGGGCTCGCGCGGCAGGACGGGGACGTAGAAGAACCGCACCTCGCTCAAGCCGTACTGCTGCAAGACGCCGCCCCAGTTGCTGTGGATCGTCAGCTTGACGTACTTGGCGATGGCCCCGCCGAAATCCACGGGGGCATTGCCGGCGTAGGTCGCCGTGCCCGGAGCCCGGGCAAACTCAAAATCGCCCAGTTTGGTCCAGGCAGCGCCGTCGGTCGAATACTCCACCGTCACGCTCTTGGCCCCGAAGCCCAGCACCGATTCGAGCATCTGGTTCGAGTTCCAGACCACCATCTGGTGGACCTTGTAGATGCCGTCGAACTCGTATTGAATCCACGCCGGCTGCGGTCCATCCGCGGCGCTGAGCCACATCAGGGATGGCTCGGTCCCGTGTTGACCGCTGCTGTTCAGACCCGAGCCGTCGACGCTCTTTTCCGGGCCCATGCCCTCGCTGGCGCTCGACGCGGTGGCCGTAACTTTCGCAATCGGATAGGACACCGGCTCCACGGTGAACGACCAGACACCGCCCTTGAACACCGTGGCATCCGGCGCGGCGTTGACTTCATCGACCCGCCAGCAGTAAGTCCGGCCGAATTCCAGCGGACCCGTCGGGTCGAAGGTGGTAGCGGTCTGGTCTTTGCTCACCAGCACATCCGCCGGATTGGCCCGGTCGGCGTTGGTGACGGCGTCTAGGGAGGTCCCGAAGTACACATCGTGCGTGGCCGCCGACGGTCCGGGCGTCCAGCTCAGAACTACATCGCGCGGCACATCCTGTTTCTGATCGGCCGGACTCGCATCGGTCGCCCGGACCGGTTTCGACAGACCCTGATCGCCATCCCACCAGATCTCATCGATCAGCAGGCGCGCGGTCGCCCCGGACCCGGTCGGACTCAGGGGGCAGGCAAAGATCATGGCCGCGAGAGGATCGGTGGTGGCGACCGTGAAGGGAATGCCGCTCTGGAGGAGGTCCTGCGCGCGCGGCAGCGTGGGAGGACCGGCCGGCGCCGCCGCTTCGCTCAGGTACAAATCGAAGGTGTCCGTGCTGTTGTCCGCCACGATCCAGACGTTGTACCATTTGCTGCGCGCCAGGCCGTTCTTGAGCATGGTGGCGCCGTCGAGCGTAACAACGTCAAAGCCCGCGCCGTTCTCAACCAGCCGCAGGCCCGCCGGAATTGTCTTGGGGTCCGAAGACCGCGCGTCGTTGACGGGGTTGTTGCCCGTATCCGCAATCAATCCCATGTAGTTGCGGACCGTGCTGCCGGTCGCCACGTTGAACCGGAAGAACGCGATGCCGGTTTCGTCGTTGGCAATCGGGTTGTTGATCCCGGCGATGCCCGCGGCGCGGGACATGGCGCCGGAACTATGGCCGCTGGGGCTCAAAGTCGTGCTGCCATCGGCGACCCGGAAGGTGACGTTGCCGGTGCCTTCGCTCTGGGTGTCGATAGTGGCCCCCAGGACGCCATTGCACGCCTGGCCATCGGGGGTCCCCGCGGAACCCTCGAAATTCGCCACCAGTTTCAATTCCGCCCGGGCGGTCGCGCAGAGCAGCAGTACCGCCAAGACTCCGACCATGTTTCCGATCCACCGTTTCATCATCGCACCCTTTCTCATGTAGATGGGACGCGTGGGGTAAGACCCCACCCTACAAACATCGTCCAGACGAAGGCATGAATCCACCGTTTGGCTTGCCGCACGAAGATATAAGGACTCCTCCATCCGTGGAGAGGACCATCGTGCCACGTCCCATAAATCATACTCTAAAGGGGCAGAGAATTCAACTTCGGAGGGACATCCCGCGACTTTTCTGTCCCTCCCGGCGAAAATGCCGGCACGGCCGCGTGTGGCTGAATTTCGTGGTGTTGTGCGTCCCCGCCTGTCATCCTGAGCGGTAGCGAAGGATCTGGGCCAAGCACAGTAACAAGCGTTGCTTACAACCGTTGGCCAGGGTGATCCTGATCGGGGTCGTCGCTACGGCGCTGGTGGGGTTCCCAGCCAAGGCGGCGCAGATCGAAAAGACGGAAATCGATCTGGCGATCGACCCGAACGGCGAGTCGATGACGGCCCAGGTCCGCCTGACCGTCAGTGACAATACCGGGGACCGGCAACTCGTGTGCTATTTTCTCAAACCCACGCGGGTGGACTATCTACGCGAGGCAGGCTTCGGACGGAACGTGCCATACCAATTCGTGCCGGCGGGTGCGCCGCTCCCATCGGCCAGGTGTATGACTCCATCCCCGCCGTCGTGCTCGTGGATGAGTGCGGCCCACAATGGAACGCCTACCAGGTCCGGTTGCCCAACTACCTCGCTGAGGGATTCTCGCAGTATACGGATGAGCTCTTCGCGGAGCGGTTCGTAAACCCCAATTGGATGGCCACGATCATGGCCACGTACCGCCAGGCCTACACCAACACGGTCAATCTGATCGCCCGCTTGAAGACCTTCAAGGACCGGGGTCAGACCGTGGAGCAGGCCGCCCAAGCCCTGGGGCTGCCCGTCGACACAGTCGCGCCCTACTGGCCGTGGGCCTCCTATGGTGAACTGGCCATCTCCGACCCGCGCGTATTCCCGACCCTTTACTTCCTCAAAGGCGCCCTGGCCTTGCACGCTTTGCGGACATACCTCGGCGATGAGCAGTTCTTCGCGGGCTTCCAGAAGCTCTTTTCCGTGGGCACGACCGAGCCCGTCACGCTCGACTACTACCGCCAGTGCTTCGAGTCCGTGCACGGCAGATCGCTCGCAAGTTTCTTCCAACTTTGGTACAACGAGCCCGGCCTGCCCGATCCGTCCATGGCGACGCGGTAGGGGCAACCGGGACCCCAAACGCGGTCTTTCTGTGTCTGGGAGCCCGACCCCGTGGTTGCCCTCCAGGATAAGCAGGGCTATTGAAATCGGATACCGGGCTGCGGTATTATAGTCTGTGTGCCGCACAGGAGCACAGGCTATGAGATCGGATAGGAGATCGCGCCTCGGGAGAGAAGGACCGAATATGGACCCTCCGGCTTGGCTCGTTCGGCTGCCCCATGCCCGGCGGTGGAGGCTCCGCGCCGGCTTCACGCTCATCGAGCTGTTGGTGGTCATCGCGATTCTCGCCCTCCTGATCGCGCTGTTGCTTCCGGGTCTGTCCCGCGCCAGGGGCGCTGCGCAAAGCGCCGCGTGCCTGAGCAATCTGAGGCAGCTCCAGACCTGCTGGCTGATGTATGCCAACGATCACGGCGGTGTGTTGCCGCCCAACCTGTCGGTCTACGATCTGTCGACCGGCGCGCCGATCCCCGGCCTGGATCTGCGGCTGACGTGGTGCGCCGGCAATGCCCAGCGGGACGTCAATACCGTCAACATCGAAAGGGGGTACCTCTTCCCCTACAATCGCTCGACCGCGATCTACCATTGTCCGGCGGACAAGGCCCGCGTGGCCGGCACCAGCGTGCGCCACACGCGCAGCTACAACATGAGCCAATCCATCACCGGCATCAGTTTCGGCAAGGTCCTCGGCAGCCTCCCCACCTTTCAGACCCTCATGCAGATCAAGAATCCGCAGCCCGCCGATTTGTTCGTCTTCATCGATGTGCACGAGGACCAGATCACGGATTCGCTCTTCGGGATTCCGGTGCCGGGGGACGCTCTGGATGGCATCTGGTTCGACCTGCCCGCGAACCGCCACAACGACGGCTGCAACCTCTCTTTCGCCGATGGCCACGTCGAGCATTGGAAATGGGCCGTACCGAAGGTCTTTCGGTCTCTCGGCCAGGCCGTCGAGCCCCAGGAGGAATGGCGCGACTACGACCGCGTCCGCGCCCACATCCGCAAAACCACCGACCGATAGCCCGGCAAGGCCGCTTCCATCCCCAAACCCCTGGGCATTTGCCGCTCATGTCATTGCGAGCGAAGCGCGGCAATCTTCTCCTGGGCCAATGGCATGAGAAAGAGGGATCCTCCCCGATCAGCGTCCATCCCTGTTCCTCTAGGCTTCCCTCCATAACGGGAATGTGAAAGTGAATGCCTGACTCCCTATTCTACCTGACCCCCTGTTCCTCGGAGGCCAACTTACGGACTAACTCCGATTATCCCAGGCGTATCCGAAGTCCCCTTGAGACGATAGAGTACACGGACATTCGGCACGGCGCCGATCAGTAACGCCGATAGCTTCTCATACGTGTTTGGCGTTGCCGCGCTGATGCCGAAGTGGATAGTGTTTCGAGCGTCACGGACGGCATCGCTCCACACCGTAACCGGGCGGAGTTCTTGAGGCCGGATGCCGCTGGCCAGCGCGACAGATTGGAACACATCTTGATGCCCATAAATCGCGAGAACCGCCTCAATTTTCCTGAATGTGCCGACCATCGGGTCTTCCAGTACGTCTTTCTGCTTCCTGAAAATCGACTCTTGCCCCGCTGGAACGGCAGCCAGAAGCGATGCACCCAACTCAAGCCACGCGCCCTCCGATGCTTTTCCCAGCATCGTGACCGCTGCAGTGAACAGCTCATACCTAAAGCACTTCACAGCTTCCCGAAATGCTGCCGAGACCTCCTCATGCATGTTACTGATGCCAAGTGTGTTGAGGTAGAGATCTGGTTCTGAGAGGAACTGATTGCTCATTCCATCGAGCGACGGAGCACGGCGAACTTGGCTGGGCACTGGAATGAAGAAATTGTCAAACGTCCAACCGCTAGTCTCCCCTCCTCCGCCTCCAGGCACGACCGTTGTCCATCCCACGGACGGCGGCGAGCCCCGGGGCTCCGACAACGCGATTAGAAAACCTGAGTGCACAAGCGACCAGATGGCTTCAGACGCGGCAAGCTGCCAAGACAATGCCTCGGAAGCGGCTGTAATTACCGGTATTGGATCGACGGAAGGGTGAAGGACGATCAGTTTCGGCATCTCTGTGCGATTTGCTTTGAGGACAGCCTCCACGAGGCCGTTCGAGTCGCGCTCTTTGGTACTTGCCTCTAGTATGATCGCTTTTGCCAGAATGACACGCTGAGGCGTCACTGAGACCCGCTCGCGGATTAGCTTGTTGGCATCGTCAGCATTCATTGACAGCATTTTCCCCAATTGAACAAACGCCCCAAATACTTGGGATCAAACCTGCACCTTTCATATTCTGCCTTCTTCCTGCGAGTTGTCGGCTGTGTCCACCTCACTTAGCGGGCACTCGAGAAACATTATGGATAGCAGTTATCTCCGTTAGCTCTTTATTCACGGTCAACAAAGTATTCAGCGATCTGCTCCAAGAAATCCGCCTTGAGCGATGGAATCAGCCCCAGCTTCGTGGCACCATCGATTTTCTCCATTAATTCGTCAATGGGGAGGAAGCCACATATGTCGGCCAACGGCTTCTCGCGAAGCATGAACGTAGGCCGCAGAATCTCCTGCTCCACCTTGGTCTTGCGCTCACCAGGCGCAACGATGTACAGGTTTATGTTCAGATTCGGTTGAAGGGCCAGCAGATCACTCATGCGCAGCAGTCCCGAGTAGATAGCGGTGGTGCACTCAACTTCAAAAGCAGCCACGATGGAGTTTCCCTTGAGCCAGAGCACATCGATCAACTCTATGGTTCGATTGGTGGCTTCGTTGAACTGGGTCGGCAACTCGTCGACCATGCCAGACAGATTCCCGAGCGTGTCGCCGTTGCACGCCTTACCCCGGTCGTTACGCGCGACCCAGACCTCGAACCCCATCTCAGCCCCAAGGCGCAGCAGACGGTGCTGAATCTCCGTGTGGGCTGTAGGGCCCGTTCCAGCAACCTCATCGGTCGCTGTCATCGCTTCGCTCTGGTCCTCATCCGCTTCCGGGATACTGACGAGCGCATGGACGGTCTTCTTGCCCCGTTTCGTCTCGGCCTTCAACAGTGGCTTACGTGCCAGTTTGATCGGGTCCACAGGTCGAGAAACGGGATTGCTCTGAGCTTGTCGAAGAAGCCGCATGATGAGTTCAGCGTCGCCAGGGCGTCTAAATGGATACGGGCTGCGACGAACGAAACCTCTATAGCCAGGCCTGTCGTCGGCGCTCTGATAGAACTCCACTTTGCCTTCCAGTTCGCTCATCGGCACCCCGTTTTCGGGGTCAAGCATAATCAGGGGCTTGACGGCAAGTCGTTGCGGGAACGCTGCCACCGTCCAGATGTCCCGCTTATCGTCGCTGGGCCCGACAACCTCCAGTGCCCCGACCCATCGCATTACACCGGTCATGTAACAGAGCAGCACATCCCCCGTCTGTATCTTTGCGACGGTGCGGCGCATTCGATCGCGAAAGCCTGAGACGTTTGCGCCCGCCTTGCGAAACTCATCCCATGTTGTGCCGGTGAATAGATCAAGCCAGTATTGCATACTTGCGCTCCTGCCACCCTTCCAATATTGAAGGTCAACTCGGGGCATGACCCCGAACTAAGCCTCTGGACCATTTCGGTGCTCTCACTGAGACGGTCCTCGACTCGCTGGCCGCTGTTGAGACAAGCTGTCTTGGCCCTTTTCACCACTCGCTCGAACGGTGAAACGCCGTTGGGAACCGGGGATCCTTCCTCTGTGTCCATTCGGCCTCCTGTCACGATCGCCATTGTAGTGACGATCTGGGCAAAAGGCGAGCCTGAAGCTCGTAAAGCGCAGGCTGGTCGGCCTCAGAGTACAATGAAGAGGGCGTTTATCGCGTTGGGAGTGCCGGTGGCCAGGGCGGGCATGCTGCGGCTAGCCCGACTTCGCGGATTCGGGTGGGTTTTGGATTTTCTTGAGGCGGAAATCCTGCCTGCCGGGGTCGGGAAAGCGGATGGATGGCTCGTAACCCGTTGTAGTGAAGACCTGGGCTCTTGGCGGCCCTGCGGGGGTGCGCATAATGGAGTGCCGGTATGTATTTACGGCACATCCAACGCAGAAAGAACGGCAAGGAACACGCCTACTGGAGCATCGTCGAGAGCCGCCGGCTGGCCGACGGTCGCGTGAGCCAGCGGCACGTGCTGTATCTCGGCGAGATCAACGACGCCCAGGAACGGGCGTGGGCCCGCGCGGTCGAGGTCTTTCCCGACGAGGCCGGTCCGCCGCAGACGATGGCGTTGTTCCCGGAGGAACGGCTCGACCCCACGGCGGACGAGGGAGTCCCCGTCGTGCGGTTGCGGCTGAAGGAGTTGTCGCTGCACCGGCCGCGGCACTGGGGTGCCTGTTGGCTGGCCTTATACCTATGGCGCCAGCTGCAGTTGGACCGATTCTGGAGCCAACGCCTGAAGCCCGGCCGCAAGGGCACCCGCTGGGATCTGGTCCTGGCGGTCTTGACGATCTACCGGCTGCTGGCCCCCGGCAGCGAGTGGCGGTTGCACCGCCAGTGGTTCGAGAGCAGTGCCCTGGCGGACCTGCTGGGGGTGGACTTCGCCGTGGCCGATCCCCACAAGCTCTATAGCTGTCACGATCAAATCCTGGCCCACAAGAGCGCCCTGTTCTCACACCTGGGGCAGCGCTGGCGGGATCTGTTCCGGGCCGAGTTCGACGTGCTGCTGTACGATCTGACGAGCACGTACTTCGAGAGCGATCCGCCGTTGGGCGAGAACGACAAGCGGCAATTCGGCTACAGCCGGGATAAACGCCCGGACTGTGTGCAGGTGGTGATCGCCTTGATCGTCACGCCGCAGGGCTTTCCGCTGACGTATGAAGTGCTCGCCGGCAACGCGGCGGATAAGACCACGCTGAAGGAATTCCTCCAGAAGATCGAGCAGCAATACGGTAAGGCTCGGCGCATCTGGATCATGGACCGGAGCATTCCCACCGAAGAGAATCTGGCCGAGATGCGGGCCAGCGAGCCGCCGGTGCAGTACCTGGTGGGCACGCCCAAAGGGCAGCTGACCAAGCTGGAGAAAGACCTCTTGGACCGGCCCTGGCAACAGGCCCGTGCGGGCGTGACGGTCAAACTGCTGCCACAGGAAGGGGAACTGTACGTGCTGGCCCGCAGCGCAGATCGGGTCGCCAAGGAACGCTCCATGCGTCGCCGGCAGTTCAAGAAACTCTGGCGGCGACTGCACGAGTTACAGGCGATGAAGCTGCGGCGCGAGGACTTGTGGATGAAGCTGGGGGCCGCCCGCCAGCAGAGCCCCAGCGCCTGGCGGCTGGTGGCGGTCGCGGTCCACGCGACCGAGCCGACGTTCACCTATCACCTGAAGAAGGACAAGCTGCGGCAGGTGCGCCGGCGGGAAGGGCAGTATCTGCTCCGCAGCAACCTGACCGAGACCGACCCGGCGGTAGTGTGGCACTACTATCTCCAACTGGTCCAGGTCGAGCAAGCCTTCCGGAATCTCAAGGGCGATCTGGCGCTGCGCCCGATCTTCCACCAGGAGCAGACGCGGATCGAGGCGCATATCTTCGTGAGCTTCCTGGCGTACTGCCTGCACGTGACGCTGGGCCAGTGGCTGCGGACGTTGGCCCCCGGCCTGACGACGCGGAGTGTCCTGGAGAAGTTCGCAGCAGTCCAGATGGTTGATGTGCACATCCCCACCAGCGATGGACGCACGCTGATCCTGTCACGCTACACCCAGCCGGAGCCGGACCTGCAACTGCTGTTGGCACGACTGAAGTTGGAACTGCCGGCCCAACCGCCGCCGCGAATCACGGCCACCGCCGGCGGAAACGAGGCCGCCCTGTAGTGAAGACTTTCGGCCGAAAAGGCCCTTCTTGACCCCGCCACGCCGGTTTCATCCCGCGAATCCGCGAAGTCGGGCTAGTCGTTGCGCGAGGTCCGGCTATCCGGGGCGACCCGCTCTGGCTGTCTCTCCGTCGGTACCCGTAAGGCGCTAAACGCATCGGTCCCGGCCGCAGGCCGGGCTGGGTGCATCGGCGTTCATATTCGTGCAACAGTCGCAAACCAAAAACGGGCCGGCGCTAAGATTTTCTTTATTGTAGGAGGGACAAGGACTTACGGCGATTTCGGAGGGGGGCGAAATCCACTTTTCTGTGCAGATTCCTGCAACACGGCGGGTAATAGGGGGAGGTGTATAAGAAGAGCCGAAGTTTGAAGTGTGATGTGTGATGTTTGAAGTTAGAGGCGGTGACGCGTCTATCATGCGAAACAAAGCCAAAAGGGGGTAGTCGGTAGTCAGTAGCCGGTAGGCGGTTGTACGAACAAAGCCAATTTCGGGACAAGGTTTCATGTTTGAAGTGTTAAGTACCAAGCGTCCAAAACGAAGCCAATTTCGCCCAGCCGCACCAAGGCTGGGGGCACGGAGGGCGAAATGCGCAAAACAAACTCAATTTGCACCCGCGAGGAAGCATCGGTGGGGCAAGCCCCACCCTACACGTGGGCTCAATTGCGCAAAACAAACCCAATTCGGCCAAGCTGGCAGGCGGGTGGGGACCCCGGAGAGCGAAAACGTGCAAAACGAACCCAATTCGCACTGCCAGCGGAACAAGTCGGGCGGGGACGCCCAACCCATTCGGCTGTCGCTCAAGGCGGGCTCTACGCAGAGCCGGCGCGACCAAACGTGCGAAACGAACCCAATTTGGCCGGTCGGCCGGGGCCTGGGAGGGCGAAATGTGCGAAACAAAGCCAATTTGCGTCGGATGGGTCGGGAAGACCATCCCCAAGGCCCTTGGCCTTGAGGCTGCCACCCATCATTGGGGGCAATTGCGCCAAACGAAGCCAATTTCCGGCCGGGCAGCCAGAAAGGAGGCGGTTTGAGACAAGACCTCATGCCTTGCAAGGGCGGTTAGCGGAGTTTGATCGTGGCCAGGGCCAGGGCGGCGAAGGCGGCGGCCATCAGCCAGAAGCGGACGACCACCTGCGGCTCGCTCCAGCCGGCGAGGTGGAAGTGGTGGTGCAACGGGGCACAGCGGAAGAGACGTTTGCCGTGAGTGTATTTGAAGTAGACGACTTGCAGCACGACGCTCATCAGCTCGATCACGAAGACGCCGCCGATGATCAGAAGCAGGATCTCGTTACGGGTGACCAGGGCGCCGTAGCCCATCGCAGCGCCCAAGGGCAGCGAGCCGGTGTCGCCCATGAAGGTCTGGGCGGGGTAGCAGTTGAACCACAGGAAGCCCAGGACCGCGCCCAGAATGGAGGCGTAGAAGATGCTCAGCTCGCCCGCCTCGGGGATGTGGGGCAGCAGCAGGTAGCTCGCCCAAGTCACCGGGGTCGTTCGTGACATGGCCTCGGAGGCGACATAGCAAAGGATCACGAGCACCAGGCTGACCATCGCGATGCAGCCGCCCGCCAGGCCGTCCATGCCGTCGGCGAGGTTGACCGCGTTGCTGGTCATCGTGATGTAGAAGATCGCGATGAGAATGAAGGTCCAGTTGGCCAGGGGCAGGCCGTTCTTGTAGAAGGGGACCCAGAGGAGCTTGCCGTCGATGATCTTGTCGAAGTCGAAGAACAGGAACGAGGCGATCAGCACCGCCCCGGCGATCTGGAAGATGAGCTTCTCCCAGGCGAGCAGGCCGTTGCGGCCGCGCTGGCGGGCGGCGGCGGTCAGTTTGAGCCAGTCGTCCACAGCGCCCAGCACGCCGAACCACAGGAGCACGAAGATCGCCTTCTGGACGAAGGGGTTGCTCAGCTTGGCCCACAGCAGGGTGGTCAGGATGGCCGAGGACAGGATGATCAGGCCGCCCATCGTCGGGGTGTTGGCCTTCTCCTTGGTCAGCTCGTTGAGAGCGGCGTGGTAGAACTCCGGCCGGTCGCCGATCTTTTTCCGCATCAACCAGCGGATGATTCTCGGACCGATCAGCAGCGAGATGGCCAGACTGGTCAGGATCGCCAGCACCGCGCGGAACAGGACGTACTGGTACGCGTAGAAGTGCAGCGTATCGGAGAAGAAGCCGCTGAAGTGTTGAAGCAGATGGTAGATCATCGTTATTGATTATGATTGATGATTGTAATCAATCATCCATAACTCTTTATCAATTCATTCACCACCTGCTCTAATCGGGCCGTTCGCGACCCCTTCACCAGTATTATATCGTCTTGTTGAATGAATTCCTGCAAATGGTTACAGGTGGAAAGAGTGTTATCGAAACTGCGGGTCTGGAGGCCGTGCCGGGCGGCTTGGCGGGCGGTCTCGGCCGTGGTCCGGGGCCCCGCGCCGACCGTCACGAGCAGATCGACGTCGGCCTCAGCTACCGTTTGACCCAATTCCGCGTGCAGCGCCTCGGTCTGCGGCCCAAGCTCAGCCATTTCGCCGCAGATGAAGACCAGCCGGCGGCTTGGTTTCGCGTCGCCGTCCGGGCGCAGGTTATGGAGCATCGCCAAGGCGTTCTTCATGGACGCCGGGTTGGCGTTGTAGCAGTCGTTGAGGACCGTCAAGGTTCCGATCTTCATAGCTTCGGCCCGCATGGCGACGGCGGGCAGGTTGGCGAGGGCTTGGGCGAAGTCCTCAACCATCAGGCCGAACTGAGCGCAGATAGCCCAGGCGGCCAGGGCGTTTTCGACGTTGCCGGGTCCGGGCAGCGGCACACGAATCGGCGTCCTGTCGATGGTGAAGGTGCTGTGCAGAGCCTCACAGACGATGTTCTCGGTCCGGTAATCGACACCGGGCGACTTGCCGAACGTGCGGAAGCCTCTGCCTCGCTGGCGGCAGGCGGCCACCAGCGGCTCGATATCGCCGTTGATGATCAAGACACCTTCCGACGACAGTCCTTCGGCAATCGAGAGCTTCTCACGCACGATCGTGGCGAGGTCGCCAAAGCCCGCCAGGTGCGCTGGGTGGGCGTTGGTCACGAGAGCCACATCGGGCTGGGCGATCCGCGTCAGAGGCGCGATCTCGCCGGGATGATTGGCCCCGAGTTCAGCGACCACAATCTGCGTCTGGGGTTCAGCGCCGAGCAGGGTCAGCGGCAGTCCGATGTTGTTGTTGAAGCTCTTCTGGGCCTGGTGCACGCGAAAGTGCTGGCTCAGGACATGGTGAACGATCTGCCGCGTGGTGGTCTTGCCCACCGACCCGGTGAGCGCGACGACCTTGAACCCGTTCGTCCGCCGATACGCGCGGGCGAGGTCCCCCAGTGCCTGGATCGTACTTGGCACTGTCAGGATTGGTCCCGTGCCCTCGACCGCCCGCTCGACGACGGCGCAGGCCGCTCCTTTGGCGAAGGCGTGATGGACATAGTTGTGTCCATCGAAACTCTCGCCGGCAATAGCAAAGAAGCAATCGCCTTTTTGGATCGTGCGCGTATCGGTGCTGACGCCGGTGGCGCTCGTTTCGATGCCGGCGGTCGGCTCGGCCCCCACGATCCGGGCCACCTCACTGATGGACAGAGTTCTCATCGATTATGTCGGGTTCCTTCTATCTGGACGTCTCTGCGTGAGGGGAGAGCCGCAGGGCCGCGACGTTCCCGCGTGCTTCTACCGGGACCCGGTGCATAGTCGCTCCTTCAGGCATTCGCGGGCGATGTCCTTGTCGCTGAAGTCGAATTTCTTGTCGCCGATGATTTGGTAGGTCTCGTGGCCCTTGCCGGCCAGCAGGACGATGTCGTCCGGATGGGCCGCTTCGATGGCCAGCTCGATGGCCTTCCTCCGATCCGGCTCCACTGTCAGCCTTTCCGAGCTTGGGTTTCGGAACCCGACCATGATATCACTGATGATCGTCTCGGGTTTCTCGGTTCTTGGATTGTCGCTGGTGACGAAGATCACATCGGCCAGGCGCTCCACCACGGCGGCCATGCGCGGCCGCTTGGTCTTATCCCGGTCGCCGCCGCAACCGAAGACCGTGATCAGCCGGCCCCGGCACAGGGGCTTCAAGGTCGTCAGCACATTTTGCAGGGCATCATCGGTATGGGCATAATCGACCAAGACGGCGAAGTCGCTATTGTTGCTGACCTTCTCCAGTCGGCCGGGCACTCCCTTGAGAGACGACAGGCCGGCAGCGATGGTCTCCAGGTCCAGACCCGCACCCAGGCACAGCCCGGCGGCTGCCAGATGGTTCGCCACGTTGTACCGGCCGAGCAGCGGCGTCTTGACCCGTGCTCTTCGACCGGCGTGTTCAAGCGTGAACTTCGTCCCTTCGACGGTCATCGACTCGATGCGGGCGGACAGATCCGCCGGCTCATCCACCGCATACCAGTAGACTCGCGCCTTCGTCGCCCGCGCGATCGACCCGGATTCCGCCGCCTGCTTGTTCAGCACGGCAGTCGCCTCCGGGGCCAGGGCCGTGAACAGACGGGTCTTGGCCGCGAGGTAGTCTTCTTTGGTCTTGTGGTAGTCCATGTGGTCGCCCGTCAGGTTGGTGAACGCCGCCGCCCTGAAGTTGATGCCGGCCAGCCGGTCCTGGGACAGGGCGTGGCTGCTGGCCTCGATGATCATGTATTGGGCGTGGGCGTTCACCATCTGCCGCTGGGCTTCGGCGATGGTCAGGCAGTCCGGCGTCGTCAGAGAAGAAGGGGTAACGCTGGCGCCCGTGTCGCAGACGATCGTGCCTATGAGGCCGCACTTGTTGCCGGCGGCTTCGATACAGGAACGGACCAGGAACGTGATCGTAGTTTTTCCTTTGGTGCCGGTGACGGCCAGGTTCGTAAGCCGGGCAGCGGGATTGCCCCGGGCGGCCTGGGCCAGCCGACCCGCCGCGATGGCCGGGTGCTCGACGGCAATGAACACCGGTTTGCCGGATGGGCTGGACACGTCCGGGATGCTCCGGCCGCTCTGGTGTACGATGTATTTCGAGCCGCTCGCCGCCGCTGGGCCGATGAAGTCGTGCCCATCGCAGTTCGGGCCGGGGATCGCGATGAAAACGTCGCCCGGCCGCACGCGCCGCGAGTCGATCTGGACCGCCGTGTGCCGGTCCGAGGAAACGAACGTCAGCAATTCATCCAGTGTCATGATTCAGCATCCTGCGCGGGATCGCGCCAAAAGGCCCCACCGTTCGTAAGCTCCGCATTCTACGCGGGATAGCGTTGTGGTGCAACGGTTACGAGCCAGGTACCGTATGAACACCATTATCGGCACTTTGGGCGATTTGCGATGAATAAGCGAGGCTCGGTGCGTATAATGGCGGGCCGACTGGAAAGAAGAAAGAACAGGACACATGGGACGAATAGGACTAATGGGACCTATGATTGACGCCTCGAGCGTGAAAGGGATCAGTCGATGATGGGACGAAAACGCTTCGTTGTTCTGAGCCTGCTGGCGGTGATCTGTGCGCCGGCGTTCGCCGAGAAGGAGACGAGTTATCTGGCGGTCCTCATGGACGGCAAGAAGATCGGCCACGCGGTGCACACGCGGTCCGAAGCGGGCGGCGAAGTGACGACGAGCGAGGAAGTGACGATGACGATCAGCCGGCTGGGAATCCCGGTCACGATCAACACGACGGAAACGTGTGTCGAGACGACCGCCGGCAAGCCGCTGCGCTTCGAGTCGGTGCAGCAGTTGGGGGCTCTTGCGATGAAGGTTGCCGGGACGGTCAACGCGAGCGGCGCCGTGGACGTGGTGAGCTCTTCGCTGGGAGCGGAACAGAAGAGCACGATACCGTGGCCCACCGGAGCCGTCATGGCCGAGGGGCTGCGTCTGGTGTCGCTCCAGAAGGGCCTCAAGCCCGGCGTGGAGTACACGGTGGACGTCTTCTACGCGGGCCTCATGCAGGTGGTGAAGGCGAAGGTGACGGTCGGCGAGAAGAAGCCGGTGGACCTGCTCGGCCGTGTCGTGAAGCTGACAGAGGTGATGACCACTCTGAATATGCCTGGCGCTGGACAGATTACGAGCACGACATTCGTGGACGACGAAATGCAGGCCCTCAAGAGCGTGGTGCCGATCGCCGGGATGTCGGTTGAGATGATCGACTGCCCGAAGGAGTTCGCACTGGGCAGCAACGATGTGGTGGAGATGATCGACAAGATGTTCGTCAAGAGTCCCGAGCCGATCCAGGACGTGAGCTCCGCTTCCTCCATCACGTACACGCTGAATCCGGGCAAGACTGCCGATCTGATCATTCCTTCGACCGACAACCAGACGGCCCAACGTCTGCCCGATGGCCGGATCTTGCTGGTGATCAGGCCCGCCACGGTCGCGGCGGGAGGCAGGTTCCCCTACAAAGGCGATGATCCGAAGCTGCTCGAAGCCACCAAGCCGACGCGCTTTCTACAGAGCGATGACAAGCGGATCGTGGACCTGGCCCGCAAGGCGGTCGGCGACGCGAAGGACGCCGCGCAGGCGGCCCGGCGGATCGAGTCGTTTGTCGCCCGGTACATCGACAATAAGAGCATGTCCGTCGGCTATGCCTCGGCTGCCGAAGTGGTCGAGAGCCGCCAAGGTGATTGTTCGGAGTTCGCCGTACTGACGGCAGCCCTGTGCCGGGCCGTGGGCATCCCGGCCCAGGTCGTCGTGGGTGTGGCGTACGTGAGCGAGTTCGGCGGCCTGCAAGGGTTTGGCGGCCACGCCTGGACGCAAGCCTACGTCGGCGCCGATGAGCGGGGGCAGGACGGCAAATGGATCGGTCTCGACGCCGCTTTCAAGAGCAGCGGTCGCGGCGGCTACGACCCCGGCCACATCGCCCTGGCCGTCGGCAACGGCGACCCCGGCGATTTCTTCAACATGGCTGCCGCCTTGGGCCAGTTCAAGATCGAGAAGCTCGACGTGCAGCGGGCCGGATAGGTCCCATCGGTCCTATTGTCCTGTTGGTCCGATCCGTCCTATTCGAACTGAATGTCGGTCGTGATGAACTCGACACTGGTGTTGCCGTTGTAGTGGTTCAGTTGGGCTTCGTAGGCGATGTTGAAGTACTCGTTGTCGAGTAGCTTCTTTTCGAGATGGCCCATGCGAAAGCCCACGCAACGGATGGTGGCGGTGTTGTCGGTAATGGCGAATTGCAGGTGGTCGCCCTTGGTGCCGACCCGGCGTGGGGCGGCGATCAGCCGGACACCCTTGGTGGCAAAGACCGGTTTGGGATTGCCCTGTCCGAAGGGGCCGAGCAGGTCAAGCTGGTTGATCGTCTCTTTGGTGAATTGCCGCAGAGGTACTAGCGCATCGATGTCCAGCCGCGCGACGATGTCCTCCTCCTGTAGATGATCCGCCGCATAAGACTCGAAGTCTGCGGCAAATGGCTCGATCTTGTTCGGATGAATGGTCAGGCCCGCCGCCATCTTGTGGCCGCCGAAGCTCGCCAGATGCGAAGAGCAGGCCTGGATCGCCGAGAGCATGCAGAAGCCCTCGATGGAGCGGGCGGAGCCTTGGGCGGTGCCATTCTCGCCCGGCGAGGCATTGATCATAATGGTGGGGCGGTAATACTTGTCGACCAGCCGCGAGGCGACGATGCCCAGAACACCCGTATGCCAGCCCTCGGCGGCCAAGACGATGCTCCGGCGGTCGGGGTGGCTCAGCCCGCGTTCCAGGACCAGATCGCAAGCGTGCTTGAGGATCTTGCGTTCGCATTGCTGCCGCTGGACATTCTGTTCTTTGAGGTACTCGGCGATCTGTCGGGCCCGCACCTCGCTGGTACTCGTCAGCAGCTCGACGGCCAGGCGCGCGTGTCCCATCCGGCCGGCGGCATTGAGCACCGGCGCCAGCCGAAAGCCGATGGCATAGCTGTCGACGCCCTGGCCGGCCAGTCCGGTCGCTTCGATCAACGCCCGCAGGCCGCAGAGCTTGCTCTCCGGCAGGGCTTGGAGGCCGAATCTTGTCAGCACGCGATTCTCGCCCCGCAGATCGACCACGTCGGCGACCGTGCCGATGGCCGCGAGGCTCGTCGCGTTGAGCATGAACTGGCGCAGCTTCGCATCCAGTCGCTGGCCGTTGCTGAACTGCTCGGCGACCGCCCAAGCCAGCTTGTACGCCACCAAGGCACCGGCCGATTCCTGGTTCGCATAGGAGGCCTCCAGCGCCGGATGCACGATGGCGACGGCTTTTGGCAGAGCGTCGCCAAGCTGGTGATGGTCGGTGATGATCAGATCGACGCCCAACTCGCGGGCGACGGCGGCGGCCTCGAATGCCGCGATGCCGCAATCGACGGTAATCAGGAGCCGTGTGCCCGCCTCGGCCAAGGAGCGTACCGCTTCGCTGTTGAGGCCGTAGCCCTCCTCGATGCGGTGGGGAATGTAATAATCAACCTGCGCGCCGAGCAGCGTCAAAAGCTCCCAAAGGATCGAGACACCCGTGATGCCGTCGACGTCGTAGTCGCCGTAGACGGTGATCTTCTCTTTCTTCTCGATAGCGTCGCGCAGGCGGAGGGCGGCCGGCTCGATCCCCGGCATCTGGGCGGGCCGGATCAACTCGGTCAGCTTGGGCTGCAAAAAGACGTTGCCTTGGGCGGCTTCGGTGATCCCGCGATTGAGCAGAACTTGGGCTACCAGCGGCACGATCCGCAAAACCCGGGCCAGCGGCTCCACCCGTTCATCGACGGGTGCAATCACCCAGGAGTTCTTTTGCGTCCCTGCCGCTACAGGCATCTTTTCACTGCGTCCCATGCGTACGTCCGGAAAGCCATCCTAAAGTCTCTCTTATAGCAGAGACCCGCCCGGCGACGCAAGGCTTGCGCCGGACAAACTGCGCGGCTTTGGCAGAACGCATGCCTCTTGTAGAGTGGGCCGTGCCCACCATCTTTCGCCCGTACTCACCCGATGGATTTGGTGGGCACAGCCCACCCTACGAACTTCCCTACTTTACGTCAGGCAGGGCTTCGCGCGCAAGGGTGTCGGCGTCGCCCATGTCCTTGCTGTAAGGTCGGAGGCGGAAGCGGTAGCTGTACGCCTTGGCCGGCAGCGTGTACTCCGGATGCGTGCGGGCACCCCAACTGTCGTCGCCCCCGACGCCCATTTGCCGATAGTCGAGGTTTACCGTGATGAAGTCTGCGCGGGCCGGCTCGTGGATATGCTTGGCTTTCTCCAAGTCGTCCATACTGTAGGGCCACGCGCTGGTGCTCAGCAGAGGCATGCCAACGGCCAGAAGACCGGTCCCGTCCTTGTCGGCCAGCAGCAGCCAGCGGACATCGGTCCGGTTGCCGTTTTCCTGCGGCCGCGTGTAGATGTGCATCAGCTCCTCAACGGTGCCGGAATAGACGCCCACGGCGGAGCCGGTGTTGCGGTCCCAATAGTTCTCGTAGGGCCCTCGGCCCAGGTAGGTTATCGCGCCGTACTGGGCGGGAATCGCCATCTGCATGCCAAAGCGCGGCAGCTCAGGCAGATTGCCGGAAGGATTCATGCTGCCCTCGACGACGATATCGCCGCTACCGTAGACCTCGTAGGTCGTGCGATAGGTCGAGTTGTCGCCCGCCGGGATTGTCGCTTCGACGACGACGCGCACCAGTTGCGGCTTGATCTGCTCGGCCCGGACCGATTTCACAGTCCGGTTCTGACCGGCCTTGCGCCAGACGGCGAGCCGGGCCGGCATCCTGTTGCCGATATCGTTGTCCGTCGGAGCCCGCCAGAAGTTCGGGACCAGCGGGCTGGTGCTCAGCTCGGCGCCCCTGAACTTCAGCGACTCAAGGGCACCGCTGGTCTTGCCGATAGTCACGACGAAATCCTTGCCGCTGATCGCATAGGCTTTGTCCTGTTCGGCGAGCTGGATGGGCGGCATCTGCTCGGCGACCTGCGCTGCCGCCTGGGGCGCGTCGAACGGAATCTGGAACTGGTCCCAGGCCACGATGTGGCCGCGCGGGGCCCACGATGCATCCTCTGCGAGGGTGAACGTGACTTTGAGCCAGTATTCCGCGCCGGCCTTCAACTCGGGCTTGCGGAACGGAATCTCGATCTTCTGCGTCTGCCGGGGCGCGAGGGTCAGCTTCGCCAGCTTGCCGTCCTGTACCACTGTGCCGTCGCAGGTCAACTCCCACGCGCCCTCCACAAAGTCAAGGCTGCGGAAGTCATATTCGTTCTCGAGGGTAAACGTGCCTGCGCGCAGATCGACCGGCGTCAGGTGAATCCGCTGGTAAACCTTCTTGAGTTCGCGCAGAGAGGGATTGGGCTTGCGGTCGGGCTGCGTCAGGCCGTTGCAGCAGAAGTTGCCATCGTTGGGGTTGTCGCCGAAGTCGCCGCCGTAGGCCCAGAAGAAGGCCTTGCCATCTGGGGTCTTCATACGGATGCCCTGATCGACCCAATCCCAGATGAACGCCCCGATCAGCCGCTTGTGGGCGCGGATCGCCTCCCAGTACTCGCGGAGGTTGCCATCGGAGTTGCCCATGGCGTGCATATACTCGCACAGGACCATCGGTCGGGGATCGTTGTTGGTTGCCAGGCGAATGATCCCCGGGATCCTTTCGTACATCCGGCTGATGACATCGACGTAGGGATAATCGGGGTTTCCTGCAGCGCCTTCGTAATGGACCGGGCGGGTCGGGTCGTAGTCGTGAATCCAACCGGCCATCGCGGCGTGGTTCGGGCCGCAGCCGCTCTCATTGCCCAGCGACCACCAGACTACGGAGGGATGGTTCTTGTCCCGCTCGACCATGCGGATCGCCCGCTCCAGGAAGGCGGTGTGCCAGACGGGGAGGTTCGAGAGCAGACCGGCGACGCCGTGCGTTTCGAGATTGGCCTCGTCCATCAGGTAGATGCCGTACTGGTCGCACAGGTCATACCAGTGCGGGTCATTGGGATAGTGCGAGGTTCGCACGGCGTTGATGTTATTGCTCTTCATCAGCTTGATGTCTTCGATCATGCGGCTGACCGGGACTGCGCGCGCGGTATCGGGATCGTGCTCGTGGCGGTTGACGCCGAAGAACTTGATGGATTTGCCGTTGACGAAGAACTGCCCGTCCTTGATCTCGACCTTGCGGAACCCGACCCGGCAGCTTTCTGCCTCGATGATCTTGCCACTGTCATCGTGTAGGGTCAGAACGAGGGTGTAGAGGTTGGGCGTCTCGTCGGACCATTTCTTGACGTTCGGCACCGTCGCCTGCAGGAGGCCGAAATGGACGTTGTCGCGCTGCG
The DNA here is from genome assembly GCA_023481165.1 of Planctomycetota bacterium. Lineage (GTDB taxonomy): Bacteria > Planctomycetota > Phycisphaerae > Sedimentisphaerales > Anaerobacaceae > PLanc-01. The sequence goes on along the minus strand of JAMCWO010000051.1, from coordinate 27,268 downwards.
GGTACTGCTCGTTGAGAATCCTCTGAACGTTAATGTTCAGCGGTGGCGCGAGCACAGCTTTCTTGTCGCTGTCATAGAGTTGGGCCTGGACCGTCCAGCCTTTGACTTGGGCATCCTCCTGGTACAAGGCCAGTTTCGGGCGGATCATCAGGACACCATCCCGGTATTGGTCGTCGAGAGTGGCCCGGACAAAGAAGTCGCGGATATGCTCCGAGGGAGTCGAGAACAGGCACACGTTGCGCTGGATACCGCTGAAGCGAATGAAGTCCTGGTCTTCCAGGTAGCTGCCGTCGCACCAGCGATAGACCTCCACGGCGATGGTGTTCTTGCCCTTTTGCAGGTGCGGCGTGATGTTGAACTCGGCCGGCGTCATGCTGTCTTCGCTGTAGCCGACCATTTCGCCGTTGATCCAGACGTAGAACGCGCTCTGGACCCCGTCAAAGTGGAGGAACGTCTGCCGGCCGGCCCAGGGATCCGGAATCGTGAACTCCCGCCGATAGGAGCCGACCGGATTATAGTCGTGCGCGATGTACGGCGGATTCGTCGGGTGCGGGTAGCGGATGTTCAGGTAGATCGCGTGGTCGTAGCCGTGCATCTCCCAATTCGAGGGCACGGGGATCTCGGCCCACTGGCTCACGTCGAAGTCCGGCTTATAGAAGTCTTTCGGCCGATCGTCCGGCTTGTGAACGCAGTGGAATTTCCACGGGCCGTTGAGCGACTGAAAAAAGGGCGAGGCCTCGCGCTCGCACGCCAGAGCCGTCTCGACGTCGGGATACGGCATGAGCGTGCAATGGCCCGGTTCCTTGTTGCGGCCGACGACCTCGGGGTTCTCCCAATCGTTCACGGGCGCCCCGCCGTCTGCGCGCAGCATGGGCAGCGAAAGAACCAGTACGACGGGGACCATCCACCACTTCGCCATTGCGTTCGACATGTCCTTTACCTCCAATTGACCCGACCCGCGCCAGCGGTCGCACGAAAGCATCAACAGCAGCAAATCACATTACCGGGAACACGTGCCGGCGGCAAGAGGCAGGTACGATACGGCGGGGCCAGGGATCAAGGGTCGTTGGCGTTTGGCCCGCTTTCCCTCTCCTGGCGGGTGGCGCGCTCAAGCGCAGCGCGCGCCTTTTTGAGCCGCATCAGAGAAGCACGGCCAGACGAGTCCAGCGGCGCCACCCAAAGCCGAGGGCATCGCACCAGACGCTTACAAAACGTCTGAACGTGAGAAGATTCCTGTGCGGTTGGTCGGCTTGTCGGTGATCTACGCGCGCCAGCGGACCATGGTGGTGCGGCCGTCTTTTTTGGGGTTGCCGCCGACGGCATGCAGGACGAACTCGCCGCCTGCGCCGGTCAACCGGGCCTCGACCCAGCCGACCGGTTGGGCATTGGTGAAGTTGTACCCGACCGCCGGCAGGTTGATGAGCTTGAGGCCGTCCGATTCGAGAATCTCGTATTTGTGGGAGTGTCCGAACACGACCGCCTTGACCTTTTGGCAGGGCGTAAGAATCTCGAACAACCGCCGGTTGTCCAGAAGGTCGGCCCGGGGCGTGTGGTGGAGGAACACGATCGTGGGCGTGTCGTCGCACACGTGGAGGTACGTCTCCAGCCAGGTGCGCTGCTCGCGGCCGATCATCCCGCCAAAGACGTTGGTATACAGCAGCGAGTCGAGGATGATCATGCGGACCGGACCGGCCATCGCCGTGACGATGTGCTTGTCCTTGACGGCCTCACCGCTGTCGTCGGAGTTCTCAAAGGCCGTCACGAAATCGCGGCGGTTGTCGTGGTTGCCGACGCCCAGGTAGATCGGCCGCTTCTCGGCGAGGGGCGTCAGCATCGATTGGACGGTGGCGTAGGCATCAAGACCGCCCCTCGACCTCGAGATATCCCCGGTGATGACCATGCCGTCCGGCAGGTTGGAGTCGATCTGGCTGAGCACGGCCCGGAAGTTGCGGTGCGGATAGAAGCCCCGGAAATGGTTGTCCGGATCGGCGGCGATATGCGTGTCGGAGAGAAAGGCCCAGCGGACCATGTCCTTGCGGTCTGGGGCGTCTTGAGCCCGGCCGGGGCGCGGTTTCATGGCCACCACGCCGCCCGCAAGGGCCAATCCCAGGGAAAGAAACCGGCGTCGGCTTACGTGTCGCTGCGATCCATCGGACATAGCATGCTGCCTTTCTGAATTCACGTACCACTAAGAATAGGGCAAGGGCACCTGGTGACGCAAGCCCCTCAGCGAAATCGTCTGGACGTCAGGCGACCTTTTACGACTACCCCCAAGTGAAGGCGCGACGGCACAAGCGAGGATGGAAGACACCGGCCCGCGAGGTCCGCAGGGGCATCCCATCCGGCCTTCACGCCGGCTTTCTACCAGCATGGTCGGCGTTTTGCAGCGCTTCTGTCCAGCAATACGGCCAATTTTGCGGAAATTTTTTGGCCCGCGACAGATCACGCCCGCCAGCGCAGCGTGTGGGTGTGTCCATCCAGCGTGCAATCACCCTCGAAGGCGTGGAGGGTGAATTCGCCGCCCCGGGCGGTCAGTTTCGCGTCGACCCAGCCGACCGGCGCGTCGGACCAGATGGTATAGCCCGTCGACGGCAGAGAGATGAGATGGATGCCGGCCACTTCGGAGTATTCGTACCGGTGGGAATGACCCGACACGACAGCCTTGATCTTGCCCTGCGGTTTGATGATTTCGAACAACCGCCGCCGGTCGAGCAGATTCATGTGGGGTGCATGGTGGAGGAACAGGATCGTGGGCCGGTCATCGCACGACTGCAAGACCGTCTCCAGCCAGGTACGTTGGGAGTCGCCGAGCCTTCCCAAGAGCCCGTTGACTTTCAACAGGGTGTCGAGGACGATCATCCGGACCGGGCCGGCCTGGGCCAAGGTGATGTGCTTGTTCTTCACGATTCCGGGATGCTCGCACCTGTCCGGGAACACCCGAAAGAAGCCGTCGCGGTCATCGTGATTGCCCAAGCCCAGGTAGATGGGTCGCCGGTCGATCGGCGTCAGAAGCGTTCGGAAATTCTGGTAGTCCTCCCTCTTGCCTTTGAGCCGCGCCAAGTCGCCCGTAATAACAAGCCCGTCCGGCGGGTCGCAGGCGATCTGGGCGATGACCTCCTGCAGGTTGCGGTACGGGTAGAAGGCGTGGTAGTGGTCTTGCGGATCGGCGGCCACGTGCGTGTCGGAAAGCAGCGCCCAGCGCGTGATCTCCGGCTCCCCGGCCGGGGCGGGTCGCGTGCGCGAGTCTTCCGCCCAAGCCCAGTCCGGTCGCAGCCTCCCCGCGCAGGCCGCCAGCGCCAGACTGCCTTTCAGAAGCTGCCGCCGACTCAAGGGAGGCCGAGGGGTACCGGACATAGCATGCCCTCCTTCTACTTTTGTCCCCCCTCGCGCCGGAGGACCGCGACGACCGAGGCCCGAATCCGCCCGGCGAAATATGTACGACGTTTTGCTGTCGTCGGTGCGGCTGTTATCCGAAATGATAGGGTGCGGCCCGCCGGCCAAGAATGGGCATTTTCGTGAACCGGAGTGCTCAGGAGCGCCAGGTGAGCGTTTGGGTGCGTCCATCGTTTTCCCGATGGCCGCCGATCGCGTGCAGGGTGAATTCGCCGCCGTCTTGCATCAGCCGGGCTTCCACCCAGCCGACGGGCTGGCGGCGGGCAAGGTTGAATCCGGTCGCCGGCAGGTTGATCAGGTGAATGCCCGCGACCTCGGAGTAGTTATACTTGTGAGAATGCCCGTACACGACCGCCTTGATCTTCGGGACCGGCTTGATGATCTCGAACAGCCGCCCCATGTCCAGCAGTTCGCCGTTGAGCGTGTGGTGCAGGAACAGGATCGTGGGCCGGTCGTCGCAGCTTTGCAGGGCGGTTTCCAGCCAGGTGCGCTGCTGGGGGCCGAGTTTGCCCGTCATCCAATTGACGTTCAGAAGACTGTCGAGCACGATCAGGCGGACCGGGCCCGCCTCCGTTGTCACGACATGTTTGTTGGCGACAACCCCATCGTCATCGTAGCCGGGGCCGAACGCCCGGAAGAAATCGTTACGGTCATCGTGATTGCCCAAGCCGAGGTGAATCGGGCATTGTTCCGCGATGGGGCCCAGCAGGGCCTTGAGGTTCTCGTACGCGTCGATCTGACCGCGCAGACGAGCCAGATCGCCGGTGATAACGACTCCGTCCGGCAGGTCCGCGGCGATCTGTGCCGTCACCTCCTGCAAGTTCCGATAGGGATAGAAGCCGCGATAGTGATTGTCCGGATCGCCGGCGATGTGGGTATCGGACAGCAGCGCCCAGCGCGTGCACTCCGGATCGCACGATGGCGGCATTTCGGGCGGTGCGACATCGGCCGGCTCCCCGGCCCGAGTCCACCGCGGCCCGAGCGTCCAGGCCGCCAGGGCCAGACCGCCCCGCAAAAGCTGCCGCCGGCTCAGCCCCGCCTGAGGAATATCGGATATAAAACGGCGTCCTTCCACCCCGGTTCACCCTCTTCCGGGAGAACGGTCCCTGCGCGGACACACGTCTCCCGCTAAAACATAAATAACATTTGCGGGCCGTGCGCGAACGTCAGCAGAAATGATATTTTCTTTTTGCGCGGGGTGAACTACGACCGCCAGCGGAGTTCTTTGGCGCGTCCATCCTGGTCCTGATTGCCGCCGAGGGCGTGCAGGACGAACGCACCGCCTTCGGATCCCAAGCGTGCCTCGACCCAGCCGATCGGCTGGTCGTCGCCGAAATTGAACCCCACGGCGGGCAGGTTGATCAGGTGGATGCCTTCGAAGTCCGAGAATCCGTATTCGTGTGAGTGCCCGTAGACAATGGCTTTGACCCTGGGGACGGGCTTGATGATGTCGAACAGCCGCGGGAGATCCTGCAAGTCGCCGTCCTCGTCGCGCAGCGAATGATGAAAGAACAGGATCACCGGCTTGTCGTCGCAGGTCGGCAGATAGCGTTGCAGCCAGGCGCGCTGCGCCTTGCCGAGCAGTCCCATGGTTACATTCGTGGCAAAGAGGGAATCGAGAAGGATGAAGCGGACGGGACCGGCGTCCACGGTCACGATGTGTTTGCCCTTGACCGCCGGCCGCCGGCCCGCCGGGCTTTCGAACACATCCAGGAAATGGTCGCGATCATCATGATTGCCGAGGGCCACGTAGAGCGGCCGTCGCCCGACGACGGGCAGCAACAGCTTCTGGAAATTCTCGTAATCTTCCATCTGGCCCGTCAGCCGGGCGACGTCGCCGGTGACGACCAGGCCTTCCGGCAGGTCCGAGGCGATCTGGGTGAACGCCTTCTGCAGATTCCGGTAAGGATAAAAGCCCCGGTACTTGTCCTCGGGATCGCCGGCAATATGCGTGTCCGACAGAAAGGCCCAGCGCGTGAGCTGGCTTGCCGAGCGCGATCCTTCCGGCGTGGCATCTTCCTTCTTCTGATCCTGTGCCGCACTCCATCGCGGCGTCAGTGCGATGACGCCGCCGACCGCCGCCGCCGCGACAGTGAGAAACCGCCGCCTGGTGATGCCGTCGTACTGGACGCCTTGCGACATGGTTATTCTCCTGCCCGGCAGACGGGTCTCTCCAATCACACATCAGAAATCGTAAACATGTCGTTCCCGCGCAAGCGGGAATCATACAGCGCCGGGCTCTACCAGCCGAAGGGCTGGCAGACGTCACTGACCGGCTTGTTCCACCAGGCCGGGTCGCGGAAGTATTGCTTGACCATCATGGCGGCGTTGACCCCGTCGCCGACGGCGGTGGCGAGTTGCATCGCCGCTCCGATCCGGCAATCGCCCGCGGCAAAGACGCCGGGGATCGGCGTCCGCAGGTAGGCACAGTCACACACGATGAAGCCCTGATCGGTCAACCCCAGAGTACCCTTGAGAAAGCCCGTGTTGGGCATCATGCCGACGAAGATGAACACGCCGTCGCAGGGATAGTCCTCCGCGGCGCCGGCCTTGACATTCTTGAGCCGGACGGACTGGACTTTGCCGTGACCCTGGATGGCCGTGACGATCGTGTCGTACCGGATGACGAGATGCGAGCCGGGCTCCTCCGCCTTGGCCAGAAGCTCTTCCACGAGAACCTTGTCGGCGCGGAACTGGTCGCGCCGGTGGATGAGCGTCGCCTTTTTGACGTACTTGAGCAGATGCAGCGTTTCCTCGACCGCCGTGTTGCCGCCGCCGACGGAGACCACTTCCCGGTCCCGGAAGAACGGGGCATCGCAGGTGCCGCAGTAGCTGACCCCCGCGCCGGCGTTGCGGAACTCGTTCTCGCCGGGGACGCCCAGCTTGCGGTAATGGCTGCCCATCGCCAGCACCACGGCCCGCGCGACGAAGGTCTGGGGACCGCAGTGGATGGCCAATCTCCCCTCGTCGAGTCTCTCCAGACGCTCGACTTCGCAGGTGGTCTTGAGCTCCGCCCCGAAGGACTCGGCCTGCTTCTGCATCTGCTCGATCAGGCTCGGTCCATCGATCCGCAGAATCCCGGGGTAATTCTCGATGCGGTCGGTGTTGTAAATCTGACCGCCCGGGATCATGCGCTCGAGCACGAGCGTTCGGAACCGGGCGCGGGCCGTATAGAGTGCGGCCCCCAAACCCGCGGGACCGGCCCCCACGATGAGCACATCGTACACAGTATCAGGCATAGTCGTGCTTCTTTGGCGTCGGCGTTGCGATAGGTCTTATTGGTCCCATTTGTCCTATGGGTCCTATGGGACGAATAGGACCGATGGGACAGACAGGACACATGTCCTTCATCCGTTGAGGTGCGGCTCCACTTTTCTCTTCACATCGCTCTCGAAGTTCGGCGTTACCCCGGTGATCTGGTCCACCAGCTCGCCATTCTTGAACAGGAGCATCGTCGGGATGCTCATGATACGGTAGCCGCTGGCGACTTCGCGATTCTCGTCCACATTCATCTTGAGGATCTTCAGGCGCCCCTCGTATTCGTCGGCGATCTTTTCGAGGACCGGGGCGGCCAGCCGGCAGGGGCCGCACCACGGGGCCCAGAAATCCACCAGCACGGGAGTCTCCGATCTGAGTACTTCGCTCTCGAACGTATCGTCCGTCACCTCAAGCGTTTTGCTTGCTGCCATCCCTGTTCTCCTTTACACGTTTGGCGTCGTGCGTTTCGCGTCGCGCGGACGCGCCCGGTCAAGGGTGGGGCGCCCTGCGCCGGACCGCGCTGCGCTGCGATAGTAAGGAGCCGGGCCCTCCCTGTCAATCAGGTTTCTCCGCCGGTGGGGTCTGGCTGGTATACGGCGGCGGGTGCCGGGCCCCTCGGCTCACCCTGAAGATCGCAAATTGGGTTCGTTTTGCACGGACATCCCACATCGCCGGAATTGGCTTTGTTTTTCCGAGGCCTGTCGAGTATACAACTCACCATAACTCCTTTTCCGCCAAGCCTTTGCCCTTCTTTTTGCTCCGCCGGAAATTGGGTTTGTTTGTACAACTGCCTACCGGCTACTGGCTACCGACGACCGCCTCTTGGCTTTGTTTCGCATCTTTCGTCCACTTGGAACCTGGACCTGCCCAAGCCGGGCCAGATTGGCTTCGTTTTGCACAACCGGCGGAGGCGGCAGGCCTGTGCCCAATCCGCGATCCGCAATCCGAAATCCGCAATCGAAGAATTGGCTTTGTCTTGCACGATAGGTTCCCCCTTGCGCCCCCCAGATACTCCAGTTTGCCCACGTTTGGCTTTGTTTCGCATAGTCAGCCCCCGGATCCCGGGCGTGCTTCCCCAAATTGGCTTTGTTTTGCCGCAGCCTATCGAATGTGCTATTCACCATAACTCCTTTCCCGCAAAGTACTTGCTCTTCTTTTTGGTCCGGCGGAAATTGGCTTTGTTTGTACAACGGCACCTCGGGTCCGGCTGGCCAACTCCCCCGAATTGGGTTTGTTTCGCACGATGGCCCTGCGTCCCACGCCCCTGGGGTCTCGCCCCACAGGGCTTCGCCCGGAAATTGGGTTTGTTTTGCACGGTCGGCCCGCGCAAGGCCGAGACAGCAGGCCGCATGGTTGTCTCCAATCCGCAATCGAAGCACCGCCTCGCTGCCCCGCGTCCTCACGACGCTTGCTTCCGCTTTCAAATCATCAATCACAAATCATCAATCCCGAGGGCCTCCCGCGGGCAGAGTGTCCCTCTACCCTGGGGCCGTGTTGCACGAATCGTGCCGAAATTCTGTGCGCGCGGGACGTGCAAGAATCGCGCAACTCCTTGTGCAGTAAGGAACAAAGAATTTTTGGCTCGCGGAGTGTTTCACCTTCTGAACTGTTGCACAAACGTGGTCGCTAGCCTCCATGATGGCCGTGTTGAGGTTAGGCATTGTGGCCCCAACCGCATGACGGACGATCCACGCGCGAACGGCGGGATGACCAAGATAGTAGAACGCAAAGCGTGGTTCCACGTTACCATGTCCAAGGTGAATCTTCAGACATCCTGTCCCACACAGCCACCCCTCTTCCTCAGGCCCCACAAGAGCGCGACGTTCTACGTCTCCGCGTCGGCTATAGATAATGTCTCCTGAGACAACGCGATGACGACTCAGACGCTGTGCATCCGCTTCCGCGATTCTTGCGATTCCGTCTGACCTGATCTGGTCTTCTCCGATGTTCACGGGCATTATCGCGGGGATACCGGCGGCAACGTAGTCAGACGCATGAAGCTGGCTACCAAACGGTCCGGTCTGAATGTGGCCTCCGCCTTGACGCACAACCTGTCCCAGCGTTGTGATTGTCCATCCGGAAGGAACGCGCCCGGTCACTGCCTCACCAACCATACCCCAGCGCCTCCAGACCGGCCCTGATGGCCTTGTCGAGTTTGGCGGATTGCCCGACCTGTACCGCCAGTTGCCGGGTGAGCCTCGCCATCTTCTCTTGAAAAGGCTCGCTGTCTCCCTCCGTAATCCGGGCACCAACATACCGGCCGGGTGTGAGAACGAAATCGTGCGACGTAATCTGCTCGTTGGTGGCCGATTTGCAGTAGCCAGGGGCGTCTTCATATTTCCCAGCGTCCTTCTCCCCTCGCCAAGCGTGGTAGGTATTTGCGATCTTGCGGATGTCTTCATCGGTCAATTCCCGGTGGGTCCGATCAATCATCGTGCCCATCTTGCGGGCGTCGATGAAGAGCGTTTCGCCCCGCCGGTCACGGAATTTCCCATTGCCTTTGTTGCGAGCCAGGAACCACAGGCACGCCGGGATTGGCGTGCCGTAGAAGAGTTGGCTGGGCAGAGCCACCATGCAATCGACGAGGTTGGCTTCGATGATGTTCTTGCGAATCTCGCCTTCGCCGCGCGTGTTCGAGGACATGGAGCCATTGGCGAGAACGAACCCCGCGACACCTTTTGGCGAAAGATGATGAATGATATGTTGGACCCAGGCAAAGTTGGCATTGCGTGGGGGCGGTGTGCCATACTTCCACCGGATGTCCCCCTTGAGTTGGTCGCCGCCCCATTCCTTCATGTTGAACGGCGGATTGGCGAGGATGAAATCGGCCTTGAGGTCCTTGTGCAAGTCATTCAGGAAGCTGTCGGCGTTGTGTGAAATCCCTTTTTCATTACTCACCACGGAGCATACCGAGCACGCTGGTTCTCTTGCTCCGTGTCCTCCGTGCTCTCCGTGGTTCAGAATCGTCTTTCTACCACAGAGAGCGGGACGCAGCCACCCTGTTCCGGCCGCACTTGGAGGGATCTTATGACTGCGTCGAGGCGGCCTCGGTGGCGGAGGCATTGATCTGCTCGATGAGGGCCGGCAACTCCGCCAGCCGGCCGATCCGCAAGGCCGCCGGCGGGACCCTCTTGCCCTGATTCGTATACGCCTCTTTCAAGACGGCCCGCATCCCGCTGGCCAGGGCCGGCAGGATATCGTTGTCGATCCGGTCTCCGACGAACAGGATATTCTCCGGCCGCTCCGCGATCCTGCCCGCCGCGATCCGGAAGATCTCCGTGCTGGGCTTGCGGACGTGGAACTCATAGGAGTAAAGCTGCACCGGAAAGAACTCCAGCAGGCCCAGCAATTGCAACTGCCGCTGCAGCGAGGCCCGGTTCACAAAGGTGTTTGATACGATGCCGAGTTTCAGGCCCATGTCCGTCAGGCGGGCCAAGCTCTCCGGGAGGCCCTCTTCAATCCGGGCACGACGACTCAAAGGCTCATACCACAGCCAGGCGAACTCCGTCCACTGGTCCGCGGAGAGCCTCACGCCCAGTTTGGCGCCCACCTCTTTCAGCACTTCAAGAGAATCAAAGTCCCGGCGGGTCAGAATGGCAATCAGGTACTGCGTCCGCAGCCGCACGAGGTTGCGGAGAAAATACCACGCAAAGCAACTGACCGGCTGGTTGTGGTCCCGCAGAAAGGCGTACGTCGTTCGCGCCCCTTCCAGAAAGGCCCTGGTGGTACTGAAGTCGCCGAACTCCAGAAGGGTATCGCCGAGGTCGAAGAGCACCGCGTTGATAATTTCCGATTTTTGATGTTCGATTTTTGATTCGGGCAACGCCGGTTCCCTTCTCCAAACACCAAAAATCAAACGTCAACCCTCAAACTTCTCATATCTTCCTGGCCGGTGGCACGTGATTGTTGAACGCCTGGCGCACCCACTGGTGCATTTCCTCATCGGAGATGACGGAGATCCGGTCGGCGGCGTATTCCGCGTCGATCTTGTCCTTGATCCAGGTGATACGGGGATCGTGCTTGGGGATCTGAATCTCGTAATGGGTCTCGACCCAATGCTTGATCCCGGCCGCCCCGGTCTTGTCCGCGATTGCGACTCCGATGGGCCGATGGAGCAGCCGCTGGGTGTCGAAGCAGTTGTAAATCTCCTCGTTCTTCAGCAGGCCATCCGCGTGAATCCCGGCCCGCGTCACGTTGAAGTCCTTCCCGACCAGCGGGTAGTTCCGCGGGATCTCGAATCCCAGTTCCTTGTGAGCGTAGTCCGCCAGCTCGGTAATGGCGGCGTAGTTGACGCCGGGGACCATGCCCTTGAGCTGGGCGTGCTCGATGATCATGGCTTCCAGCGGCGTATTGCCCGTCCGCTCGCCGCTGCCGAAGATGGCGGTGTTGACCGCGCTGCAGCCGTACAGCCAGGCGGTCGTGGCGTTGACCAGGACCTTGTGGAAATCGTTATGGCCGTGCCATTCCAACTGGGCCGCGGGCACCCCGATCCGGCGCAGACCCTGGATCAGCTTGGGCACGCTGCGCGGCAGGGCCGCCTCCGGCCAGGGCACGCCGAAACCCAACGTGTCGCACAGCCGGATCTTCACCGGCCGGCCGTACTGCTCCGAGATCTTCAGCAGCTCGCCGGCAAATGGCAGAATGAAGCCGTCGTAGTCGGCCCGGGTGATGTCCTCGAAATGGCACCGCGGCAGCACCCCGGTGTCCAGGGCGGCCTTGATGATGTCGAGATAACCGGCCAGCGCCTGGCCTCGCGTGCGGCCCAGCTTCAGGAAGACGTGGTAGTCGCTCGCCGAGGTCAGAATCCCGGTCTCCCGCAGCCCGATCTTGGCCACGAGCTTGAAATCGGCGGCCACCGCCCGGATCCAGCCGGTGATTTCGGGATACCGGTACCCACGCTGCTGGCACAGCTCGACGGCCTGGCGGTCCTTGTCGGAGTAGATGAAGAACTCGCACTGGCGGATCAGCCCCGTGTTGCCGTCGATCTGGTGCAGCAGGTCGTAGATGCGGAGAATCTGCTCCGGCGTGTACGGCGGGCGGGCCTGCTGCCCATCGCGGAACGTCGTATCCGTGACCCAGATATCCGGCGGAATCTCGTGCGGCACCGCCCGGCCGTCGAAGACGACCTTGGGAAACTCCGTATAGGGAAAGGTCTCGCGGTACAGGTTCGGTCTGTCCACGTCGACCACGCGAAGGCTCAGATTGGACATAGCATTCTCCATGCGAAACAAGCAAAACGAGTACGATACCATAGAGGCCCGGGTTTCTTCAAACTGTTTCGCGGGCCCCGTGGATCCGCTGATGCCGCGATCCCAGGCCATCAGTGCCCGTGTTATCGGCAATCGGCCGCCGCCGATCAAGGGAATTCCCTACGGGCAGAGGGACAATCAAGGATCTGTCCGCCCTGGTACGGGCGAATGATGATTCGCGCCTACCGCCCCCTGCGGCGTGGGCTGCCAATGGCCGAGATGGGATTTGAACCCATACGCCCTTGCGGGCAGGGGATTTTAAGTCCCCAGCGTCTGCCCATTCCGCCACTCGGCCGGCGGGTCCGTTTGTAGTGACGCCCTAAGGCGTTTGTGTCGCGGCCATCCTGGCCGCATCGTGTCGAGGGCGTCTCGCCCTCGAATCGCGGGCAAGATGCCCGCGACACGCTTCCTATGCTCTGACGAGCACACTACCAACGCGACGATCCTGTGCTATGCACACCCTTTCCTGTGTGTTATTGTATGGCCTGTACGATATACCGTATCAATTCGTGTTCCCGGATTCAAGGGTGCACCGGCCCGGCATCGGCCAGCAGAAAGGACGGGAGGCTCCTCATGGACAGGGTAGCAGCGACACGACGCCAGTTTCTCCAGGCGACAACGGCGGGGACGGCGGCCGCCCTTGTGCCGGGCCGGCAGACAGCGTACGGACAGCCGGGGCCGGCACTGAGGATCGAAGAACCCTTCCATGGCGCGGTCCTGAATCACCGGCACGGCGCGCAGACGGACGCCGGCCTGAAGATTCGCGTCTTGGGCCGAGCGCCGGTCGGGGATACGGTCATCGTCAACGGTGCACGCGCACAGCGCGAGGGTACGAGCTTTCGCGCTGATCTGGTGCTGCGCCAGAAGGAGACGGAGATCACCGCTGTCGCCGCAGGCAGTCAGGGCCGGCAGGAACACCGCGTGCGCGTGGTCTGGGACCGGCATTCCCGGCCCCGCTATCGCTTCTCCATCGACGACAACAGCTTCTTCCTGCGCGACATCGCGCAAAAGAAATATGCCTCGTTGTTCGACTGCTTCTATCTCAAAGGTCTCCGCGAGCTGCATTCAAAATACGGGGCCCGCTTCGTGCTCAACATTTACTACACGACCGACGACGGCTTCGAGTTGCCCCAATTCCCCGATCGCTACCAAGGCGAGTGGCGGGACAACGCCGACTGGCTCCGGCTGGCCTTCCACGCCCACGCCAACCTGCCGGACCGCCCCTACCAGAACGCGGCGCCGGCCAAGCTGACGGCGGACTTCGACCAGGTGGCGGAGCAGATCCTCCGCTTTGCCGGCGCGCAGACGTACACGCCGCCCACGGTTATCCACTGGGGCATGGTGCTGCCCACGGCACTCCAGCCGCTCTACGAGCGGGGCGTCCGCGTGCTCAGCGGCTTCTTCACCCGGGCGAAGGACGGCTGGGACGTCAACTACCTGCTCGACGATGCGCGGTCCGAGTATCTGTCCCGCCACGATGCCCTCATGGACTTCGACAGCGGCATCGTGTTCTCCAAAGTCGATATCGTCTGCAACAACGTGACCGTCGACCAGATCGTCCCGACCTTGGCGCCCCTCGGGAAGGACCCGAACCAGGCGGAGATCATGGACCTGTTCACACATGAGCAGTACTTCTGGCCTTTCTATGTCAACTACCGTCCCGACCACTTCCAGCGGCTCGACACGGCCATCCGCTGGGTGACGGAGAACGGCTACCAGCCCGTCTTCTACCACGAGGGCTTCCTGGGCGGCCCGGCGTAATGTCCGGCCAGCAAGACTCTCCTACCGAGAAAAAAAGTGTGAATCGGGACAGATTGCGGCCCTGAACTATTGACATCGGATGCCGTACTTGGATATTGTAATGCGTGTAGCGTGCGCAAGCACGGCTACGAGGTGATATGGAGAGCCCTCTTTCGCATGGAGGTGATGGAATGCCCAAAATTGGTATCTGCATGCTACTAAGCTGTGCCCTGCTCACGGGCTCCACTCTGGCGACCCCGACCATCATCGTGACGCAAACGTCCGGGTACCACTCCGGCAACGGGGGCGAATACACACTTGTGCCCGATGCGGCGTGTGCGGCTCTGACAGGCCAAGTCGGACCGTTTCAGAGTTTTTGCGTCGAGGCGACCGAGTTTGCCATCCCGGGCTCGACCTATGACGTACAGATCGGCACGGAGGCGATCGCGGGCGGCGCGAATAACGGACCCGCAGGGCCGGGCGGCGGCGATCCTTTGGACGCCAGGACCGCTTACCTCTACGCGAGCTTCCAGGCCGGCGCCCTGTCCGGGTACGACTACACTCCCGGCACCGGGCGCTCCAACTCGGCCGGGGCCCTGCAGGACGTGATCTGGTATCTCGAGGACGAGACCGCCCGGACCTGGAGCGCCGGCTCGCTGCAGGACACGTTCTACACCGCGGCCCAGAACGCGGTGGACTCGGGCCGTTGGACCGGCTGGGGAAATGTCCGGGTATTGAACCTGTACGGCGCCGGCCACGCCGGCGATCTCCAGTACCGCCATCAGGACATGCTCGTAACGATTCCCGCCCCCGGCGCCCTCGTCCTGTGCGGCCTGGGTGCGGCCCTGGCAGGCTGGTTCCGCAGACGCCATGCCCTGTAAGCAACGCCCGAGGCGGACGATCCCGATACGCCGGCAAGAAGCGACGATCTCCCCGCGACCCGGCGTGCGCAGGGGGCCAGCCTATTTGGCCGTTTCCGCGCCGACAAGAGTCTCATCGGCGGGGCAGGCAACCTGTGCATCACCCGCAAGACTGGTGCGGTCGAAGTTCACCCCGATCCTGGTGACGGCGCTGAAGGCTTGGCACCCGGACAGCAGGAGCAGCAAGGCGAGCAATAACCTTTTCATACCCTTCTCCTTTACGTCCCCATTATACCCGAAAACCCGGTCAAGAACCAGAAAGGTTTCTTTGGCAAGGGGCCGCATGGCGCCCGTTGATCGTGACAGTTCTAACTGCGAAGCTCGTCTCCGTCCTGTCTGACTCCTTGGAGAGCGGAGTCTTCAACTTTGCCCGGAATATTGAATTCCAGGAGGGCATCGGACACAGGATCTCGTATCGGCGATCACCGCAGCGCCAGCATTTGTTGCGTCTGCGTCGGCCGGACGGGAATTCCGGGCTGCTATACAACTCGCCGAAGTCCGGGGACCGCTTTGAGGAAAGAAGTGACGAGCAGGGAGGCAAGGATGACGAGGGCGGAGACCAGGGGGATGGAAAAGAGCGGCTGGGGAACGATGTATCGGGTGTACATCTGGCGTTGCTCCAGGAGGAGCCGAAAGAGCATGTGGACGAGATAGATGCCGAACGACCTCTCGTCCAGAAAATGCAGAACCTTCCGGGAGGCTCCCTCGTTGCTTCCGCCCGGTCGGAAGAAGCTCGAGACCAAGAGGAAGACGCCCACCCCACCGACATCAACATGACGAAGGGACAGAGGGGGCTGACAAGATAAGACTGGGCGCGCGAGAACAGCAGCCCGGTGCCTGTGGCAATCCCAAGCCACACGGCGATCACCCCGGCCGCCATGAATTTGACCCATCGGCCCGGCACCACCCATTGTGTCAGCAGGAATCCGCAGAGATAGTAGGGAATGTAGGGAACGAAGCGCGAGAAGAGGGTGGCTTTGCCCGGGGCGGCCGTGAGCGTGTTGATCAGATCATGGGCGGAAACAGCGAGCAGCAGCGGGACGACAAGCCCGATCTGCTCCCGGCGGCTTGTGGCGCGGACCAGGGCTTGGAGGGCCGGGGTAATGAAGTACAGGCCGGCCAGCATGTAAAGATACCAGAGATGAATGAAAGGATTGCCCCGAACCACTCTGGCGACGACAGAGCGCAGCGTGACCTCTGCGAAAGAGGCCTGCCATCCCAGGTAAAGCGCGGTCCAGAACACCAGCGGAGAATCAAGACCCGGCGGGTTTGTCTGTACCGAAGCGGGAGCTGCGCATGTCTGTCTCCAGGCCGGTGGGAACCGTCAAGGGGCCGTAGAGTTCGGGGCGGCGGGATCTGATCCAGCGCAGGCCGGTGCAGTTGTCCCGCAGGGCGGGATCGAGGTCGGCGACGACCATGTCGTCCGTGGCTTTCCAGGTCTCCGCGAGGATGCGGCCGTAGGGGTCCAGGATCATGGCGTTGCCGGTGCGAACCTCGTTATCGTCCAGGCCCACGCCGTTGCTGAAGATCAGGAACAGGCCATTATCGTGGGCGCGGGAGGGCAGCCAGGTCATCAGCCATTGGCGGCCCTTGGGGCCTTTGAATTCGGCCTCGATGGCCTCGGGGTTCCGCTGGCGATTCTCCCAGAGCCACCGGTCGATCAGACCCATGCAGCCGGGGCTGGGCGTCTTGCAGCCGCCCGTCTGGTGCGGCGCGAGCAGGACCTCCGCTCCTTGCAGGGCGACGATCCGCACGTTCTCCCCGATGTTGTTGTCGTAGCAGGTCAGCACGGCGACGCGACAGCCGAGCGGCGTGTCGAACACCGTGAATTGCGAGCCGCAGGACAGGTGCTCATTGACGAAAGAATGAACCTTGCGGTGCCGCCGGAAGTCGCCGTGGGGCATCGCGACGACATACGTGTTGTACATCTGCTGGCCGTCGATCTCGATCAGGCCGGCTCCGATGATCATGCGGTACTGTCTTGCCAGGCGCATGAGCGCCTGGGAGGATGGGCCCTCGAAGACCGGCTCCGCCACGGCCTGCAACTGCTGGCGCGACAAGTTCCGCAGGAACCAGTAGCCGGTGATGCAGCATTCCGGGAAGGCGATCAGCTCGACCCCCTGCGCCGCCGCATGCTGGACGAAGCCTTCGATCTTGGCCAGGTTCGCCTGCTTACCTCCCGCGGTGGACTCGATCTGAACCGAGGCAACGCGAATCTTTCTCATAATCAAATCATCCACCAATCGCCGGGCCGGATCGCCGGCAAGTTGAACGATCTCTGGTCCTCCGGCAGCGATTCGAGAAGCTCCTTCGCCTTTTTGCCGATCGCCTGGGCGGCGAGCTCGATATTGCGGCGGCCGATTTCCGCGGAAGCGTACTTGCGCGGGTCCAAGCCGCCGATGCCGTCGGGCGGCTTCATATTGGGGGCCAGCGGGCCGTCGCCCAACGTGGACATGTCCACGAGGTTCGGGTACAGGAACATCATGTTCGAGGTCTCCCACTTGGCGGCGTGGTCCGTGCCGGAGTCGGGGCCGCGGCTGAGCGTGATCTCCCACAGTCCCATGCCGGCGACAGTCTTGTCCGCGACGACCGGGGCCAGGGCCTTGTCGATCATGTCGATCTGGCCCTGCACGTTGTGGCCGGAGACACCCAGGATGACCCGGACGCCGGTTCTCTTGAGTCGCTGGAACAGGGAGGTCAGGACCGGCACCAGCGACTCCTGCGGGAAGCCGTTGTGGAAGTAGACCGGCGGGTACACGACGCCGCCGAACTGCTCGGCCGTCTTGACCAGGATCGCATGGGCCTTGAGGGCATCGTTGCCGAGCGGCAGGTGCCGGCCGTGCCACTCGATCAGTCCGAACGGTACATAGACTACGGGAAACGCACGCAGGGCCTTCTCCAATTGGCCAGGGCGCAGAAACTGCATCTGGACGGCGGGGGACAATTCCGGCTTGAGGGTCTGTTGTTCCGGGGCTGTGGCAGCCGTAGAACCACCTACAAGACAAAGCGTCGCCGCCGTGGTCCCCACGAAGCCTCGGCGCGAGATGCGAGACCGCTGAGACACTTTTGACAGGTCTTCTTTCATATTCCCACTCCTTACCACGAGGAATTGACACGCGACAATTCTACCAAGCCCGACACACGGCGGAAAGGGCAGGTCCCGCCGTTTCCGCACGCGAGACTGGCTAACGCGGACGCGATAGTGTATTGGGGCTGAGGGTCGGTAGGATGCGTACCACGCACCGCAGACATGTCGAGTGACAAGGGATGGTGCGTGGTACGCACCCTACGAGTATGCCGACACGGGCGAGACGCCCGCGATACTCATGGGCAAGATGCCCATGCTACGAAGGTCTCTCGATCAGCAGGATTGGGCGGAGGATGCCGCCGAGGAAAAGTTCGGTGATCTTGCGGTGATCGACCTTGAGGGCCACGGTGTTCCGGCCTGCCGTGACGGCATCGGTGACATCGACCTCGAATGGCTTGCGCGAGGCCTCCTTGCCCAGGGACGCCACCTGACGACCGTTGATGTAAACTGTGACCCCCTGGCCATCGACCTCCGTGAAGAACAGGCTCAAGCGCTTGTGTTCGCCGGGCACATCGATGGACGTGCGGTACCACAGGGACGACTTGGTGTCGGGCAGACCCTGGGCGTTCAGGGTGTTGCCATACGTGGCGACCTGGCGCCACGCCGAATCGTCGAAGTCCGGTCGGTGCCAACCCTGTTCTGCTCCCTGATCCTGCTCATCGTAGGCCAGCCTCATGCGGTCCGGCAGGACCTGAAGGACCTGGTTCAGTGCCGCCGTCGTCGCTGCACCGGCGGCCACCTGGACTCCCACGAAACGCTGCAGGTAATCAGGCGTGTACTGGTTGCTGTAGCCTTTGGTCACTTCTGCCGCGTTGCGCGCATAGAGGTCATCGTAGATGTTCTTGGCCGTGCGGAAGTCGCCGCTGTTCATCGCGTCCCGCATCTGGATGTACTGCCGGGCGTTCCGGAGACCCGCGGCCGTCAAAGCCACACGCGCTGCGTAGGTCGGGTCATCCTTCACGGCGTCGGCCGCCTTTTGGATGAGACCCTCCCATTGCTCCAGGGACGGATGCGTGTACACCAGATGGAGCGCGTAAAAGCTGCCGGACTCGCACTTGAGGTTCGCGAAGGCCCGGTCGAGGCTCAGCCAGTATTGCTTCAGGAACGGGCCGGCCTGCGGGCCGTAGAACTTCAGGAAGTAGTCCTCCATCATCGCCTCGGCATCCGCCCCGGGATCGTAGGCTAAGCGAATGCTCTGGTACAAGTGCGGGCCATAGATCTCCCAGTTCGCGAGCGACTCCAGGCTGATGGCGATGCAGCCCTTGGCCTTGAGATAGGGAATGTCATGGGCCCAGAGGGAGAGTTTCGAGAACGGGACCAGACATTCGGCGAGATTGTAGTTGTACGTGCGGTAAGCGATGTGTCGGGCCGAGGCCGCCCACTTGTCGAGCACGTCGGCGAGCTGCGTGGTGCTGGGCGAGTTGGGACTGCCGATGCGATGAAACCGCGAGTAGCGGATCGGCGCGATCCAGGCCACCAGGTTGGGGGACAGTTTGACATTCGTGGTGGGCGGCTGCGTGTAGTCCGCGTAGCAATAGAAGTTCAGCAGCCATTCGGGATGGACCTTCGCCACCTCTTTCGCGACGGCGTCGAAGAAATCCACATAGCGGTTCGTCACATTGACCGTGCCGGACGAGGGCTCCAGGCTCTTCGGGTCATCCTGGGCCCGACAGACGTCGCATTGGCAATAACCGGTCCCATCCGGCGGGGAGATCGAGGGGTTGGCCTCGCCCCGGGCCAGGACTCCTTGTGCGAAGATCTTCCGCAATTCGGGATTGGACGTGCAATACCAGTCGCCCTTTTTGCGCTCCCCGTTGCGCAGAGCGAAGTACTCGGGGTGGGTGTCGAATAAGCCCTGATCCACATAGGCGCCCCAGGCGTGTTGCGTGGATAGCGACGTGCCACCATCGCCATTCCAGACTTTCCAGAGGCTCGGGCCGGTCCATTGCGAGCCCCAGATCTTTCGCAGCAGGAAACCGGGCTTCTCAGCGAGGTGGAGTTTGCCTACGGTCAAGGTCTTGCTCTTGGGATAGACCTCGCCCAGGGCATTGTCCATGAAGTACCAGCAGCCGAGTTGCTCCAGGAATCGGCAGGCGGCCTTGACCGTCGCATCCTCATTCTGGCCGGCGAGGAGCACCCTGGTCCGTCCATCGCTGACGATACGCAGCCCTTCCCTGGTCGGGCTGTCGATATCGTCAAGCTGCAGGCCCGCCGCGCGCGCCGCCTTTCCCACGTAGATCGCGGGTCCATCCTTCGGAGCCTGGGCTACCACCGGCAAGCGAACCTCCGTGATCTTCTCGATCCAGTCCGCCAGCACGCCGGCCGCCGTCGAATCGCTGCACAGGAAACCACGTCCTTTCGCCTGCTTGCTCCTTCCCAGACTTGGCACCGCAGGTGCGTCGACCACGATGACCGCCACCGCTTGACCGTCCCGGACAAGATCCATCTCCTGGCTCGGAGCGGATGAGAGCGGAACCGCGAGTGCGATCCACAGAGCCAACGTGTGACACATGGAAATCATGACACAATCCTCCACAGCGATCTACCCGGACATCGTACCAACATTCCTTGAAATGCCAAGTCATTGTGGTAGGATCAGGCTGGCTTGTAGTGTGCCCGTAAGGGCATAGAAGATAACGCCTGACGGCGTCACTGCGAACCACTGGAGGTCACCAATGTCGGATAGCACCATGCCGGTAGGGAAGATCGGGGATGTCACGATCAGCCGGTTGATCATCGGCGGTAACCAATTCAGCGGGTGGTCGCATAGCCGGGATCTCAAGTACCTGCGGGACCTGTTCAAAGCCTACGCCACGGAGAAGAAGATCCTGGAGACGCTGCGCGTGGCGGAGGAGAACGGCATCAACACGATTCTTACGGCCAATTCGCCCTACCTGAGCAAGTACTGGAAGGACCTGGGCGGCAAGATGCAGTGGATCGCCCAGGTGCATCCGAAGACGGATGATGTCACGAGCGATATCCAGCGGGCCATCGACGGCGGGGCGGTCGCGGCGTACGTACACGGCGGCGCCGGCGACAGCTTCGTCAAAGGCGGCCGCGTGGATCTGCTGGCGCAGGCGGTCGAGTTCATCAAGAGCCAGCATGTGCTCGCGGGGATCGGCGGTCATTCCCTGGAGGTGCCGAAGGCGGTGGAGAAGGCCGGCATTCAGCCGGACTTTTACATGAAGACGCTGCACCACGACCAATACTGGTCCGCCACGCCGAAGGAGCAGCGGGCGGAATTCGTGGTCGACAGCTTTGGGCCCCAGGATCACGACAACATCTGGTGCATCACGCCCCAGAAGGACATCGAGTTCATGCGGACCGTGCCCCGGTCGTGGATCGCGTATAAGGTCCTCGCGGCCGGCGCCATCCATCCCCGCGAGGGATTCAAGTTCGCCTTCGAGAACGGCGCCGATTTCATCTGTGTCGGCATGTTCGACTTCCAGGTGCGCGAGAATGTGATTATCGCCAAAGAGGCGGTTGCCGGTGCCCGGAATCGGCAGCGCCCCTGGCGCGCGTGACGATAGGAGTCATCTCATGAGACGACGGGATTTCCGCGCCGCGGCTACAGGCGGCCTGACGGCATTGGCCGCCGGCCGGCAGGGGAGTGCGGCCGCGAAGGCCGGGAAGTACCGGGTCGCCATGGCAACCGCCTGATCGCTCTCGACCTGATCCGGGCCATTGAGACCGACTGCCGGCCGCAAGGCAGCATGTACGACGGCCGAGCGGCCCTGGAGATGATCCTGGCTATCTATGAATCGCATCGGCGGAACGCCCCGGTCCCGCTGCCGCTGACCAACCG
The DNA here is from genome assembly GCA_023481165.1 of Planctomycetota bacterium. Taxonomy (GTDB): domain Bacteria; phylum Planctomycetota; class Phycisphaerae; order Sedimentisphaerales; family Anaerobacaceae; genus PLanc-01. The sequence continues at coordinate 5,815 of JAMCWO010000051.1, read as the reverse complement.
CAAGCATCCGCTGCGCCTGCTGTTCTCGTAGGGCGAGCGTCCCTGCTCGCCTGAGATTGCCGCGCTTCGCTCGCAATGACGTGGTCGCGCGAGGACGCACAACCTACGAAGATCGCCCTTCGATGGTTTCGGATTGCCGAAGTCGCTCGTCAAGACTCATTAGACGGCGGGCGGCAGGGGGTCGGCCTGCGGCGCAAGGCCCGGCGAACACGCTCTCGGCTCCATCCGAACGGGCGCCGGGCTGCAGGCGGGCGGCGGGGGCAGGTTCACCGTGGCGATGGGAATCGGCGGGGCCGCCGGAGGCGCGGGCGCCGGATCATTGCTCGGCGGGTCGGGTGTTGGGGCGGCGGGGACCGGCGCGGGCACTGAAGCGGCGGGGACCGGCGCGGGCATTTCGTTCATACCGAGCAGGAATCTGGCGACCTTGCCGTAGTCCTCGGCGCCGTTGCAGGCGGGGTCGTACTCGAAGACCGTCTGGCCGTAGCTGGGGGCCTCGGCCAGCTTGATGTTGCGGCGGATGAAGGTCGGCAGGATTTGGGCCCCGGACCAGGCATTGTTCGAGCCGCGGGCGCTCTGGAGGAAGGTCTCGATATCCGCCCGGACCTCGTTGGACAGCGAGGCCCGCGTGTCATGCATGCACAGCAGTACGCCCATGACCTTCAGGTGCGGGTTGATCCGCTTGTTGACCAGATCGACCGTCTGGAGCAGCTTGCCGAACCCCTGTAACGCGAGGAAATGGGGCTGCAGCGGGATGAGCACCTCCTGGGCGGCGGCCAGCGCGTTGAGCGACAGCACGCTCAGCGACGGGGGGCAGTCGATCAGGCAGAAATCGAACTGATCCCGGCTCGCCTGCATGGCCTCGCGCAGGATGATCTCCCGGCCGACGACGTTGACCAGCTCCGTCTCGGCGCCGACGAGATTGATGTTGGCCGCCAGGAGCCACAGGTTCGGCCGCACGAGCATCAGGCTGGCATTGAAATCGGCCGCCTGGGTCAGCACCTCGTAGACGCCCTCCGTGATCGTCTGCGGCTCGACGCCGAAATGGATCGTCAAATGGGCCTGCGGATCGAGATCGATCACGACCACCTTCTGGCCGGCGGCGGCCAACGCGCCCGCCACATTGGCGACGGTCGTCGTCTTCCCGACCCCCCCTTTTTGATTCAGGACCGCAATCGTTCTCAATCCATTTACCTCTATTGTTCAACCTTCTGGCCGGCCTCCCGGAGTTTCTTCAGGACGGCATCGAGGACGCCGTTGACGAACGGGCCGGACTTTTCCGTGCTGTACTTCTTCGCCAGCTCGATCGCCTCGTTGATCACCACCTTCGGCGGGATCTCCGGGCAGTCCTTCAACTGGTACACGGCCAGCCGCAGGATGCTCCGATCCACCGGCGACAGCCGCGAGAACTGCCAGCGAATCGTCGCGCCGGCGATCAACTCATCGCACTCGGCCACCTTGGCCCACGCGCCGCTGGTCCACTCCCAGGCGAGCGCGCGCGTCCGCTCATCGCCCTCGTTCTCATAGAAGAACTCGGCCATCAGGCGCGGCAACACCTCGGAGCCCTGGACATCAAGCTGGTAGAGCGCCTGCATCGCAAGCTCTCTGGCCCTGGTTCGTTTGTCCATAACACGTACGATTGATGAGTTATGATTGATGATTTATGAGTTATCAATCATAAACTTATAGACTCACTTCACCTGTTCCATGACGTGGGCCATTTCCATGGCGGTCAGTGCGGCGTCCGCGCCGGCGTTGCCCATCTTGGTGCCGGCCCGCTCGATGGCCTGTTCGAGCGTATCACAGGTCAGGACCCCGAAGACCGCGGGCACGCCGGTATCGTAATTGATCTGACCGACGCCCCGCACGACCTGCTGGCAGACGGCGTCGTAATGGCCGGTCTGACCGCGAATGACGGCCCCCAGGCACAGGACGGCGACGTACCGGCCGCTCTGGGCGAGTTTCTTGGCCACGATCGTGATCTCGCAGGCTCCCGGCACCCAGGCGACCTGGATCTGGTCGTCGGCCGCCCCATGACGCCGCAGGCAGTCGAGCGCGCCTTCCAGCAGCTTGGCGGTGATGAAGTCGTTGAACCGGCTGACGACGATGGCATACTTGCCCTTGCCGGCGGCAAGGTGACCCTGGATTTGCTCGATCATGGTTCCGGCTCTCCAAACGTTGCCACGGCTACATTATGGGGCACACCACGACCCGCGCCGAGAAATGCGGTCGCCCCGGCGCAGGCCCCGGCATCGAAATTCGCACCCGCAGGGCGGTAAACGCGCGTATTATAAGGGTTTACCGCCGGGATAGCCAGCAGAATCTGCGCGCGGGCAAAAACGGCTAAGGCGCGGGCTGCGAATGGGCGATAACGAGCCTGAAGGATGGTGACGGAGTGAAAGCTGGAGGAGAGTGGGAAGTTTTGAGTCTGAAGTTTGAAGTAGAGATTGGAAGTTGCCGGGTGGGGCAGGCCCTGCCCTGCACACTTGAAACTTGGGGCTAAGGTAGGCAGCATGCTATTTGACGACGATGTGGAGTTCGGTCCCTATGACCGGGCCGAGAACAATGCACGCCGGGCGTACGAGCTGTATGAAGACGGCAAGATGGCCCAGGCCCTGATCGAGCTGGAGCGGGCCCTCGAGATCAACCCGACGAACAGCGCCTGGCATTTCAACAAAGGCCTCACCCTCGACGCGATCAATCAGTTCAACGAGGCCATCGCCGAGTACCAGACCGCGCTGGAGCTCAGCCCCGACGACCTGGAAATCCTCAACGCCCTGGCGGTGGACTACACCCGCGCGGGCCTGTACGACCGGGCTCTCCAGACGTTCGAGTACCTCCAGGAGCTGGACCCCAAGTTCGAGCCGTGCTACTGCAACCGCATCATTACGTACGCGGAGATGGGCCAGCACGAGCTGGCCGAGCAGATGTTCTACCTCGCCCAGCAGATCGACGAGGATTGCGCCCTGTGCTACTACAACATCGGCAACAGTCTGTTTGCCCGGGGCGAATTCAAGAAAGCGGGTCGTTGCTGGCTGCGCACGGCCGAGTTGGAGCCGGCGCACCCCCAGATCAACTACCGCATCGCCCAGGCCTACTGGTCGGACGGCGACCGGGTGCGGGCCCGCGAGCACTTCCTGGCCGAACTGCGTCTGAACCCGGGCGATGTCGACGTCATCATGGATTTCGCGCTGTTTCTCCTCGAGGCCGGCGAGCTCGAGGCGGCGCAGGAGAAGTGCCACCGGATCCTGGAACTCAACCCGGATTTCGGACCGGCTCTGTTCTATCTGGGCGAGATCGCGCTGGATCGGGGCGACGGCGAACGCGCGGCGCAGTTGTTCGAGGATGCCCTCAAGAGAGACCCGACGCTGGCCGGGCCGCACTACCGGCTGGCCCAATGCGCCCTGAGCGCCCAGGAACCCCAGAAAGTCAAGACCCACCTGCTGGCTGAGCTGGAGCACGAGATCGAGGACGCCAACACGCTCATCTCCATGGCTTCGATGTTTCTGACGATCGAGGACTCCGACCATGCCACGCAATGCCTGCTCCGCGCGGTGGGCCTGGACATGCGCAACGCCGATGCCTACCACTATCTCGGCGTCAGCGCGGCCAACAAGGGACAACTGGTGGACGCCGAGCGCTTCCTCGCGCATGCCCTAGAGCTGAACCCCAGCCACCCGGGGGCGCTGCGCGACGCAGCGTACACCTATCTGGCCGGCGGCCAGCCCCAGAAAGCCGCCGAGCGGATCGTCCGCGCCCGTGCCCTGCTGCCGGGCGATTGCGAGCTGCGCATGCTCGACCACAGTGTCCGGCTGATTCTGCGGCTCGGCCGCCTGGGCCGCTGGCTGCGCCGGCTCGATCCGCGTGTCTTTTTCCACCGCCGGTCCGCGCAACCATAAGCCTCCTTCCCCAAAGAAAGGGGCCCGTGTCAAACTGACACAGGCCCCGAAAGTGACCTCTTTCCCGGAACGGCTTGGCGTTCCGAAGGCTTCGGCCTACCTCACGGCTACAACTTGGCCGGCAGCAGAACCGCGTTGATGACTTGGATCATCCCGTTGGACGCTTCGAGGTCTTGCCCAACGATCTTGGCCTGCCCGCCCGTGTTGTCTGTGAGAACGCCGTCCGCCTGTTGCACAACACCGCCCTTGACCATCGCGATGCTTGCGGCCGCCTGCACATCCGCCGCCAGAAGCTTGCCGGCCGCGATGTGGTACAGCAGGATGTCCGTGACTACGAGCTGGTCCTGCGTGCCGACGTTGTCCGCGTTCCAGCCCATGGCCGCAAACGCATCATCGGTGGGCACGAACAACGTGCAGGCATCGGCGCCACCCAGCTTCTCGAGAACGGCCGGATCGGCGGCTTGGACCGCCGCCAGGAACGTGTCAAACTGTCCCTGACGATCCCCCGCCGCATTGAGGGCGGTGACCGTATCGACGATGCTGACCAGCGGCACGGGCTCCGGCGCGGGCGGCTCCGGAACCACAATCGCCGGGATCTCGTACGGCAGCAGACCGCTGTCAATCACCTGAATCAGGCCGTTCGAAGCGGCGATGTCGGCCGTGGTGATGCCGGCCTTGCCGGCGAAGGCGCCGGTCAGGGGGTGATTCGGATCATTGGGATCCAGGGTTATCACACCGCCCTGAAGCGTCGTGATGTCCTTGGCCGCCTCGGCATCTTTGGCCGTGATACTGCCCGAAACGACGTGGTACAGCAGCAGATCGGTCAGGAAGGCCTGCGTCTGGTCTTTGATGGCCGCGGCATCGATCCCGACGGCGGCGAAGCCGGCGTCGGTCGGGGCCAATACCGTGTACGCGCCCGCACTCAGCAGCGGCGCCACCTTGGCCGCGTCAGCCCCTTCCGCCACTGCGATCAACATGCTGAACTGCCCGGCAAGGTCGCCGGACGCATTAAGAGCATTGAGCAGAGCGACCAGATCGAGCAGCTTGGTCTTGGCGAACGGCATGAGCACCGCGTCAATGACGTCGATCACACCATTCGAGCCTTCGACATCGAAGCCCGTGATCTTGGCCTGGCCGCCGATGGCGTCCGTCAGAACACCTGCACTCTGAGCCAGCACGCCACCTTGGACCGTCGTGATCTGATCGGTCAGATCCGCGCCCACGATCCGCCCGCTGACCAGATGGTACAGCAGAATATCCGTCAGCACACCTGGGTCGATCTTCTTGACGGTATTGGGGTCATACCCGAGGGCGGCAAAGGCATCATCGGTCGGCGCGAACAACGTGTACGACCGCTTGCCCAGCGTGTCACGGACAGAGGCCTTGGCGGCCCCGATCGCCGCCAGCAGGGTGTCAAACTGGCCCTTGAGATCGCCGTCGCTGTTCATGGCGGTGAGCAGGTCCATCAGCTTGACGTTCTGGAACGGCATCAGCACGGCGTTGGAGACGAGAATGGCGCCGTTGGAGGCCTCGGCGCCGGCCGCGATAACGGCTTGGCCGCCGATCTCATCGGTGACCACATTGGCATCCTGGATCAGGCTGCTGCCTTCCAGGGTCTTGACCGTCCCTTGGCTCTCCACCGAGAGCTTGGAGGCGACGATCTGGCTCCGCAGGATGTCGCTCAGCACGGCCTTATCAGTCTTCTCGCTGATCTTGGCCGCGGCGAAGGCATCATCCGTCGGCGCAAAGAGGGTGAGCGTCTTCTCGCCCGACAGCAGATCGAGGATCGTCGAATCGGCGGCGAACAGGGCCGCGGACAACGTGTCAAACTGACCCTTCGTGGCCCCGGTGCCGTTGAGCTGCTGCAACTGATCCACGATGGCGAACGACGGCACCTTGCCGTACAGCCGGACATCATC
>JAMCWO010000253.1 GCA_023481165.1 Planctomycetota bacterium | reverse complement strand
GATGCCTTGATGTACTTGTTATGGCGCGAGGGCCGGTTGCGCCTGGGGCAGATCGCGCCGTATTTCGGCGTGGGGTATGCCGCCGTCTCGCAAGCCTGTCGCCGAACTGAGCGACGTTTGGATAAGGACCGGAAGTTGCAGCGCCTGCTGCGCGGGAGCAGCGAATAATTGCTAATTCGAGATGCGACCCCACCCCGGCCCCCGTTCCCATTTTGGCCCTGGAACTCTAAGCGCGTGGAAGTCACACTTGATGGGCAGAATGAATAGACGTTCCGGATGAGACACCAGGAGAAGATCATGACAGCGAGGTTGTTCAAGAGTATTCGCTGGCTCTTCTCGCCGAGAAGTAGCGTGTGTGCCTATGCCGTTGCGGCTGTACTTATCGGGATTCTGCTGCTCACATTCTGTACGGTCTTCGTGCCCGTCTGGTATCGGCACCGGTGTGAAGATCGTATAAGTGAGGTTAGGGCTACACTTAGAATCGTACGGAGAGCCATAGCCATCCAGCATGAGGAGAGTGGACGTTACCCTACTTCATTTGCCGAACTTCGCGATTCCCTGAGTAGAGGCAGCCCTGAAAACTGGGGGCGCATGCATGTTGATTTGACCACATCCAGGCGGATGAGGGTCCCCGAATACCGTCAACTGAACGATAAGGGGGGCTACTACTACGATCCCAATAATGGCGACATAAAACTGAACCTGACCAGACCGGTGAGAGAGTATTTTCTCTGGTATACGGGCAAATATGCGGATCAGGTTCCGTCCGATTGGTAGGGCTGGAATTCCGGGGGTCGCGGTCAGGTCTTGCATTAGTAATTATTCGTTGACGCCCGAGGAGAATGACGGAGAACGAGGAACGCCGCCGGTTCTTCTTGGGGGATAAAGGGGGACAGCCTCTAATTATTTCTTGACATGGACGCGCGAGGGGTGATAGATTGGCAGCATGCCAAGGTTAGCCAGAGCCATCGCGGTCGGGTGTGCCCATCATATCACGCAGCGCGGGAATAACCGCCTGGATGTGTTCTTCGTGGATGAGGACCGGCGGGTGTACCTGGAGCTACTCCAGGAGCAGGCCCAGGAGTACGGTCTGGAGGTCCTCGCATACTGCCTGATGGCTAATCATGTCCATCTGGTGGCGATTCCCCATGAGGAAGAGGCGTTGGCCCAGGCTGTAGGCCGGACCCACTTTCGCTACACGCAGTACATCAACCGCTTCCACCGGCGCAGCGGCCATTTGTGGCAGGGACGGTTCTGCTCCTGTGCCCTGGATGGACGGCACCTGTGGCCGGCGCTCAAGTACGTGGAATTGAACCCGGTGCGGGCGAAGCTGTGCCGGCGGGCGTGGCAATACCCCTGGTCCAGTGCTGCTCTCCACACGGATGAGAAGGCGGAATCGGAGCTACTGAATCTGCCCCACTGGTACCGGCAGATCACCGCCGCCGCATGGCGGAAGGAACTGGCGGAAGGATTGACGGAAGAGGAAGTGGCCCGGATTCGACTGCGGACGCACACGGGCCGGCCGCTGGGCAGCGACCGCTTTGTGAGCAAGCTGGAGACCGTGCTGGGCCGGCGGGTGCGGCCCCTGCCGGCAGGCCGTCCGAAGAAGATGCCGGAGGGTCAGCAGGAGAAGATCAAAAGGAAGCGGAAGTAGATCAGCCCTGCTTACATCATTGGTGTCGGTTTCGCCCGCTCACCTGCCTACGGCATGCAGCGACCATACAAAAAGCCTCACTTTTCCATCTACATCTACCCACCGAGAATCGCCTGGACAGTGGGGGGATACCACACTCCCTTCGGAGCCGAAGTAAGGAAGATGTCGGCGGAATTCTCGCACGAGGGGGACTTCTCCTGTGCGGCAACGGCGACTTATCCTTTGCCTGCGGGCGGCCAATGCTTATAATTGGATGGCGGTAAGCGGCGCGTGGAAATCCCGGCCCTATAATGATGGCACGAGAGCATGTTTGAACAGGATGAGACGATCAAAACGTTGCGGGAGGCCCTAGCGCTATCGCCGGAGAATGGCGTTCTGCGCAGCCAGCTCGCCCGCCTGCTGATGGCCCGCGACCAACTGGAAGAGGCCGAAACGCTCCTGCGGGAAGGGCTGGCAAAGCAGGCCACGAGCGAGATTCTTCAGGCCGCCCTGGCGGAATGCTACCGCAAGCGGGGCAATACCTCGGCGGCCCTGGTGATTCTGGAAGAGCTGATCAAGCATCCGAACTGCAAGCCGGAGTACTTCATCCAGTACGCCCGACTGCTCGTGGTAAAGGGCCAATTGTCCGAGGCGGCCCAGGCCTACCAGAAAGGTATCGCCCGCAATCCCGAGTTGGCCGATTCGGACTTGGCGGCGGCCATCGGCATCCGGCCCGCTGCGGGCCCCGGCGTGTGGCGGGATGAGCCGGAGGTGGATGAGCAGGGCCGGCTTCGCGTGCCGGTCGAGCCCGGCCGCCCGGAGGCTTTCGTGGAGATGGAGAAGCCGAACGTCTCGTTCAAAGACGTCGGCGGGATGGATGACCTGAAGAAGCAGATCCGCCTCAAGATCATCGAGCCGATGAAGCATCCGGAGGTTTACCGGGCGTATGGCAAGACGGTCGGCGGCAGCCTGCTGATGTACGGCCCACCCGGATGCGGCAAGACGCACATGGCGCGGGCGACCGCCGGCGAGATCGAAGCCGCGTTCTACTCGGTGGGTCTGCACGATGTCCTGGACATGTACATCGGCGCCAGCGAGCAGCATCTGCACGCGTTGTTCGAGAACGCCCGGGAACATGCCCCCTGCGTGCTGTTCTTCGACGAGGTCGATGCGCTGGGGTCCAGCCGGGCGGACTTGCGCGGCAGCGCGGGCCGGCATCTGATCAACCAGTTCCTGGCGGAGCTGGACGGGATCGACCGATCTAACGACGGCATTCTCATTCTGGCCGCGACCAATGCCCCCTGGCACCTCGATCCGGCGCTTCGCCGGCCCGGCCGGTTCGATCGGCTGCTGTTTGTCCCCCCGCCGGACCCGGAGGCGCGCAGCGCGATCCTGCACGTGCTGCTGCGCGGCAAGCCCCAGGCCGATATCGACTTCGAGGCGCTCGCCAAGAAAACCGAGAAGTTCTCCGGCGCGGACCTTAAAGGCATGATCGATCAGGCGGTGGAGGACAAGCTCGAAGAGGCCCTGACCAGCGGCAGCCCGCAACCGCTGACGACCAAGGATCTGCTGCGGACCCTCAAGCAGATCAAGCCGTCCACGAGCCAATGGTTTGCCTCGGCACGCAACTACGCCCTCTATGCAAACGAGGGAGGAATCTACGACGACATTGTCGATTATCTGAAGCTCAGATAGGGGCGCGTATGATTGAGAAGGCTCTGTTGCTGTTGCAGCGGTCCCGGTACGACCTGGCGGAGCAGGAACTGCGCCGGGTCTTAGCGGAAGATCCGGAAGATGCGCAGGCGCATGCGCTGCTGGCGTGCAGCCTGGCGGAACAGAACAAGCTCCAGGAAGCGGAAGGCTCGGCGCGAGACGCCATCCAACTGGCGCCGGACAATGCCTATTGCCATTACATCATGGGATGGATCAAGGTCCAGGGCGATGATCTGCCCAACGCCCGCCGGGCCGTCGAGGAAGCCATCCGGCTGGACCCGGAGGGCAGCGACTATCACGGCTTGCGGGCCCTGATCTACCTGCGGGCCCAGCGCTGGCCGGAAGCCCTTGATGCGGCCAACGAAGGGTTGCGCCATGATCCGACGCACCAGAACTGTCTTAACCATCGGGCCATGGCCCTGGTGAAATTGAACCGGCCCGAGGAGGCGCAGCAAACCATCGGCCGGGCGCTGCAGGAGAATCCCGAGAACGAGCACACGCACGCCAATCTCGGCTGGGCCTACCTGCACCAGGGTCAGCACGAGAAGGCCCTGGAGCACTTCAGCGAGGCCCTGCGCCTGGACCCGAATTTCGACTACGCCCGCCAGGGACTGGTCGAGGCCCTGAAGGCCCGCTATTTCCTGTACCGCTGGCTGTTGCAGTTCTTCCTCTGGATGAGCCGGCTGTCGCCGGCCGTGCGCGGGGGCCTGATCGTCGGGGCGTACGTCCTCGTGCGGGTCCTGCGCGACGTGGCCCGCCAGCATCCCCAGGTTGCGCCCCTGGTCCTGCCGATTGTCAGCTTCTACGCCATCTTCGTCCTGTTGACCTGGATCATCGACCCCCTGTTCAACCTGGCGCTGCGGTGCAACAAGTACGGCCGGCACGCATTGTCGAGCAGACAGAGGATCAATAGCTCCATTTTCGGCCTCCTCCTGCTGGCCACGATCGTCGCAGCGCTGGGCGGCGTGGTCACCGGGCAGCCGGTCCTGTTCCTGCTGGCGCTGAACCTGGGATTGCTCATCCTGCCCGCGACCCGCGTCCTCACGGAGGCGGACACGATCGACCGGGGACCGCTGGCCTTCACCGTCGGCATGACGCTGTTCGGCGCGGTCGCCGTGGGGTCCCTGCTCGCGGGTGCCCAGCAGGCGGCTATGGCTTGTTCCACGGTCAATTTCCTGGGATTCTGCGCCTTCACGTGGTTCGGCGCCTTCCGCGGATTGCGGCGGCCCCAGGTCTGATCCCTCACTCCTGGGGCAGGCGGGCGAGGTCCGCATCGGAGCCGGCGACCATGAGGATGTCGCCTTCCTGGACCACGGTGTCCGGCGCAGGCACGTTGATGATGGAGTCCCGTTCGGTCCTGCGGCCCGAGGCTTGCCCATTGTGCTTGATGAGCACGAGATTGACGTTGTACTTCTGCCGCAGTTGCAGGTCCATGACTGTCCGGCCGTCGAAGCTGGCCGGGGCCTCGATCCGGGCCAGGCTGTAGCCCGGGGCCACGTCGATCTTCTCGTCGATCTGCGGGGCGATCAGCCGGTAGGCCCAGCGCTGGGCCGACTCGATCTCCGGATAGATGACCTCCGTGGCGCCGATCTTGGAGAAGACCTCGCCGGCGGTGAGGCTCTCCGCCCGGGCGTAGATCTGCGGGACGCCCATCTGGCGCAGGTTGACGACGGTCAGAACGCCCGCTTCGAAGCCCTGGGCCGTGCCCTGCCCGATTCCCACGGTGGCCACATCCACCTTGTCGATGCCCTGGGAGCGCATGGCCTCCATGTCGGTGCTGTCCAGGCGCACGGCGTGGGCCACCTGGTCGCGAATCAGGTCCACCTGCTCGCGCTGCCTGTCGATGGCAACCACCTCGGCCCCGCTCATCGCCAGAGCAATGGCCAGCTTCTGTCCGAAGCGCCCCAATCCAATGACCGCAAAGCGACGCATAAGCCACCTCGTACTTCCTGCCCCAGAGGCCCATCAACCCACGACGATGGCCTCGCCGGGATAGCTGTACCGGACCGGCTTGGCGTTGAACGCCAGGGCTGCCAGCAACGTCAGCGGTCCGAGCCGGCCCGTGAGCATCACCAAGATGATAATGAGTTTGCCCGCCGTCGTCAAAGCCGGTGTGATGCCGGTGGACAGACCGACCGTGCCCAGAGCCGAGGCGACTTCGAAGAACATCTGCATCATCGTGAAATGCTTCGACGCCTCCGTAATGCACAGGGTCAGGGTTGCCCCGAAGAGGGCCAGGACGAAGAGCACCGCCACCGTGATGGCCCGGCGGACGATCAAGAGACTGATCGAGCGGTTGAAGATCTCGACGTCGTCGCGCCGCCGCAGCGTGGCGATGACGGCCATGAGGACCACGACAAAGGTCACAGTCTTGATGCCGCCTGCCGTACCGCCGGGGGAGCCGCCGATGAGCATCAGCAGGATGAGGATGAACTTGCCGGCATCAGACAGGGCCGCGATATCCACCGTGTTGAACCCCGCCGTCCGGGCCGTGATGGACTGGAACAACGCATCCCAAAGGCTGAAGTTCCCGGCCCCGGGGCCTTGACCGGTCCATCTCTCGAAGGCAAACAGGGCCAGCGTTCCGCCGACGATGAGGCAGATGGTCATCGCCAGAACGATCTTCGTTTGCAGCCACATCCGCCGCGGGCCTTGCTGGAAGATGGGGCAGCTTCGGTGGATGAACCTCCGGCACAGCCGCAAAGCCCGGTCCAGGACCACCCCGCCCAGATCGTACAGCACGCCGAAGCCGAGCCCCCCGAGCACAATCAGCGGGCAGATCACCAGGTACACCTCCCAGCGGCGGCTGTAGCTGACGAGGCTGTCGCTGAACAGGCCGAAGCCGGCGTTGCAGAAGGCGCTGATGGCATGAAAGATGCTGTAGTACCACTGATGCTGCGCGGCCAAGGCTCGGCCGGGCACGCTGTTCCACAGGCGCAGCAAAGCCGCAGCGCCGAGCAGCTCGAACAGGGCGGTCGCCGCGAAGATGAAGACGACCATGCGGTTGATGCGGCCGAGCGTGCCTTCGCTGAGCAGGTCCTGGATGGCGACGGATTCGCGCACGCTCAGCGCCTGCCCCAGAAGCAGGGCCAGAACCGCGCCGAGGATCACGATGCCCAACCCGCCGAGCTGGATCAGGGCCAGGATGACCAACTGGCCCATCAGGGTGAAGCTCGTGCCCGTGTCCTTGACGGCCAGGCCCGTCACGCAGGTGGCGCTGGTGGACGTGAACAGCGCATCGACGAACGGCAGAGAAGCCCGTCCCGGCGTGGCCTTCGGCAGCATCAGCAGCGTCGCGCCGGTCAGGATCAGGACGATGAAGGTGGCGACGAGGACGCGGGTCGGGTCCTTGCCGGTGGCCGCCAGGCGGACACAGAGCATGAAGAATTTGATCGTCACGTCGATGATCAGATAGAGGGCGATGGCCCAGTGCTGGATCTGACCCGGCTCCGCCCGGCCGAACCAGCGCCCGGCCCCCACCAACACGACGGTCAGCGCGATCAGCATGGGGATCTCGTACCAGTTGGCAACGAGGTACTCCCGCTTGGATTCGGCGTTGAACAGCCGGATGAGCTTGCCGCCGACGAAGATGAACAACATCCCGATCAGGACGCCGACCAGCAGTCGAATCGGCAGGGGAGGCTCATAGAAGCCGAAACGAAGGGCGAAGGACACCACGATGGTGACCGAGGCGACGGCCTTGACCCCCGTCAACACCTGTTCGAGCGTGCGGTTCTTATAAGCTATCTTCATACGATGCTATCTGGACGCCGCCATCCGGCAAAAAAGCCCTTGTATCCAGTTTGCCGGATGGATTCCAGCAAAATCGCAGCATGGGCACTTGTCATGCGGAACGAAGTGAAGCATCTGGCCAGCGAATGGAACTGACGCACATCGTCGCTCCGAGCCCGCCCTGAGCGAAACGAAGGGATGACAGGACGGGCACGGTCCGTCTCAGGCGACGTCGGCCAGGCCCAGGGAGTTACCGAACTTGGCCAAGAGTGCCCGGCGGATGTTGCGGTGTTCGGGCTGCGCCAAGGTGGGGTCCCTGGAGACGACCTCGAAGGCGTGTCGGCGGGCGACGACGAGCAGGTCGAAGTCATCGACGATGTTGGCGATCTTCAGGTCGGGCAAGCCGTGCTGGCGGGCGCTGAACAACTCGCCGGGACCGCGGATACGCAGGTCCTGCTCGGCGATCTCGAAGCCGTCGTTGGTTTTCGCCATCACTTCGAGCCGGCTCCGGGCGGCCTCGTTATCGGTCTCGGCGAACAACAGGCAGTAAGACTTGGATTCGCCCCGCCCGATCCGGCCGCGCAGTTGGTGCAGTTGGGCCAGGCCGAACCGGTCCGCTGCCTCGATCACCATGATCGTCGCGTTGGGCACATCCACGCCCACTTCGACCACCACGGTCGAGACGAGGACATCGATCGTGCCTTTGCGAAAGCCGGTCATGATCCGCTGCTTCTCCGCGGAAGGCATCTGGCCGTGCAGCAAGGCAACCCGAAACTCCGGAAAGACCTTCTCGGACAAGTCTTGCCAGGCGTCGGTGGCGGCGGCGATTTCCTTGCTGGTCTCCTCCACCGAGGAGATGCGCGGATACACGAAATAGGCCTGCTTTTTGGCCCGCAGCCGCTCGCGGATGAACTCGTACGCCTGCCGGCGGTTCCGCGGGTCCACCCAGCGCGTGACGACCTGGCCCCGGCCGGGAGGACACTGCTTGATCACGGAGACATCCAGATCGCCGAAGGCGGTCATGGCCAGCGTGCGCGGAATGGGCGTGGCGGTCATGACCAGGCAGTGCGGGGCGCTATCCTTGCGCAGCTCGGCCCGCTGATGGACGCCGAACTTGTGCTGCTCATCGATGACGACCAGTCCCAGGTGGCGAAACTCGATGTCCTTTTGCAGCAAGGCGACGGTGCCGACGACGATGTCCATCTCGCCCTGCTTGATCCGGGCGAGAAGCTCATCGCGTTTCTTGCCGGCCAGACCACCCGTGATGAGGACCCGCCGGACCTGGCTGTCCTTGAGGTATCGCTCGATGCTCAGGAAGTGCTGGGAGGCCAGGATTTCCGTCGGCGCCATGATGGCGACCTGGGTCTTATGAGCGATGGCCAGCAAGGCGGCGTAGAGGGCGACCACGGTCTTGCCGGAGCCGACATCGCCCTGCAACAGGCGATTCATCGGCGTGGTCCGGCCCATGTCCTCGGCGATCTCCGCAATGCAGGCGTTTTGATCGTCCGTGAGCAGGAAGGGAAAGCGCCGGCGGATGCGGCTGTCGATCTCATCGGTGAACAGGCACGGTGTGGCCGAAGCCGAATGTTGCGTGCGGTACCGGCGCAGGCCCAGCCCAAGCTGCATCAGGAAGAGCTCATCATACCGGAGCCGGCGCTTGGCCGCGTCGAGCTTCTGCTCATCCGGCGGCATGTGAATCCAGGCAAAGGCGTCCTTTCGGCCGATCAGGTGGTTTTCCTTGAGCACGCTCGGGTCGTAGAACTCGTCCACCAGTTCATCCAGATGGTCCAGGACCGGCAGGATGATCTGCTTGATCTGCCGGCTGCTCAGGCGACCGCTGGCGGGATAAATGCCGCCGCTGAAATGCTTGTCCGGCTCGGCGGTCTGCTGCGGATCGACCATCATGAACTTGGGATTGGTCAATTGAAGCTGGTGCTTGAAGACGTTGGGCTTGCCGGAGGCCACGATCACCTGGCCCAGCCGGATCTGGTTGCGCAGATAGCCGCCGTTGAACCAGACGATCCGGCAGACGCCGGTCTCGTCGCTGACGATGGCCTCGAAGATCGGCGGCCGGCGGTAGCTCTGGAAATCGACGGACTCGACCAAGCCGATGATCGTCGCGGCCTCCTCCGCCTGCATTTGGGCGATCTTGATCGGCCCCGGCGCGAAGACCCAGTCGCGCGGAAAGTACTCCAGCAGATCGCCGACCGTCTGCACGCCGAGCTTGCCGAAGACCTCCGCCCGCGCCGGCCCCACCCCCTTGAGGTACTGGACCGACGTCGCCACCGTCATCGTTTCCTTATTACCGGCCTGTTTCCCAGCCGTAGTGTCCATGATGAACTACTATGCTATCTACTGTTTGCCCCTGGGCGATGCGCCGCGTACAACGCTTGGCCTGCCGACATCTAATCGTACATCTTATATGGTAAATTGTCAATCCAGGAAGCCGTATTCGCCGATGAGTTTCACGAACCGGCAGCCGCAGAGGGGCCTCTCGATCAGCTTGCCGTAACGCTTCTCGGCCGCGACCAGCTCCTGTACGGAGCCCTGGCCGATGGGGGCGATGATCACGCCACCTTCCCCGAGTTGTGCCACGAGCGGCGGAGGGAAATCCGGCACGGCGGCGGTGAGCAGGATGCGGTCGAAGGTCCGCGCTTCCGGCCAGCCGCGGCTGCCGTCGCCGACGCGAAACTCCACGTTGTCGATTCCCAGATTCTTCAGCACTTCCTGGGCGGCCACCGACAACTCGGGCGAGCGCTCGATCGTGAAGACTCGTTTGACCAAGCGGGCCAGCACGGCCGTCTGGTACCCGCTGCCGGTCCCGATCTCCAGGACTTCGCGTTCATGATTCAGGCGAAGTTCTTGTGTCATCAAGGCAACAATGTAGGGCTGCGAGATCGTCTGCCCTGCGCCGATGGGCAGCGGCCCATTGGCGTAGGCGCGCCAGCGGTCCGCCGGGGGCACAAACACCTCGCGGGGAATCGCCGCCATAACCTTCAGGACCGCCGGATCGGTGATATCCCGCCCCCGCAGGTCGTACTGGAGCATGCGTTCTCGCGCTGTGTCAAGATCGTTGTGGTCCTTGCGCTCCAACATGGAACCTATGATGGATTGTGAGCATGGCTTTGGCAAATCAATTTCGTCCCTCCGTCCGCCGTCCGGCCTCAGAACAGCAGCTTGATCGCGGCGGCGGCGGCGAGGAGTTGGATGAGACTGTTGAAGGCTTTCTGGGGAAGGCGATGCAGAACGAAGATGCCGGCGACCGATCCGGCGGCGATCAAGGGCAGCATCAGCAGGCCCAGCTTGACCGATGTGCCGGTAGTCAAATCCAACTGGGCACTGAACGGGACCTTGAGCCAGTTGACGGCGAAGAAGAACCAGGCGCTGGTGCCCACGAAGGCGAGCTTCGGCAGCCGCATCGCCAGCAGGTAGATGACCATGACCGGTCCGGCGGCGTTGGCCATCATGGTGGTGACACCTGCGAGGAAACCCAGCGTCCCGCCAAACCACCATTGCGTAGGAATCGGGGCGTCCTCGGCCCGCAGCCGCGTGCGCCAGAAGTGAAGGGCCAGCATGGCCAGCACGATCAGGCCGATGATCCGCTTGAGCTGATCATTGGTGACGAACTCCATGGCCTTCCAACCGGCCACAATTCCCACCAGCGCCGGCGGCAACAGACGCAGGACATGCTTCCACTCGGCGATGTGGCGGTAGTACGTCGCCGCGAACAGGTCGCCGAGAATGAGCATGCCGAGCATGATGCCCGTGGACTCGCGGGCGTGCTGGGGCAGGGCCATCGCCATCAGCGGCACGATCAGAATCCCCAGACCCGGCAGGCCGGTCTTGCTGACCCCGACCAGAACGGCGCAAAGGCCCACCAGCAACCATCCTATCGCGTTCAAATCGAACATGGCCCACCCTGATCCCGGCACAATCCAGACCGAAAGCCCTGCACTCTACTGATTCCGTGAGCACGCCGCAATTGGCTTTCTCTCGAAACCATACGAGGCGACGTATTGCTGTTCAGTTCCGAGGCGGTAAGATAGTGCGCGGGTTGATGGGTATCCACAAGGTCTTGGAAACGTTGGAGATCAAACCATGAGAACCAGGAAGCTCACGCCGTACTGCCTGGCCGCCCTGCTGGCGGGCTGCGTGCCGATTGTCTCGCTGCACCCGCTGTGCACCAAGGAAACGATTGCCTACGAGGAGAAGCTTCTGGGGACCTGGGTCGAGGATGCCAACCAGCCGGAGGTCACGTGGGAGTTCGCCCACCTGGAACAGAGCGCTGCACGTCTGCTGCCGGCCGACTTGCGGGACGCCCTCGACAAGTGTTATCGCTTGAACCTCGCCGACAAGGAGGGCCGCAGAGGTTCCTTCGCCGCGTGCCTGGTCAAACTGCAGGACAAGCTGTTCCTCGATGTCCTGCCCGACCGGTTCCCCTCGGGCGAGCAGGACCCCAACCAGATGAAGCTCGTCTACAACGCTTTCTTCTTCACGCCGGTCCACAGCTTCGTGAGGGTGAGCTCTATCGGCGACCAACTGAAGATCCGCCTGACGGATGACGACGGATTCAAGAAACTGGTCCAGGCCGATCCGAAGGTTGTGAAGCACGATGTGCTCGACGACCGCCCCATTCTGACCGCCTCCACCGAGGAGCTTCAGGCGTTCGTGGCGAAGTACGCTGACGATGAGCGACTCTTCCCGGGCGAAGTGACCCTGACGCGCAGGAGCAAGTGATCCCACCCCAGGTCGGGCTATTCGGCCAGTGCCAAATCGACGGCGGCGTCCTCGACAGCCTGCCGTTCTGAGAGACCATCCACGCTCAACACAACCGAAACGAGCCACAGAGATAAGGGAACCGCGGATTAACGCTGATGAACACGGCCCCCTGCTTCGCACACGACGGTGGTTCCCTCACACTTCAACGCCACACCCGCAAACATGCGCACCAGGGCAGTTCAGTGGGGGTGACGCTACGCACGTGCTCGCCGCCAGTCTTGGACCCCAACGGCGTCGCGTACACTTCCGACGTTCTCCGGAGGCGGCTGGGTTCCCAAACGCGATAGATCGCGTTTGGGGTCCCTTCATAGGCCGAACCCCTTTAGCAGACGGCCCATTAGCGGATTCCTGCGGAAGGAGTCTGATGGAGAGCTCCGCTTTCTTCTTTCCGGCCTCCTCCGCCTGTGCCCGGTCTCTTCTGGTTCCGGGCACGTGTGATCTTACTCCCAGACGAACCGACGCGTCCGATTCCGCGGCTCGCTATGCGTGGAGAGGTCCCCACATTCCCGTCCCCTGAACCGCCTCTTCTCTAGGGATCTGTTCCTGAGACAACTCCACACCCGCCTGCGCCCGGATGCACACACTATGACGCGAGATGACAATAGTGCCTTGGGGCGGACTGTCTCATCGTAGGTTCACGTCAATCTTCGGCCGCAACTTCGCGATAGGCCCGGCGCACGAGGGCAACGCCCTGGGCGAGCGTTCGAGGTCGGTCCACTTCCCGGTTGGCTATCAGCTCATCGGCCCGGCGCATGGCCGCACTGCGGTACTGGGCGCCAAACTCCTTGTCGCAGTCCGAGTAGATGAGTTCCTCCACGCGCCGCTGGATATCCTGTAGATCGTTGGCGTCGCGAATCACGTCCCATAGCGCGGCTTGGATCCGTGAGCGTGCGGCGGCGTCGGCCTGCTTCTTCTGCTCCAGAGTGTCGAGGTCCGGCCGGGCGGGGGAGGGAGCGGACGTAACGGCGGGCTGGGGCTCTAGCGCCGGAGGCTGTGACTTGCAGCCGGCCAGAACAGCCAGGCCGGCTATTGTTGCCAGAAGTGCGGTCCTCATTTCTCTGCTCTCCAAACCCTGCCCGAATAGTGCTCCAGGCGGTGTGTCCACGAATCACGGTCCAGTATACCAAAACGGCGAGAGAAAGGAAAATCCCGGGCTTGGCGGATTCCTACGGAAGGAGTCTGATGGAGAGCTCTCCTTTCTTATTTCCGGCCTCCTCCGCTGGTGCCCGGTCTCCTGTCCTTCCGGGCACGTGTGATCTTACGCGCAGACGGACCGACACGTGCGACTCCGCGGCTCGCTGTGCGTGGAGAGGTCCCACCATTCCCGCACCCTGAACCGCCTCTTCTCTTCATGATGTTGGGAGTGGGCCCCTTCGCCCTATGCGGCCATTGTGTAGTCGGCGTGTCCTCTTAAAAAACGGTGACTGTCCCCGGTATGTCCTTCTCGGGCGTCAACGAATAATTACTAATTCAAGACCTGACCCCTGACCCCGTCCCCCCAAAACGAAAAAGGCTCGCAAAAAAGCGTCAGCGTGCGTCTCGTAATTGCTATGATCTCACCGGAATTCGCACCCTTTACGGCCCGTCAACGAATAATTTCTAATTCAAGATGTGACCCCGACCGCCCCCCCGTTCCACTCCCAGCGTCCCCAACGCCTCGGGAGCGGCTGTCGTAGGCGTACACGCTTTTGCCGCGCGGGTCGTCAACGAATAATTGCTAAAGTGAGACCTGACCCCGGATTCCCCTGACCCCGGATTCCCCCCCGTTATCCCGGAATTCCGCCCGGAATTCCGATTTATAGAATGAACTCGACTCGCTTGGTCTCGCCCTCTCCGATGGTAACCTGCTCCTCTCTTATCTGCCGGCCGTAACCGAGTCTGAATGGCTCGGACACACGATACTGGCCTGATGGAACCCGTATCCGTGCAAGGCCATTCTCGTCGGTCGTCCCTCTGACGAGTTGGTTGCCCTGCATGGCCTGAGCGGTCACACTGGCTTGTGCGACGGGCTTTCCGGCGGAGCCTTTGACAAGGACCTCTATGATCCCACCCTTCGTCAGCTCAAGTTTGATGCCATTTCTCGTTTCTCCTGCCTTGAGACTCACCTGAACCGGTTCGGCTACCCATTCGGCCACCTGTTCTCTGGGCATCGCCGACTGCACGGTGCGCCTGCCCGCGGCCAGACCGCCGATGCGGAATGTGCCATCCTCAGCCGTACTGACCGGATCAGGCGGCAGGAATCCGTCCGCCATCTGCTCCATTCCCGCGGCCACCTTCACCCCGCCGACGGGTTTGCCACTAGCCTTGTCTACTACGATGCCTTCCACTATGGCCGCCGGAGGAAGCACCAGTTTGATGCCCGTCTGGCCCGGCGAGAACTGGAGTCTGATTCCCCCGCTGCCCTTCCGTGGAACGTCTGGCGTTGGAGAAAAATCGCCAAAGGTTGCCTGTACAAGAGTAGTGTCGACTGTGACTCGGCCTGCCTTACGCGCGCGAAGTTCGAAAGTCGCCTCGGCGGGCATGTCGGCAAAGACAAAACGACCGGTCTTGTCGGTCCTGGTATCAAGGAAACTGGGCAGTGTCAGGATACGCCAGTCTCCGCCTTTCCCCATCATGCCAAAGCTAATGCCAACTTCCACATCGGCAATCGGCTGCCCCTTCTCATCAACGACATCTCCCCTCAAGTCCTCGGCCTCGC
The DNA here is from genome assembly GCA_023481165.1 of Planctomycetota bacterium. GTDB lineage: Bacteria > Planctomycetota > Phycisphaerae > Sedimentisphaerales > Anaerobacaceae > PLanc-01. The sequence goes on along the minus strand of JAMCWO010000253.1, from coordinate 2,600 downwards.
TCAGCATGATCTCAAAGCGACGGTCCGTGCCTGCCTGCCACATGGCCCATCCCAGCCCAAGTCCTTTCTTTTGAGCAACGACGGCTTCCGGCCGATAGGAATCGCCATCTTGAGAGTGCAAGGTGAACATCCCATTCCGCGCGGTACTTCCCTCTTGGATGATCTCGACCTTCGGCAAGGATACCTCTGCCTCAGTGTACACCAGTCGGTAGAGCGTCACTCTGGCACCTTCAACTGGCCTGCCCTGTGAATCGATTACCGTACCCGCAGCGGTAATCTGCGTCGCCAAACCTCGCTCACCGGCTGGGTGCCCAAGCTGGGCCGGCGCATAGGACGATCCCAACAACACGGTGATGATCACGGCACCCATGCGATAACTACAGTGCATGACAATCCTCCTTACGTAATCACAATAGCAGGCGACTTTCTTCGTGTATACACCGTAGAGCCTCCTGCGAAGCCACAGCCAAACAACGAATAATGACGCATCACGAGAAGATCAATAGCTACTCTTCGCGACCAAGTGCTGGAAACATAAGTTCCCGGCCCATAACATCAAGCTGCTCTTCGACCTCCTTTAGTCTCTTCTTCTTCTCCCTTAGTTCCGAGTCTCTTTGTGCGTATTCCCGCCACTTTGCGTTACGTTTCTCCGTAAGCTCCGTAATATTGTCAAGGTCCTTGTCAATTGCCTCCAACTGGTCCGCCATATGAAGATCCGCTTGCTCAATCATATAATCTGCAAAAAGAGCAGTGGTTTTAAATGTCTTTATAACCACGTCTACGCGAGGCTCACCTGACGACGTCCCAGGAGCTATTCCATGGCTTAGATCCCGAATGCCAAGCCAGAACTGTTTATCCGCCCAGAACATGTTATAGCCAAGAATCGAATCCTGCAGATCGGTTTCCCAGAAGAGCAGGTCGTTCTGTAAGCTCTCATATTCGCCCCTTAACCTGGATACAAGGGGCTCCAAATACTTGATCTCGCGCTGCAGCCTCTCTTTCTCCCGTCGCAGTTCACCGTAGATTGTCCAGAAGTTCGGATCTGTTCTAGTGCTTCATGACGATTGCACCTCCGGGTAGAGGCGTTTGAGTTTGATGCGGGCGTCTTTCGTCCGGAACTGCCAGTCGACTCCACTTTGCCGCGCGTTGCGGTCCCGTGCCCAGGGTGTCACCTTGCGGACCAGAGCCGCCAGGCTCGCGGTACGATTCCGCAGGCATTGACGGGTCAGGACGCTCAACTCGCATTCGGCGATATTGAGCCAACTGCCGTGCTTGGGCGTATAGTGGATTTCCAGCCGCTGGGTCAGACGCCGGGCCTTCTCCGGGGGGAAGGCCTTGTACAACGACCCGATCGTATGCGTGTTCAGTTGATCACAGAGCAGGATCACCTTCGGAGCCTGGGCATGGCGGCCCTCCAGCAACGCGGCCACTTCCTGGGCCCAATCGACCGCCGTCCGTTGGGGACGAACGCTCACCTGTCGCCAGCCGCCCAGCGCTTCGGTAAACAGAAACACACTGACCATGCCGGCCCGCTCATATTCGTGATCGTACCGCCGCGGGTGCCCGGGCTCGGCTTCCAAGGGTTGGCGGATCTCCTGGACCAGTTGTACGGGCTGTTCATCCATGTTCACCACCGGGCAGTTGGGGTCATACGGGCGTTCATACACGTCCAACACATCCTCCATGCACGCGACAAATTCCGCATCCGCCTCGGGCGGAATCACCCAACGTTTTTGGAGGTGCGGCCGGATGTTCTTTTTTTTAGCACGCGGCGCACCGTCTGGTCACTGATCGAATCGACCACCTCCAACTCTACCAGACGGCCGGCCAACAACTTGAGGGTCCAGCGGTCCTGGCCTTCCGGCGGCTGGCTCCGCGCCAAGGCAATCAGCCGTGCCTCCCCGCGGCCGTCGAGTTTCGGCAAACGCGAGGGCTGGTTCTGTTTCTTGCGTTCCACCGCCGCCGCCAAACCTTCCAACACCAGCCGCCGCCGCACATCTGCTACCGTGTCCAGATGGCAGGAAAACGCCTCGGCAATCTGTCGGTCCGGCCATGCGGGACCATTGACATCGGCGGCGAGGAGAATATTCGCGTGCTTGATCTTGTAGGCCGCCGCCTTGCCTTTGGTGACCAGCGCTTCCAGTTCGGTGCGTTCTTCGGCCGTGAGCCGAACAATATACTTCTTCTGCAACTGTAGTCTCCGTGAAAGAATCCTTCCTCCCACAAAGACCTAGCATACACGCCCAGACCGGAAAGTCAATCGTCATGAAGCACTAGAGATCCATTCAAGGCCGGACGGGTCGGTCAGATTCAACGGATTGTTCGCGCAGTAGCGATACAAGTTCATTCCAGCCCCATATCCCACCGGATCGGTCTGGAGGAATCTGCCGATCTGGGGGTTGTAGTAGCGGGCGCGGTAGTAGTACAGGCCCGTCTCTTTGTCGTACTCCCGGCCGGTGAACATGATCCGGTTCGGGTGGTTGGCGTCGGTCGCCCCCACGCGGCCATAGACATCGTACTCGTAGACCTCGACCGTATTGCCGCTGGCATTCGTCAGGCCCACCACGCTGCCCAGGCCGTCGAAGTGATAGTAGTACGTG
>JAMCWO010000315.1 GCA_023481165.1 Planctomycetota bacterium | reverse complement strand
GGCCGATGCCAAGCCGGTGCCGGTGGCACTCGCCAAACCGCAGCCGTTGAGCAGCCTCCTGGCAGCGGCCCAGCCCGTCGCTCCGAAACGCGAAAACCGTGCGGCTGCTGCAGATCGTCGATCAGCCCGGGGAGCCGAAGAAGTTCCGCTTCAAGGAACTCCGGTTCACGAGGGCCAAGACCCTCACGGAAAAGGTCAAGGCGATGGCGGAGCAGATGCTGGAAAGTGTCAGCGTGACGGTGGCGGAGTCGGAGCCCACGCTCACGGTGGGACGGAACCCGGGCGAGTCGGATGTGGCCTACCGGACGCGGCTGAACCAACTCCGGGCGGTGCAGCAGGCCCAGCGGGCACAACAACTGGCTTTGCGACAGCAGTTGACGCCGGAGACCAAGCCGGGCGTGTACCTCGATGCGGATGAGCGGACTAACCGGGTCCTGATGATCGGGGCGGAAAAGCAGTTGGCCATCGTCGAGCAACTGGTCGAGGCCCTGGACGTGGAGCAGCAGGATTTGCGGACGTTGCAGCTTTACCGCATGCAGCATGTGGATGCGGATGACGTGGCCCGCAAACTGCAGGAGTTGGGGATCATCAGCAAGCTGCCCGAGAATCCCGCTTATTCGCGGTATCCCACGGGACAGCCGCGGCTGCCGACGCCGCTGCCGGGCCAGCCCCGGCCGCCGACCCCGACGGTGCCGGAGCCCCAGGTCTCGCCGACCACTGAAGTGACGAAGGAGGGACTGGTCGAGGAGCCCCAGGTGGTCGTGGTGGAGACAACGAATTCCCTCCTGGTGAACGCCACCGCGGAACAGCATGCGAAGATCGCGCATATTATCGAGTACGTCGACAGTGAAACCCTCACCAACGAGATTCCGTACAAGATCTATCCGTTGGAGAACTCCGGGCCCAAGCATCTGGCCGAGTTGCTGCAGAACCTGATACAGGAAACGGTCGAGCAACAGAAAGAGGGCGGCAAGATCGAGAAGGTGGTCGTGAACAAGGATGAGAAGATCAAGATTGTTCCCGATCCGAATACCTATTCGCTGGTCGTCTACGCGAACAAGCGGAACCAGGAATGGATCGCCAACCTGATCACGCAATTGGACAAGCGACGGCCGCAGGTGCTGATCGATGTGACGTTGGTCGCGATCACGAAGCACGACAAGTTCGACATGGAGTTGAATCTCCTGCGCAGCTCGCCCGATCTGGCCAGCACGTCCGGCATCACGGGCGCGAAAACCGAGAACATGCTCGGCAAGGCCGTTCAGACCGCCGGCGGCGGCCTGACCGCCTTTTACGGCGACAGACAGGTCCAGGCTCTGCTGGACACCGTCCAGGAGAAGACCTACGGCCGCGTACTGGCCAAGCCGAAGCTGCTAGTGAATGACAACGAACAGGGCAAGCTCGATGCCAAGGACATCACGTACGTCGAAACGACCTCCGCTCTGCCGGTCGCCAGCGGGGTCCCCGGCACCACGTCAGGACTCGTCCAGACCTCCACGACGTTCCAGAGCTACGATGCAGGCATCACGCTGGATATCACGCCTCACATCAGCGAAGGCGACCTGCTGCGCCTGGACATCAAGCTCCAACGGTCCGATTTTGGCACCCTGCTGGGCACGAAACCGCCGGACAAGAAGAGCAGCGAAGTGGATACCGCCGTGACTCTGCCCAATGGCACCACGGCCGTCCTGGGTGGCTTGGTGCGGTTGAACGAGTCGAAAGGCGGGTCGAAAGTGCCCCTTCTCGGCGACATTCCTTTGGTCGGCGGACTCTTCCGCAGTATTCACAACAAGGAAGAAGGGGAATTCCTCTACATGTTCGTCAAGGCGGAGATTATCCGACCCGACGAGACCTCGGCCCATGGGATGAAGGGGCTGGAGGCCTTGTCGGAGAGAAACCGGCAGGCGTTCGAGAAGCGCGAGCTGGAGTACCAGACGTATCAGGACTGGCCGGGCATTAAACCCAAGCGGGTGGACCCGTCGAAGGTATTGGATGCACAATAAACGCTGCTCCCTGGAAAGTCAGTGTTAGTATGAAGGAACTGCTCATACGAACGGCGAAGCGGACCGGGTTGGTCGAAGCGGACCAACTGGCCCGCTTCCTGGAGGAGAACAAAGGCCACGGCCGGCTGGATGAGGTTCTGCTCACGTGTCCGTATTTCACGGAGGACGCGATTCTGCGGCTGTTCGCCGAGGCCCTCGGTTGGGACTACCTGACGGAGATCTCGGACCGGCAGGTCCCGCCGGAGTTCGTCCAGAATGTGCCGGCAACGTATGCCCAGCACCACCACTTGATCGGGATCAAGGCGCCGGACCAGGACGGGGATGGTCTGATGGTGGTCCTGTCCAAGCCCCTGGACACGAATGCCCTGGACAACGTGTCGAAGATGACCCGCCTGCCGGTCAAGCCGGCGGTCTCGACGCGGGCCGCCATCACGGCGGTGATCGACACGGCGTATGAGCAGCGCAACACGGTCATCGAAGAGGTGGCCGAGGAGCTCGATGCGCAGAACCTGGACCAGTTGGTCGATCAGGTGTCCGCCTCCGACGATCTGCTGGATGTCGTGAATCGGCCGCCGGTGATCCGGCTCGTGAACGACATTCTCTTTCGCGCCCTGCAGATGCGGGCCAGCGACATTCACGTCCACCCCTACGAGGCGAAGCTTCAGATTCGCTACCGGGTCGACGGCATCCTGTACGATGTTCTGAGCCTCAACAAGAACGTGCTGCCGCTGATCATCTCGCGGATCAAGGTCATGGCCGGCATGGACATCGCGGAGCGCCGCATGCCGCAGGATGGACGCTCCACCGTGCGGCTGGGCCAGCGCGAAGTGGACCTGCGCGTCAGCACCGTCCCGACCAGCTTCGGCGAGCGCTGCGTCCTGCGGATTCTGGACAAGAGTTCCGGCGTGTACGGCCTCGATGAGCTGGGGCTGTGGCCGGACGATCTCAAGAAGCTGGATTCCCTGCTGAACCGCGCCCACGGCGTGATCTTCGTCACGGGGCCGACCGGCAGCGGCAAGAGCACCAGCCTCTACGCGTACCTCAACCGCATCAACTCGGCGGAGAAGAACGTCATCACGATCGAAGACCCCATCGAGTACCAGCTCGAGGGGATCAGCCAGATCCAGGTCGCCTCGAAGAAGGGCATGACCTTCGCGACCTCCCTGCGGCACGTGCTGCGGCAGGATCCCGACGTCATCATGGTCGGCGAGGTTCGCGATGTAGAGACCGCCCGCATGGCGATCCAGTCGTCCCTCACCGGGCACCTGGTCTTCAGCACCCTGCACACGAACGACTCGGCGGGTGCCGTGACGCGTCTGCTGGACCTGGGCGTCGAGCCCTATCTCGTCAGCTCCCCCCTGATTGCGATTATCGCGCAGCGGC
>JAMCWO010000180.1 GCA_023481165.1 Planctomycetota bacterium | reverse complement strand
CAGCTTGGAAGGGGGCGTATGGTATCATTTGGTCGCGACCTTCGATGGCCAGAGCCTCAAGGCCTATAAGGACGGCGTCTTCATCTCGGAAGATGCCTATGCGGAGGGTCGTCCCAACCATGAAGGCGCGACGCTGAAATTGGGGCGCAATGCGATGGTCGAAAGCTACTTTGCGGGACTGATCGACGACGTCTGCATCTTTACCTATGCCCTCAGCACCGACGAGGTCAAAGCTCTATATTCCGGCACAACGCCGGTCACGCTCGCGGCGCCGCCGGGCTCGTCCGTCCCGCCTGAGGGGAAGATCGTTTTTGCCCCCCTCAACGCCAGGGAGCGGGGGGATTCGCCCAAGAAGGCCAAGTCGCCATTCGGAGAACTGGCGACAGAGAATCTCAATGCCTGGGTGAAGCTCCAGGTGTTGGAGCAGCGGGTCGTCGTGCTCGATACCTTGAAGAGCCTCTCCGACTATCGGCGGTTCTCCGACTATTGGGCCGAGGCACGCCACAAAGTGGTCGGCTTGTGGTCGGAGAAAGAAACGCTGGACTACCTCCAAGGGCGATTGAAGGACAAGAAGAGCTTACCCGTACGTATCCACATCTATTACCTGCCCGAGACAAACCGTGCGGCCGAGGACTTGCGCCAAAAGATCATGGCGCTGGCCCGAGAGGCGAACGCAGACATGGAAACTGAGGTGCGGATGGAACAGAGCACCTGGGTGGGCTCGGGCGAATCCCCGTTCTACGTGCGCGAGGGCAAGATCAGGACTTTCTACCCCGGCTCCATGCCGCGACCTGATGGTGGCCCGAAGCCCATCACCAGCGGCCTCGTCGATCCGAACGATCTGGAGCAGCACATCCTATGGCGTTTGACAAAGCCTAAGAATGTGCCGCTGACCTTCCGGATCGAATATGACGAGGCCAGCAGCGCGTTGGCGAGGCAGGTGGCCGATACGGCCAAGGCGGTGGCCCAGCGCGTGGGTCTGACGGACCTGGTGGGGGTTGCTGGGACCCTCGTCGAGCCGGTTCCCGAGAGCGCGTTTCTCGGAAAATGGCAGGCCCAAGGGAGCGGCGTAATCCAGAGTGTCGACATTCAGCCAGGCGGAGTGTGCCAAGTCACGGTGGGCGAAGGATCGGAAACATTCAAAACCGGCACGGGTGTGAGGGGGACGTGGGCGTGGATGGTCAAACAAATCCTATTGAACATCAATGACCACATCAGGGGAAGCCCAACCATGCCCTTGTACGTCTACCGAGCAACCGTTGATGGGGAAGGTGATCTCGTCGTCGAAAGAGGGGAAATCTGGCCGCAAGGCAGCTTCATGTTTACCCGCCCGCCGCGGATGGTTTTCAAAAAGGTGCAATAGCAGTGTTTCAGGGACCGACCGTGTAGAGCGGTTCGGGAAAGAGTTTCAAGAAGCACGAATCCGCCTCGCCCAAAGAGACGGCGGCGGGCAAGCGGATGGACCCAGGCCGGGACGGCGGAGCCCGGCCTTTTCCTTGCGCGGACAGTTCCCCTTTTCACCAATAGCATGATTGGCGAACAGGAAGAACGCATGGGAGCCGCACTGTGGCCCCCGCCTGTCAAGGCGTCCTCTACTACCACCATGCCATTGGCCTAAAGCGATAAGCCTCCCTCGCACGGCCGCCTCGGGCGTGCCCGGCTTACGACAGGCGACGAATCGTGTGCCTCGCATCCTTTACGTCCGTGGTGAAGAAGGCGTTTGTCGCTTTTGGGGTGCCAACGGAGATCACCCTCTGTCGCGCAGTTGCCTGCGAATCCATGCGGGGCTACGGCGCATTGGTAGCACCGCAATGACATAGGCAACGTCATCCGCAATCTCGTAATAGATGGCGTACGGGAACCGCTTGGCGAGCATGCGGTAGACTCCATGCTTCCGGGCATGAATCCCGGCATAGATCGTCAGGGATTCGATGTCGGTAACCAAGCTGTCCCAGAAGTAGTCGCCAATGCCGGGTTCCTGCTGGTTGTAGAAAGCTCTGCCTTCGTTCAGATCGCCGGCGACCTCGGCCAGTACCACGACTTCCCGCACGGTCATGATCTGCGACTCGCCCGGAGCTTCTCGAGAGAGATGAACTCGGCCTTGCCGCTCTCAATCTTGCGTTTCCTCTCTTCCAGGATGTCGCGATGCCACTCGGGGGATTCGATTTCGCTTTCTTCTTCGACCAGCGAGTCCCAGAGAGCTTCCATGGCCGCCAGACGCTCCGCTCGACTCATCTTCTTAATCTCTCGCGTGTCCATTCCGATTTCTTTCCGTAACCCATTTCGTGTCAAGCAGTTGCCGCTTCACCAACCTCGATCATGATAGCACCGGACTCGGGGCGAAGTCAAGATCACTTGGGGGAATGGCTGGGCTATGATCTTCCGCCCGCCGGGCTGGGCCGATCCAGGAGCGCAGAATCTCTGTGGCATTTTTGATTTTTGTACAACATACGGGTGTCGAGAGACGTCTATATCCGGATGCGGCCGCCGGCGGAGGTGCCCGCGACGGTTCGCGGGGTCAGGGACCTTGCGGGTCTGACATGATCAGTGAAGCGCCAGTCTTTGCGTGCCGGCGAGCAGCAATGATCTCACCACCGAGGCACCGAGATCACAGAGAGAATTCCCAGTCCGTAGCAGGAGATAGCTTAGCCGCGGCTCCGTATCTGCCTGAAGAGGATTCGTGTCGAACAAACCCAATTCGGCGAGGACAGCTAGCATCCGGGGGACGAATCGTGCAAAACAAACCCAATTTGGCCTGTCGCTTCGGGGCGGTGGAGGACGAAATGTGCAAAACGAACCCAATCTCGGGGAGTCGGCGGGCCGGCGAAATGCCCAGTATTCCACTGTTCTGTCATTCCACCATTCCAGTCCGACGGGGCCATCGGCAAGCTTGAGGACTTCGCTTGCCGCTGCCACCCAGCCCCTGACACCCTCAGTCTGGGGTCTTGCAAGGGTGGCAGACAGAAATGTAGGCGGGTTGTTGCCCGGTCGGCCGATAACTATAATGGCCGCCGGGCCGACACGTAGGGCTTAGGAGGATTCCATTGGTGATGAGGTACGACGGCGAAATTTGATGAATTTGTATCATGGAGTAACAACAATGGAGTCTTCAGTTCACACGCGCCGGGAGTTTCTCAAGCAGGCGGGGTTGTGCGCATCAATGTTGACGGTCGCCGGGTGCATGGAGGAGACGATCCCCGTGTCCGCCCTGCCGCCCGAGGAGCAGCCGCAGCCGGTCCGGCCGAACATCCTCTGGATCACCTGCGAGGACACGAGCCCCTATCTGGGCTGCTGGGGCGACGCGTACGCGACGACGCCGAACCTCGATCGGTTCGCCGGCCGGGCCATCCGGTACACGAACGCCTTTTCCACCGCCCCAGGACCGGCAGGGCGTTGT
>JAMCWO010000268.1 GCA_023481165.1 Planctomycetota bacterium | reverse complement strand
GTCGGGGTCACGGGGGCCAATAAGACCGATCATCATACGAGAAACGTCGTCCCCGGCCGGGACTTCCCGCTCGAAGGAGACAACGTGATCGTCGCCGACATCCGCCTGGCCCAGCCGGGGGATACGCACAATGGGGCCCCTGTGCTGTTCAAGAAGGGTATCGAGGTCGGGCAGGTCTTCAAGCTCGGCACCAAATACAGCAAGAAGCTCGGGGCGATGTTCAAGGACGAAGCCGGGGCCGAGAAGCCCTGTCTCATGGGCTGCTACGGCATCGGCATCAACCGGATCATGGCCTCTGCCATCGAGTTGTACAACGATGAGAACGGCATCATCTGGCCGATCTCGATTGCGCCGTTCGAGGTGATTGTGACACCGGTGAACCAGGACGATCCTGATGTCGTCCGGGTCTCGGAGGAGATCCACAGCAAGCTCCAGGAGGCCGGCGTTGAAGTCCTGCTCGACGACCGCGACCTGCGCGGCGGGATCAAGTTCAAAGATGCCGACCTGATCGGGATTCCGATCCGGGTCACGGTCGGCAAAAAGTCTGTGGTCGAAGGCAATGTCGAGGTCAAGCTGCGCGCCGAGCCGCAGAGCGAAAAGGTCCCGATCGGCGAAGCGCCGCGGAAAGTCGTTGAACTGATCAACCGATTGAGGGAGCGATTGAGAGTCTAAGCACGCGGGAGTGATCCTGATACGCTGATTGGCCGATGGAGGATGGTGTGCGTAGCACACCCTGCAAAATGGAGAAAACGTATGAGTAGCAACCGATTGACGCGAAGAAGCCTGATCCGTAACACGTCCCTACTCGCCGCCGGAGCGATTGCGACGCGGCTGACCGGCACCGTCGCCGGGGCCATCGATCTCGACAAGGTCGAGACCGTCTGCACGAAGGGCCGGATCAACCAGTCCGTGAGCCAGTGGTGCTTCCCCAAGTGGTCGCTGGATGAGCTTTGCCAAGTGTCGAAGAAGCTGGGGCTCAAGGCCATCGACCTGTTGGGACCGAAGGACTTTGCCACGGTCAAGAAGTATGGCCTGGTCGTCTCGATGGTCAACGGCCCTTCCTTGTCGGATGGTCTGGCCGACAAGAAGTTCCACGAGAGTTCCTTAGCCAAAATACGAGAGAGCATCGACGCCACGTCCGAAGCCGGTTTTCCGAACGTGATCGCCTTCTCGGGCAATCGCCGGGGCATCCCGGACGATGTAGGAATCGAGAATGCGGTCGAGGGCCTCAAGAAGATTGCTGGTTACGCGGAGCAAAAGAAGGTCACGATCTGCCTCGAGTACCTCAATAGCAAAGTCAACCATAAGGACTACATGCTGGACCACATCGGCTGGGGCGTCGAGGTCTGCAAGCGAGTCGGATCGGACCGGGTGAAGATCCTCTACGACATCTATCACGCCCAGATCATGGAGGGCGACATTATCCGGACGATCAAGCAGTACAAGGACTACATGGGGCACTACCACACGGGCGGCAATCCCGGCCGTAATGAGATTGACGACACGCAGGAGTTGAACTATCCGGCTATCATGAAAGCCATCGCCGAGACGGGTTTCAAAGGGTACGTGGCGCACGAGTTCATCCCAAGGCGCGATCCGCTCGAATCGCTGACGTACGCCGCCCGCATCTGCGACGTCTGAGATTATTTCACGGAGGACGGACAACCCGATGTGGCTGAGTCGGACGGATAGAGGACTCTGGAAAGGCTTCCTGTGCAGCCTCTGTCTCTTGGCCTTCGCGGCTCAGAGCGCGCCGGGCAGGTTTCTCAGCGAGGAGCAGGCCAGGAAGAGGCCGCGTGGCCGCATTGCCTGCGTGGCCAGCGACACGGCCGGCACGCGCTACCCGGATCCCTTCGCCCTGGGCAGCCATGCCTACCATTGCGGCCTCGTCCACGGTCTGTTCGGCCCGGCCGAGCGAAACGGCATCGTGTACACCTGCCGGGGCGGATTCATCGACATCACGCACATCCGCAAGCTCACCGACTGGACCGCCTATCTGGCCTACGGGCTGCGTGCGGCACTTCAGGCGAACCAGAGGGATTTCTCGTTCAAGATGCGGGAGCCGTCGCGCTCCTACGTGCGGATCGAGTATCCCGCAAACTGGGACCAACTGCCCACGAGTGCCCGAGAGGCGCTGGCCACCGGGAGCGCGATCGAGCTGGCATCGTACCTCGCCTATACCGCGTGCGTCTGGCATGAAATACTCACCTGGTTCGGGTACAAGGCCACGGGCTTCTACCCCGAGTTCACGTCCGCCTTTTCGTGGGAGGACTGCTATTCGAACGCGATCGGCTGCCGGATCGCAGAAACGGCCCTGCGCGATCCCAACCTGGAATTCGACCGGGCGGTGACCCTGCTGCTCAATCGCGAACTGGCATGGCTGCAGGTGCAGCCAAAACCCGCTGCCTGGGTGGCGGGAAACGCGGTCCACGGCCAATGGTCCGCCGGTAACTATTTCTGGTTCCAGATCGTCAAGCGGAACTTCGACATCGGCATGGATGATGGATTCATCACGCCGTGGCTGGCTCCGGGCCTGGCTGCCTGCGAGGGACTGCAGCCCGAGGACTATCCGGTCCCCACGCTGGCTTCTCTGCAACAACACGGATTTGCCATCACCTACGAGATCGAGCCCAGAGAGTGGGAGAGGAAGAAGATGCTCGCCGTCATCTACGGCAAGGGTGGAACGGGCCGCATCGAACCGGCCCGCCATTTCGGCCCGCTGCTGGACTATATCAAGGCCCAGGCAGTCAAACGCTATGGGCCCGACGTGGGCAATCCAGGCACGAGGACGACGAAACCCCTATCATCCCGTGCTCCGGACTTGTCCACTTTGGCCGCCCGCTGGCTCCGGGATGAATCGTCCTGAAGCCCGCCGGCGCGGCACATCCGCTTGCATCCGGCAGGCGGGGCCGCATATACTGTCGCGTTGCATGTGGGAACTCAAGGAGCCCAAGCCCGTTAAGCTGGTCGTCGGAATTCTGGCCGCGGATGAGCGGTGCCTGGCCGCCGCCAGAGAGAGTCTGAGTTTCGCCCTGGGCAGAACAGACTTGGCCAGCGACATCTGGGCCTTCGACCAGACGGACTATTACACCGGGCAGATCGGCCCCCACATCCTGCGGCAGTTCGCCAGCCTGGAGAGGCTCATCGACCCCGGTCAACTCGGCCCTATCAAGCACCGGACCAACGCGCTCGAGCAGCAACTGGCGGCGGCCCTCGGGACGCCTTTTCCCCGGCCGGTGAACCTGGACCCGGGAATCATCGAGCCGTCCAAACTGGTCCTAGCGACAACGAAAAACTATGCGCATCGTATATACATCGGCGACCGGATGTATGCCGAAGTGACGCTCGTCTTTGACAAGGGCCAGTGGCATCCCCTGCCGTATACCTATCCGGACTATCATCGGCAGGAGTATTTCGACTTTTTCAGCCAGGTGAGGACCCGGCTTGTGCAGCAGTTACGAGAGGCTGGAGACCGTAGGCCGGAGGCCGGAGAAGCTTCCTACAACCTACAGCCTCCAGCCCCCAGCCTCTAAGGAAGAGCATGCTTATCTCGTTGGCAGTAGCCCTGTTTGTCGTCTGCTTTGCGTCTTCCGCCGTGCTGACCGCTTTGGCCAAGAGAATCGCTCCCCGCTTGGGACTGGTGGCCCATCCGAGAGCGGACAGGTACCATCGCTCCATCATCCCGCTGGGGGGCGGCATCGCCATCTTTCTGACGCTGGCCTTGTTTCTCATCGCCGGAGCGGCGACCATGCAGTTCCTGATCGCCCCCGGCTGCTTTGGCGGGCTGGCTGAGAGCGCCGGTCTCAACCCGGCGGATTTCCAGCGCCATGCCGGTGAGCTGCTGGCCATTCTGCTGTGTGCGACGATTCTCTTCCTGGTCGGTCTGCGGGACGACAAGCGCGCGTTAGGACCGTTCGTTAAACTGGGCTTTCAATTCCTCGTGGCCATCCTGGCCACGGTGTTCGCTGATGTTCGGGTCGAGTTCTTTATTCAGAGCCGGATCGTCACCACGATCCTGTCAGCCTTCTGGATCGTCCTGATTGTCAATGCCTTCAACTTCCTCGACAACATGGACGGCGCCTCGGCGGGCATGGCGGCCATCGCCAGTTCCATCCTGCTGACCGCCGCCGCTTTTAACGGCCAAGTCTTCGTCAGCGGCCTCGCTATCGCCTTCATCGGCGCCTTGCTCGGCTTTCTCGTCTTCAACTTTCCCCCCGCCAGTATCTTCATGGGTGACGCCGGCTCTTTGGTGGTCGGTTTCTTCGTCGCCCTGCTGACACTTCGCACCGACTATTACCACCAGGCGCAGAGTGGTTCCTGGTATCCGGTCCTGCTGCCGCTGATTGCGATGGCCGTACCGCTGTACGACTTCACCAGCGTCACCCTGCTGCGCATCCGCCAGGGCAAGAGCCCCTTCGTGGGCGACACCCAGCACTTCTCTCATCGGCTCCGACGCCGAGGGCTGACGGACACGCAGACCGCCCTGACCCTCTATCTCGCCACCCTGTGCACGGGTCTCGGGGCGACCTTTCTCTACCAGGTGAACCTCATCGGCGCGATCCTCATCGTCGGCCAGACGGTTCTGATCATCGGCATCATCGGGGTCTTCGAGAGCACGGGTAAGGCGGAAGACAGATGACAGAAGACAGACGACAGAAGACAGAGGACAGAAGACAGAAGGCAGCGGACCGCGCTGTCGTCCGCCCTCCGAGATCCGTCCTCCGTCGTCCGTCCTCCGTCGTCCTTCTCGCCTTGTGCCTGTCCATCCTGGCGCTGCGCGTGACCTACACGGAGTCGCCGACGGCCCAGGTGCTGACGACGCCAGGCAGCCTCGGCGATACGGTTTACAGTCTCACTTTGTCGGGCCTGTTGATCTTCGCCTTTGTTTTCTGGCTGCTTTGGGGCCTCTTCACCGGCCGGCTTGTCTACCGCTTTACGGGGATCGAGATCGGCCTGGCGGTGTTCGGCGTGGCTTCCATGGTCTCCGCCTGGGGGGCGTCGGACAAGCGCGAAGCGATCACGCAGATTGTGACCCTGCTCGGCCCCCTCTGCGCTGCCCTGCTGCTGGTCCAGATCCTGAACCATCCGGCCAAGGTGCGCGTGGTGCTGGCGGTCCTGGTGGGACTGGGCATCGTCTCCGCGTATCAGTGCGCCGAGCAATTCTTCATCAGCAACGCCGTCACCATCGAGCAGTACGAGAAAGACCCGCGGATGATGCTCGAACCGCTCGGGATCGAAACCGGCACGTTCCAGCATTTCCTGTTCGAGCACCGGCTGTACTCGCGCGGCGTCCGCGGGTTCTTCACGACGAGTAATTCCGCCGCCTCCTTCGCCCTCCTGGCGTCCGCCGCCGGGGCCATCTTGCTCCTGTGCAGGCTCCGGGGCGTCAAAGCCGGCCGGGTTGCGCCTCCTTATGGATGGTGCGCCGCCGGGGCAATGCTCCTGGTCCTTGCGGGACTGTTTCTGACGCAAAGTAAAGGCGGCATCCTGGCATTCTTTGCCGGGTTGGCCCTCTGCGGACTGCTGACAGGCATTGACCGGTGGCTGCCTGCCTGGAAACAACGCCTCCTGCCTGTGCTCATTCCTCTGGCGGTGCTGCTGGCAGCCGGGACCGGCTATGCCATGATTCGCTATGGGATGGCGCACGGTCACCTCCCGGGCGGCAATTCCATGCTGGTCCGCTGGCAGTATTGGGTGGCATCGGCGAAGATGGTTGCCGACCATCCTCTGACGGGGATCGGGCCGGGCAACTTTTCCGACTACTATACGCACTACAAACCCGCGGCCGCCCTCGAATCCGTGGCCGATCCGCACAATTTCCTCCTGAGTCTGCTGACGCAATACGGCCCGCTCGGCCTGATCGGCTTCCTGGCAATGGTTTTCCTGCCTTTGCGTCGACTGACCCAACCTCCTGGGCCGGCATCGACCATCCCCGATACCGATTGCCTGCCCTCGTCGCGAACGCTCGCACTTGCCGTGCTGTTGGGCGTATGCGCGTGCCTTCTGCTCATCCGGCTGGTCATGCTCCCTCTGCTGGCGGAGAGCTCGGATGTCCTGCTTTACGAGGTCCTCACCGCGCATGTCGCCCCGGTAGCTGCCTTTCTCATCGGATTCCTGCTCGTGGCCTCGCCTCTCGATCAAGCGTCCGGATCAAGAGCCGATTTCGATGGCCCGACCACTATATTGATCCTCGGCTGCGCCATTCTGGCGGTTCTCCTGCATAACCTCATCGACTTCGCTCTCTTCGAGCCGGGCGTGTGGATGGCGTTTTGGGTCGTGATCGCGTGCGTGGCCGCGCTGCGTGTGCAGCAGCGGGACGGGCTGCGCGTGGCCGCACCTCACGGCCGGCCGGGCAGGCTGCTGATATTGGGGACGGCCGCCTTGCTCCTGGGCTCCTATGGCTTCTACGTATGGAGGCCTGCCTGTATCACGGCTATGGCTCTCCACCAGGCGCAGCGTGCGGTTTCCGCCGGCGGCTACGACGCCGCGCACCATCGTCTCGAAGCCGCCGCCGAGGCCGATCCCTTATCCCCTGTTGCGGCGAACTTCAATGGGCGACTCTACTTACAGCAATGGGAACAGACGCGGGAGAGGCAGTCTGCTTTGCTGGAAGAGGCGGCGCGGTGTTTCAGCCAGGCCATCGAGAGGAATCCGGCCAGCTATAAGAACTATGAGAATCTGGCGCTGGTTTACAGCCGCCTGGGACAGCCGCAGAAGGCGTATGACTGGTACCTGAGGGCCGCCGGGCTTTATCCGGGCCGCGAACGACTCTGGTTCGAGTTGGCGCAAACCGCCGAGAAACTCGGCCGAGCAGGTCTCGCCCTCTGCCATTACACGAAGGCCGTCGAGATCGAGAACAGCTACCGGAAGCAGTTCCGGCAGATGTACCCGGACCGGGAAAAGATCGTCAGCCGGCTGGGCGACAAAGAGTATCAATACGCCCAGAAGCGCATCGAGGAGCTGTCAAAATAACGATTTCACGCCGGGTCCTCAGCCGACCTTGGCCATGACCTCCTCCGGAATATCGAAGTTGGCGTACGCGTTCTGCACATCGTCATGGTCATCGAAGGCTTCCATCAGGTTGATGACCTTGCGGGCAGCCTCCGGAGTTGTGATCGGCACCATTGTGGTCGGCACCATGGAGATTTCCGCCGACTGGATCGGAATCCCCTTTTCCTCCAGGGCCTTTTTGAGTTGCTCGTACCCGCTTGGGTCGCAGGTGATCTCGTAGACCTCGCCGCTGTTCTGCATGTCTTCGGCGCCCGCCCCCAGCGCCAGTTCCATCAGGTCATCCTCACCGATGCTGGCCGTGGAAACCGTGATCAGACCCTTTTTGTGGAACATCCAACTCACGCAGCCGGGCGTCCCCAGCGAGCCGCCATGCTTTTCGAAGATCCGCTTGATCTCCGGGCCGGTACGGTTGCGGTTGTCCGTCAGCACTTCCACAACGATCGCCACGCCGTTGGTCCCATAGCCCTCGTACTGCATCGACTCGAAGGCCGCCCCCCCGGCTTCGCCCGTACCGCGTTTGATCGCCTTGTCGATCGTGTCCTTGGGCATGTTGGCCGCCCGCGCCTTATCAATGGCGTAGCGCAACACCAGATTTGATGACGCATCGCCCCCGCCGTTCTTCGCCGCCACGATGATCATCCTCGCGATCTTGCTCCAAAGCCTGCCCCTCTTGGCGTCGGCGGCTCCCTTCTTGTGCTTTATCGTCGCCCAATGTGAATGCCCAGACATGCCGTCTCCTTAGCTATCGATAGACCAGCCAATCCACAAAGACATACTTCAAGGCCATTTATTATAATCCGCCTTTCGCCCGTACATAGCGAATTCTTCAGCAAATTTGCACTCGTTCCTTTGCTGGGGGGTGACAGATCGGCAGCTCGGGCGCCGGCTGGACCGCAGGTTTCGTCCCTCCGAAGCGTGTCCGATAATGCGGTCCCCTTCGACAGTTCCGGTCGAACCATGCTTGCGACTGTGCCAATTATAGTGATTTTGTCGCTTTTTTTCTTGGAGACGATGGTGCGGGCTTCTAACATGGACGAGTACATTGGCAGTCGTGGACGAACACGGCTGAAAACCGTTCCATATCTTGCGGGAGAACGTAACGTACCTGCGAGATGGTACACGGAGATGGGCGTATTTGAGCTTGTCTCAAACGGTAGTTGAGTTGCAGAGACACTTTGAGGTTGCCGCGTCCGAATTCCAGTCACGAATGAGTCACCGTTACTTGGGCGACCGCAAAAGTGGGTTTTGCGTGAAACCAGATTGAGCTTCCATGAATCATTGTTTCCCAACGCCGGAGGGGTGTTGTTGAGGATAAGACCAGCAAAACTTCGGTTTATGGTGGATCGGTGCCCTGAGAAGAAGCAGGGTCCGCAAGGCTCTTGGGCCTTGCCCGACTGATTTTGCCCAGTTTGGGAACACGTTCGCGTTTCACGCGCATTTCTTTGGGCTTCCCTACCGGCCCCGCTCCAGGTTCGTCCCACGTGTAGCTATTTCTCAATTCCAGCGTGTGGAAAGGTAGGAACATGGACGCCGTACTGATGCAGATCCCTCTCCAGGCCGGGGTAGTCGGCCTCATCTGCTTCGCTCTCGGCGTCTGCCTCGTACTCATCGGCCAGCAGATGGTCGCCCGAGCCCGGGCCAAGACCCGCGATGAGGACCTGCGCAGACAGATCGATGGAGCCAAGAGGGAAGCGGAGAATATCATCAAAACCGCCCAGATCGAGGCCGCCGCGGAGGCCATGAAGAAGAGGGAGGAGTTCACCGCCGAAGCCAACCAGACCCGTGCCGAGCTGCGTGAGAACGAAACCAGGCTGTCCAAGCGCGAGGATGTCCTGGAGCGGCAGACCGAGTTGCTTCAGCAACAGGAGAAGGCCGTCAAGCAGCAGGAACAGGAGCTGGATCGACGACTTCGCAACGCAGAACTCAAAGATAAACAGCTCACCGTCCTGATCGCTCAGCAGAAGAACCAATTGCTCAAGATTACCGGGATGGACATGGAGGAAGCCCGGCAATTGCTCCTCAAACGCCTGGAGGATGAATGCGAGCATGACATGTCCGCCCTCATCCAGCGCAAGGTGGACGAAGCCAAGGAGATCGCCGACGACAAGTGCCGGGAGGTCATCAGCGCGGCCATTCAGCGGTACGCGGCCGATCAGACCTGCGACGTGACGGTCTCCACGGTGGATATCCCGAACGACGACATGAAGGGCCGGATTATCGGCCGCGAAGGTCGAAACATCCGGGCCTTTGAGAAGGCCACCGGTGTGGATGTCATTGTGGACGATACTCCCGGCATGGTCGTGGTCAGCGGCTTCAACCCCGTCCGGCGGGAGGTGGCGCGGCTGTCCATGGAGCGGCTGATCCAGGATGGACGCATCCATCCCTCGCGGATCGAGGAACTGGTGTCCCAGACGAGAAATGAGGTCAACCACAAGATTCTCCAGGTTGGGAAGGACGCCGCGGTGGAAACGAACGTCCGGGGCCTGCCCAATAAGCTGCTGAGCCTTCTCGGCGCCCTGAGTTTCCGCACCAGCTACGGCCAGAACGTTCTGCGGCATAGCATTGAGGTGGCCTTCCTGGGCCAAGCCATGGCGGATGAACTGGGTCTCGACGGCTCGGTCGCTCGGCGGGCGGGCCTCCTGCACGACATCGGCAAGGCCATTGACCATGACGTCGAGGGGAGCCACCCGGCCATCGGCGCCAACTTCCTCAAACGGTTCAATGAATCTTCCGTCGTGCTCAACGCGGTGGCCGGTCATCACGGCGATATTTCGCCGGACAATCCCTACACCCCTTTGATTGCCGCGGCGGACGCGATCAGCGCCTCGCGGCCCGGGGCCCGGCGGGAGACGCTCGAACGCTATATCAAGCGGCTGGAGAAGCTGGAGGAAATCGCCACCAGTTTCAAGGGCGTTGAGAGCGCTTATGCGATCCAGGCCGGACGCGAAATCCGCGTGATCGTTGACGCCAACCAGATCGACGATGAGTCCGCCATGAAGATCGCCCGCGACATCGCCAACAAGGTCGAACAGGAAATGACGTACCCCGGCGAGATCCAGGTAACCCTGCTGCGCGAGGTCCGGTGTATCGAATACGCCAAATAGGCACAGGAACGGTCACACATAGGTCCTAGCGGTCTCATAGGTCCTATAGGACCTATCTCCAATTGGAAGGCTGAACCATGAGACTGAACCTGTTGTGCATCGGCGACATCGTCGGCCGGCCGGGCCGGCGGATTCTGTCGGAGAAGCTCCGGAGTGTGGTCGAGGAGCACTCGATCGACTGCGTGATTGCCAACGCAGAGAACGCGGCGGGCGGGTCCGGACTGACTCCACAGATCTATGACAAGCTACTCCGCTACGGTGTGCACCTGATCACGCTCGGCGACCATGCCTTTCGCAAGCGGGATATCATCGAGACGCTGGACCGGGCGGACAACATCGTGCGGCCGGCCAACCTTTCGGAATATGCCGCCGGTAAGGGCATCGCCACGTACAAAACCAGCAAAGGGCCGACGGTCGGGATACTGACGCTGATCGGCCGGCTCTTCATGAAACCGGCGGACTGCCCCTATGCCGCCGCTGACAAATGGATTCCGAGGCTCCAGCAGCAGGCGGATGTCATCGTCGTGGAGATGCACGCCGAAGCAACCAGCGAAAAGGTGGCCATGGGATACCACGTCGACGGCCGGGCCAATTGCTGCTTCGGCACGCACACGCATATTCCCACCGCCGACGAGCGGATTCTGCCCAAGGGCACCGCTTACATCACCGATGTCGGCATGACCGGCGCCCATGATTCCGTTCTCGGCCGTAAGACCCAAAGCGTTCTGAAATCCTTCCGAACGCAGATGCCTGTCCCCTTCGAGATCGCCACCGGCGATGTCCGGATGAATGCGGCGCTGGTCACGGTCAACACCCTGACGAAACAGGCGGAGCGGATCGAACGGCTCCGCGTGGACGCGGAAACGGAGGACGCCGCCAGCTACGATAGCGACGACGGCCGCCCGGAGTACTTCAACGCATTTTGACATTCGTGTCGCGGCCATCTTGGCCGCATCGTGTCGAGGGCGTCCCGCCCTCGGATCGCGGGCAGGATGCCCGCGACACGCTTCCTATGCCCTTACGGGCACACTACAAACCCTGGACGTACGGGTTGGCGTGCTTCTCGCGGCCGATAGTGGTTCGCATGCCGTGGCCAGGGTAGACCGCCGTCTTGTCGGGCAGGGTGAAAAGCTTGGTTCGAACGCTCTCGATCAGTTGATCCATGTCGCCGCCGGAGAAGTCGGTCCGGCCCACCGAGTCGGCAAAGAGGGTGTCGCCCGCAAAGACCAGCCCGTCCGCCTCCGCATAGAGGCATATCCCGCCGAGCGTGTGGCCGGGCGTATGGAGGACCTGCAACCGGACGCCGGCCTCGTCGATCACGTCTCCATCCCGCAGAAGAACATCGGCAGGCTCGGTGACGAATGTCAGGCCGGCCAGGCCGGACAGATTCGCGTCCGGGTCCGCCAGCAATAGCGCGTCCAGTTGATGAATGAATACCTTGATCCCCGGATACCGCTGCCGCAGCGCCGCCAGGCCCACGATGTGGTCGGCGTGGCCGTGCGTCAGGACCGCCGCAACGGGGGTAAGCTGGTGTTCCTCGAGGAACGCGACCAGATCGCTGCCGTCCAGTCCGGCGTCGATGACCAGGCACTCCGTGGCGGATTCATCCTTGCGCACCACGTAGCAGTTGGTCTCAAAGGCACCAAGGATCAGACGGTCGATCTTCAAAATCTCCCCTTCACTGCTCGTGTCGAGGGCGTCTCGCTCTCGAATCGCGGGCAGGATGCCCGCGACACGCAAGGGCAAGATGCCCTCGCCACGCACAACCGCTGGACGATCTCTTACTTCGGCCGGGCCGCATTGGGCTCGGCGGAAGCCGGGGCGGCAGCCGCGGGCTGATTCGGCTCGGTCCTCGGCGCAACCGCCTTCACGGGCTGCGGAGCCTCTTTCGGCTGATTCGGGCCGGGCGTCGGAGCCACGGCCGGAGCCACCTTCGGCTGGTTCGGGCCCGGTACCGGGGTCACCGCCGGGGCGACAGCAGGCGCGGGGGCCGGCGTCTCGGCCTTCTTCTCGGCAGGCTTCTCCTTGTCTTCCAGCAGGGCCGACTGCTTCATCGTCAGATATTTTGCCTTCCAGTCCGCGATCTCGTAGATCCAACCCTTATGCCGCAAGGTGAATTTCTGTGCACCTTCCTGGCCCAGCAGCTTGGCTTCCTTCTTCTTGAGCTCCACCTGGGAATCCTGCTGGTTCGGCTTGATCGTCACCGGCGTCTTGTCCAGGTAGTCGGCCTCGCATAGAAGGTAGGTCTTCTCGCCCTTTTTGGCGAGCTTGAGACGGTACTCGGTGGAGTTGTTCAGCCGGCAGATATACTCGTGGTCGAACGTCAGTCCCGTCACCTGCTGCGGCGTGTTGACATCCTCGAAGCGAAGGCTCGTCAAGGCCGTCAGAACGCTCTTGGCGTCGCTGTCCTTGAGCTTCTTGGCCGCCGGCATATTCACCAGGCGCACGTTATCCCCCTTTTCCGAGCGGAGCGTGTAGGTACCCTCCGGGGTGGTTACCGTCACGGCATTGACGTCCTCGCGCTTGGCCGCGACGAGCTCCTGGTTGACAAAGTCGATGGCCCGATCCCGGAACCAGGGGGCCTCTTCCGTGAGATACACGTCGTCGCTCGAGGCCAGCCGGACATACGTGCCCCGCCCCGACTCCCGCGACTCGCCGACGACTACACCCGTCAGCAGGGAACCGTCGGCTTTGAAGAACTTGACAACGTTGCGTGCCTTGTCTTCCGTGACCTGCAAATCCCCATGATTCTTGGGATTGCTGGTAACGAGTTCGGACGTCTTGATATCGAGCGCCTTGGTGATCAGGTCGTTGATCTGCTTGGCGTCCGCCGGATAGTTGGCCTTGTTCGTCACGACGAACCGGCCTTCCTGGCGCTGGATCTTGATCGGGTTCTTGCCCTTGCCGATAGCGATACTGTCGATGTCGGCCGGGTCCAAGCCTTGGATCAGGTAGGTCGGTCCCGACGGCACAGCGCGTCGGCCCCCCGACAGCCGCGCCTGCAGCACCGCCCAGAGAACCATTACCGCCGCCACTACGGCCAAAATGCCAAGTTTCCGGTTATCCATCCGTAAGCTCCCTAATACATTGACGATTTATGATTTGCGCTGTGAGATTTGGCTTCGCCGTCCCAATCATAAATCATAGATCCCTACGCGTCGCTCGCGTGGCTGATGTACTGCCGCCGGCGAACGCTCCGCCACAGCCCCAGTCCGACCGCGACCAGCATGACCACGCCCGGCACCGCCGCCATGTTGAGCACTTCCAGCCTCTGCGCCAGTTGGTCGGTCCGCTCCCGCTGCTTGGCCTTAATCTCGCGCAACTGCCGCTGGGCCTCGCGAATCCTCAGTTCCACATCGCGTTTCTTCTGCACGATCGCACTACCCAGCACTTCCTGCTTATCCTGCTCCTGATCGGACGAGACCAGTTTCTGCAATTCCTGGTTGAAGCCTTCAATTTGGGCGTTGATCAGCGTAACCTCATCGGCCGTCTGCCTCTCGGCCTGTTGCTCGATTTTATCCACGACTTCAAAAGGTCGCTTGAAGTTGCCGCGCGAGCGGATCGAGATCAGGTCGCCGGAGCCGCCGAGATCCTCCACGGCGTTCAGCAGCAAAGCACTGTTGTCGCCTACGACGATCTTTCCGAAAATGGACTGGGAGTAGGCCAACTGATCCGTGAGAAAATCCACATCGGAGAACACGACGACGGCACACTCATCCTTCGCTTCTGTCAGGCCGGCGATGTGCTTTTTGACCATCTTGGGCTTGTTGGGATCGGCGGCCTTGTCCTTCGTGTTCGGGTCTTTGGCGGCCACCTCAATGTCGATCCCCTGCGGGAAGCTGCTCTTAAGACGCCCAGTGACGAGATAGCCCATGTTCACCGGTTTGGTCCCGTCGCTGAAGCTGCCCATCAGCTTGGCCGGATCGGGATACATGAGCTCGAACGGACTGCCCACCCGCCAGGCATTGCCGTGGTCGGTTGTCATCAGCAGCGGCGTCCGCGTGATCGGGGGCGACTCCTCGGGCTTGTTTTGCCCTTGCGGTTGATTGGCGTCTGCCGACTTGCCCGCTGCTTTCGGCGCAGGATCGACTTCGTTCAGAACGCCTGCAAACAGCACCCGCAGTTGGTTGAGATTCGTCGAGATCACGCTGCCCTTGTTGAAGCAGTCCGCCGTCAAGCCCAGGAAGCCGATGACCTTCTCGGCCCTCTGATTGCGGCTCAGCGGGGCCTCGATCGCCAAAGCCCGATCGCCCGCAAACGTATTCGCGGGCATCTGCAGGCCCCAGCTTCGCAGCAGCCGCTCCAGGTTGGAGCTCTGGTCCTGCTGGGTCATCTGCATCGGGTTGCGTTGCGGCCGGTCCATCCAGCAGAACGGGTCCACGCAGACAATCGCACGGCCGCCCTTGAGGACGTACTGGTCGATCGCGAACTGCGTCTTCTCGGGCAGATTCTTCGGGTGAATGACCAGAAGGATGTCCACATCGTTGATATCGTTCACGTCCGTGGGGACGGTCTTGACGTCATACTTGTTCTTGAGCTGCTCGACGATCGTCCAGGGCGGCTCCGGCTGCTGGCCCTGCATCTGCATCATCCGGGCCATGTAGTCGCTCATATCCTGCCCCATGACCGGCAGCGAGCTCATGATGCCGATCTTCTTTTTCTGCTTGGTGATCGCGGTATCGATCAGGTAGCTGATGTCGTACTCGACGAAGTTGTGCCGGTCCGGGGAGAAGAACGGGATCGTCTTCTCCACGCCGAACTGCGTCTGCATCACCAGGCCGAAGAAGAAGTTCTCTTCCTGCGTGATGGGGAACCGCTGCAGGCCGTAGCGCATGGCCTGCTCCTCTTCCACGGAGAAGGGACGCGGATCGATGACCTCCAGTTGCACCATGCCTTTCGACACGGCGACGTACTCCCGCAGGAGCGCCTTGACGAATTCATAGTAGTTGTTGAAGTAGCGAATCTGGTCCGGCGCCTTCATCGCCGCCGTCTCCGTGTAGTACAACTTCGCCTTGATCGGCTGGTTGAGCTTGCTGAGGATCGCTCGGGTCCCCTCGGAGAGGGTGTAGATCCGCTGGTCCGTGATGTCCACTTTGACCCGCGACCCGATATTCTGACAAATGCTGATGCCGCTGAAAACGATAACGAGGATCAGGGCAGCGCCGAGAATGGCTCGAATAGTCCGGTTCATTAGCTGGCCTTCCTTTCATCCAAAATGACCGTGCATGCGGCAACCCAACCCGCGATCAACAAGACAAAGTACGCCAGATCTTTGAATTGTACGACGCCCCGCTGGAGGGACTCGAAGTGCTCCTGGAAGCTCATTCCCTTCATGGCGGACACCAGGCCGGCCGGCAGGAACGACGAGAGGTAGTTCAGCACCGTCGGCAGTCCGGCACTAACGAGCACGGCACAGGCCACCACCGACAATACGAGGGCGATCACCTGGTTCTTGCTCACGGCCGAGAAGAAGCTGCCGATGGCGAGAAAGCCGCCGGCCAGCAGGAAGCCGCCCAGGTAGCCGGTCGCAATCAAGCCGCCGTCGGGGTCGCCGAGATAGGCCACCGTGATCACCATGGGGAACGTCAGGGCCAGGGCGATTCCGAGGAACGCCCACGCGGCCAGGAACTTGCCGAGGACCGCCTGCGGGATCGTGATCGGCAGCGTGAACAACAGCTCGATCGAGCCGACCTTGCGCTCCTCCGCCCACAGCCGCATGGCCGTGGCCGGCACCATGAAGATGAACAGCAGCGGCAGGTTCGTGAAGAACGGCTGCATGTCCGCCTGTCGCATCTCGAAGAACTTCTCGTGGAAGAAGGTGAGGTAACCCGCGAAGAACAGGAAAATCACGAGGAAGACATACGCCAGAGGCGTCGTGAAGTAGCTCTTCAATTCCCTCTTGAACACCGCCCAGAAACTGTTCATAGGCACCCCTAAGAAATTTATGATTTATGATTTTTGATTTATGATGGAAGCTGCGAAGCCAAGTCGGAAATCGCAAATCATAAATTCACGCGCTTTTCTTCATCTTGGTGATCGTGCGGAAGATCTCGTCGAGGCTGGCGTGGTGCTTCTCTTTCAGCTCTTTCGGCGTCGAATCCACCAGGACCCGGCCCCGGGCAATGATGATCGTCCGGGTGCAAATCGCCTCCACCTCTTCGAGAATATGCGTGGAGACGATGATGCACTTGTCCTTGCCCATCTCGGTGATGAGCTTGCGCACATCGTGCTTCTGGTTGGGATCCAAGCCGTCCGTAGGCTCATCCAGGATCAGCACCGCCGGATCGTGCATCAGGGCCTGCGCCAAGCCGACGCGGCGCTTGTAGCCTTTCGACAGCGTCTCGATCGTCTGGTGATAGACGGAATCGATGGAGCACATCGGCACGATGCGGTCGAGCCTTTTCTGGCGGTCCTTGCCCTTGATCTGGCGGACATCGCAGATGAAGTTGAGGAACCCGCCCACCGTCATTTCGGGATAGGCCGGGGAGTTCTCCGCCAGGTAGCCGAGCGATCGCCGGACGCTCAACGGGTCCCTGAGGATATCATGCCCGCAGACGCTCGCGGTCCCGCTGTCGGGACGGATGTAGCACGCGAGCATCCGCATGGCGGTGGTCTTGCCCGCCCCGTTGGGACCCAGCAGCCCCAGAACCTGCCCCTTGCCCACGCTGAAAGAGATGCCGTCCACCGCCACCACGGGCCCGAACCGCCGCCGAAGTTCCTTGACTTCGATCATATCCAGCTCCAAACCAAAACCGTTGCTGATCGACGATTGATAATCGCTGATTGAAGATTCCCCCGCCCCCGGCTCAACCGCCGATTATCCATTATCCGTAATCAATCCAAGGGTTCCCCTCTGGGATAAATGGTATACATTCACGGAAAACCGTTTGACAGTCAAGACCTCTGCTAGGATTATTTTTCGATGTCCGGCCGTACGCAAGGGACAGTGCCGGAGCGTTAAGACGCGTATACGAAATAGAGGTCAGGTTTGTTTCTGAAATTGCGGGTCTTCCTCGCCAAAAGACATGAGCCAAGTCGCTCAGACGCCATTCGCCGGCTATGAGCAGAGCATTTCAAAGGCCCTCGACCTGGTCGGGGCCGGTCTGCGGCTGCC
>JAMCWO010000312.1 GCA_023481165.1 Planctomycetota bacterium | reverse complement strand
TGCGGAGCTACGCTGCCAATAGCAAAGTAAACCTGGCGCTTGTCGGCGTCTCCGGGCGGGGCAGTTGGTTCTCGGATACCATGCCGCAGCTTGCCAACATTGTTGCCATGTGCGATGTGAACGACCTCCTTCGACACAGAGACCAAACCTTTGCGTTTGCGGTTTGAAGACTCCCTGGCATGGTATCCTCGCGCGCCGACAGACGCAATCCATTTGAAGCGGGGACTCATGCGGGTGTAAGCGTGGTACCGTCAACTTCATGCTTATGGCTTGGCGGATAGGTCGGCACAGACCAGCTCTTTGTCGTTGCGGGTGTAGATGTGATGGTTGGCAAAGGCCGGGTGGGACCAGGCGACGCCGCCGCGCTGGCCGAGTTGGTCCTCCGTGGGCTCAATCAGCTTGGCCCGGCTGATCTCGTGGAAACCGTCGGGCGCGAGGCGGCTGATGATCAGCTCGCCCCGCTCGTTGAACATCCAGATCTTGGCGCCGTTGCGCACCATGTGGATGTTGGACCAGCGGGCCTTGGGCACGGCGGTCAGATTCTCCCAGATGCGGTCGCCCGTCTTGAGGTCGAGGCAGCGCAGCTCACCATAGCTGTCCACACCGTAGATATAGTCGCCCTGGAGAATCGGCGTCGAGATGCAGCAATGCAGGGATCGGTCTTCTGCTCGCTGGCCCCCCCGCCGCTGCCAAAGCCGGTCGACGCGGAGATCGTCCGCGCGTACCTGCATCAGGAGCATGCCATCGTAAAAGCTCGTGACGGCGAGATAGCGGCCGTCGAAGACCGGCGTGGCGATCGTGATCTCCATCTCCTTCGGCACCCACGGCTGCTCCCAATAAAGCTGCCCCGTCCGAGGTTCCAGACCAACGATGCGCTGGTCCGTGATGTACACGAGCACGCGCTGGCCCGCCTGCGGAATGATGATCGGGGCGGAATAGGAGACCCCGTCCTTCAGGGCCCGCCACTTTTCCTGGCCGGTCGCCTTGTCGAACGCCATGAGACAGGCGTTGTCCTTGCCGCCGATGGGGACGATGAGCAGGTCGCTCTCAACCAGCGGCGCCCCGGCGATGCCCCAGATAGGCACGCGGGCCGCGTATTCCTTGCGGCAATCGTGGCTCCAGAGCACCCGGCCGGACTTGGCATCGAAGCAGTGCAGGTGCCCCATGGTGCCCAGGGAAGAGGCGAGGCCCTCGTTGATCGTAACGGACGCCCGCGGCCCCGCTTCATACTGTATCCGCTCATAGATGCAATCGTAGGCGTAGGACCACAGCGGCTTGCCCGTCTCGGCGTCGAAGCATTGGACGCGTTCCTGCCGGGCGGGCTTGAGCACCCGGTCCATGAGATAGACCCGCCCGTCGGCCACGGTCGGGCCGCAGTAGCCGCTGCCGATGGGAACGCGCCACTGAATCGGCAACTGCGCCGATTCGAATCGCTCGACCAGCCCCGTCTCGGTCCAGATGCCATCGCGATTGGCCCCGCGCCACTGCGGCCAATCCACCGCATAAGACAAGTTGCCGTATATGCCGGCGACGATGACAGACAGCAAAAATACTCTGCGGAAGGTTCTGCCCATCAGATTCCAAACCTCCACCAGGTTGGTTCTTCCAAGCCCACCGGGCGGCACCGGCGCCCGTGGCAAGAGATACTTTAGCAGGAATCTTGCCACGCCACAACAGCGAGCTTTGTGCCCAGGCGGCTCGCACGAGGGCAAACCGGTAGATAGAACGTGTATTCCGCCCCGGTTACCGGTAGAATAGCGCCAGGTGCGCTGGATGTCTCACGTGCGAGGTACCTTTTCGGATGGCCCGCGACGGAGAGCTTCCGGCTTGCGACGCTGAACAGGCCCTGTGTGACAGGAGTATCTGCTTTCGATATGACGTTGTTTGCACCCATGTACGCTTCCTTTCGCATAGCGTCGGGACGGCTTCGGCCCCGGCATCCGCGTCTTGAGGATTCTGCCGGGCACCTGACGATCATCGCCCATCGCGGCGCCTCGCGCCTGGCCCCGGAGAACACGCTGGCGGCTGTCGAACTGGCCTGGCGCCTGGGGGCGGACGCGGTCGAGGTGGACGTGCATCTGGCGCGAGATGGCCGGATCATGGTCATCCATGATGAAACGACGGACCGTACCGCCGGCAGGCACCTGGAGGTCGCCACGACCGGCGCATCGCAGCTTCGCCTGCTGGACGTCGGCCGGCACAAGCACCCGAGATTTGCGGGCGAGCGCATCCCGTACCTCGAAGAAGTGCTCCAGACCGTGCCGCCGGGCCGGCAACTGTTTGTGGAGATCAAGTGCGGCCCGGAAATCCTGCCCGCGTTGGTCCAGACCCTTGCCGGCAGCGGCAAGCGGTCGCAGGTTGTCATCATCGGGTTCGACCTGGCCACCGTGAGAGCGGCCAAGGCGGTGCTGCCGGATGTCCCCGCCCATTGGCTCTGTGACAAGCGGGTTTTCGCCTCGTATGACCAATCCCTCGTCGAGCAGGCGAAGGCCGGCGGCGTCGATGGTCTCGACGTCCACTGGACGGGCCTGACGCGGCGCTTCATCCAGACCGTGAAGGCCGCTGGCTTACGGCTCTACGTCTGGACGGTGAACGATCCGGCCCAAGCCCTCCGGCTGATGGCAATGGGCGTCGACGGCATCACGACCAACCGCCCCAACTTGCTCCGCAGCCGGATGGAGCCCCCGAACGCATGCCCAGACCCATGGGGCCGATAGAGATCGTAGAAGCAAGATGAAAGAGCAGTCGTTCGCATCTATCCCCGAGAGAATGTCGCGATGAAGCACTGTTGCGAATACATGACCAAGCAGATTGAGCACTTGAGCATATGTGACGATCCTTTTGATTGCTCTGACGCCATCATCTACTACGACCTAATATTTGATGAGTACGGGATCATCGTTCACAAGCCAGATGCTCGCTACTTCCTCTCCATCCATTTCTGTCCTTGGTGTGGTGCCAAATTGCCTGAGTCCAAGCGGGATCTCTGGTTTGACAAGTTGGAGGCCATGGGCTTCACAGATATTACGTTCGCAGATATCTCCGAGAGGACGGACATACCGAAGGAGTTTCTGACAGACGAATGGTACCGGAAACCGGAGACAGACGCGGATGGCGCGGGGCCAGAAGAGCAAGGGAAATAGTGAGGGCCAGCACGGATTGCTCAAAGGGAGGAACGCATGAAAGCACGGATCATCGTTGATGGTGGCCGTGCTGGGCAACGAGCGAGCTCCGCGCGACGCCGATCAAGTCGGACGAGACAGTCCGGAAGCACAGCCCCGGCGTAAGCAACAGGCTCGTGCCGCGTGAAATCTACCACCGTATTCCGGCCGCACCCCAACGGCCCTCTGTCGGAGGGTGCATGACCGTAGTTGCGAGGGAGATTTGGCCGATAGAAGGAGAAGAGGGAAT
>JAMCWO010000024.1 GCA_023481165.1 Planctomycetota bacterium | reverse complement strand
GTATACTGGTCCATGATAGACCTCCTTGTGAAAAGATTGCCATTACAACAATCTTCTCGGCTTGGAGGTCTATTCTTCTACACTCTTATCGGTCCTTGGCGGGCCGCTTATGGAAGTGCCATTCGGGCAAGCCCTTGCTGATTATCGCGGAGGACGTCGACGGCGAGGCGCTGGCGACGCTCGTGGTCAACAAGCTGCGCGGTGTGCTCCAGGTGGCGGCAGTCAAGGCCCCCGGTTTCGGCGACCGGCGCAAGGCCCTGCTCAGCGATATCGCCGTGCTGACCGCTGGCGAGCCTATTTTCGAGGATTTGGGTCTGCAACTGGAGAACCTCGAGCTCAAGCAGCTCGGCCGGGCCAAGCAGGTGACGGTGGATAAGGACACGACCACGATCATCGAAGGCGGCGGCAGCACCGAAGCCATCAAGGGCCGGATCGAGCAGATCAAGGCCGAGATCGACAAGTCCACCAGCGATTATGACATCGAGAAATTGCAGGAGCGGCTGGCCAAGCTCGCCGGCGGCGTCGCCCAGATCAACGTCGGGGCGGCCACCGAGGCGGAAATGAAGGAGAAGAAGGCCCGTGTCGAGGACGCATTGCACGCCTGCCGCGCCGCCGTGGAAGAAGGCATCCTGGCCGGCGGCGGTGTTGCCATGCTCCGGGCCTTGCCGGCTCTCGATAAGCTTAAGACCAAAGGCGACGAGCAGGTCGGCGTCGATATCGTCCGCCGGGCGGTCCTCGCTCCTATTAAGCAGATCGCCCAAAACGCCGGACTCGACGGCTCGATCGTCGCCCAGAAGGTGATAGAGAGCAAAGAGAAGAACTTCGGCTACGACGTGATCCGCAAGGAATACGGCGATATGATCAAGTTTGGCGTGATCGTGCCGACGAAGGTCGAGCGCACGGCCCTCCAGAACGGGGCCTCCATCGCTTCGCTGTTGCTGACGACGGACGCGGTCGTCTGCGGGATTCCGGAGTAGAAGGAGAAAGCCCCGGCGATGCCGCCCGGCGGCGGCATGTACTAAGCGCGCGAAGCTCTTTCGCGTCACGATGTGAGTTCCGAACGTGCGTGTCTCGTTTTGGAGGGGCCTACAACCAGTGGCGCAGGCATGCGATCTTTTCGACGAGGCTCACCCTGAGCCCAGTAAAAGGGAGGCGGCTGAAGACGGACGCTTTGGAGTCATGGCCGCCCGGGACGAGGGACGGAGGCGTGGGCCAGGGTGGGGGGCCGGATGGGCGACGCGTTGGAGTGACGGTGGCCGCCCGGGACGAGGGACGCAGGCGTGGCAGAGGCGGCAGATTGAGGGACAGTCGGATTCAGGACTTGACCGTCAGGCTGTCGTCCATGAAGCAGCAGAGGACCAGCGGATGAGAGATCCGCCCGAGGAGCTTTCGGTTCACCTCGGTAAAGACGGACAAGAGATCCTCAACGAACTGTGCCGCACAGCAATTCATGCCGTTAGTGCTGGCAGAAACTACAAAGAAGCCAAGAAGATCTTCCAACTCGATACGTGCACGGGTCGCCTTTACGCGAGGAACTGGTACGACGGCACGGCCCGTGACCTGGGCACGTTGGACAAGCCTCTCGCCTTCCGATCTGAACACAGGTGATAGGGGCCGTTCCTTCGGCATCGTCGGCCTGATGGACGCGACCTTTGCTGCCCAGGATCAGCGCTTGAAGATTCTGCTGGCGACACTGGAGAAACAGGCGCGGGAGTACAAGCAGGAGATCGAGGGACGGTTGGGGGTGAGGAACTGAGCCTACACGTCCCCCCTTGCTTTCCTCTCACTACTGGCCTGGTACCGTTACGCTATCCACGGTAGACGCCGGTAGGATTCTTCACAGCATTTCATCCGCTTGATAAATGCGATAGCCGGTACTACGGGGACCCCATAGGGGTATGGGGGGCTCCCCCCCCGTCGCCTTCCATCTGCCCCCGCTGTTTCGCACGGCTTCCGCCGATGACACGATGTCTGCTCATCACGGGATGGGGCTGGTCTGTCTGGGCGTGAGGCCAGCCCCTTTCTCAATCCTTGACGGTTGGGGCCCGACGTGCGACAATGCCAACATGATTATTTTGGAACGACAACGTAGGAGAACGCCATGAGCGAGCGACACAAAGACCCACACTATCCCCGTAATTTCCCGCCCTTGGACTCACTACTGACTGACGAGCAGCGGGTCGCCATGGGGAAGGGCAAGCCGGCCCGACTGGCGAGAGAGCGGGGAGCAGGAACCAGGGCAAAAAAGAAGAAGTCCTAACCGATCCCGTCGCCACCAGTCCCATCCAGTCCCTACCCACGCACGGTGCCAGTCTGCCCCCCCCACACAAGATCCGCCTACTAAGCTGTCCCCGTCTACGTCTGCCAACCCCATCCTAAAGGGTCTGTCGTCAGTTAGCCGGCGGCGTGTGATTCCGTTCCGGCCCGGCGACGCCTACGGCGAGCCGCTGTCTCTTTCTTCTCCTCTTCCGCGCCTTGTGGAGGGCCAGACTGCCCAGGAGGACGGGCAGCTTGAGCAGAGGCACCACCACGTCGCGCGGGGTAACCAGTCCAATCCGCCGGGCCTTTGCGACGATCCGCAGCAACTGCCGGGGGGTGTAGAACTCGCGGCGGATGTGGTCGCGGATTTGCTTGAGCTCTTTGCGGCCGTAGCGGTCGGAATAGACGGGGCCGCCGATGCGTTCGTAGTAATAGCCCGGCGTGCTCTCGACCACCTCCTTCAGGGGCGAGAATTTCTCGATGCGGAGTTTCTGAAAGCTGATGGTGTCCAGTCCAATCTCCTGGGCGAACTTCGCAATATAGAGCATCTCTTCTGCGGTCTCGCCGACGTTGCCGTAGATGAAATAGCCGTGCAGGAGGAAGTCGTACTGCGTCAGGACCGCCATCGCATCCCGAATCACCTGCTGCGTGATGCCCTTTTGCAGTTGGCCCAGGATGCGGTCGTGCGGGGACTCGATCCCCATCAGGAAGATCTTGAAGCCCGCCTGCTGCGCTTTATCGAGGATCCTGCGATGCTTTCCGATATCGACGCGGGCCTGAACCACGAAAATCTTCTTGATACCGTTCTCGATGATCAAATCGCAAAGCTGCTCGCTGCGCTGAAGGTTCGTGAACATGTTGTCGTCGCTGAAGAGCACGATGTCGGCGGTGATGCTCTTGAGCTCCTCGATCACCGATTCGATCGGCCGCTCCGTGTACTCCCGCTTCTGCCCGAGCGGGTTGAGACTGAAGGTGCAGAACTTGCACTTGAAGGGACAGCCCCGCGTCATGAGCACCGTGTCGAATGTCAGCCGGCTAAGAGCCTATCCGAATAACCCGGCACAACGGTACGTGATGATGGCACAAACCAGATGAAGCAACCCCAGATAATTCTCGGCTTTCTTTTCCCAGCGCGTCAGGATACGGCGGAAGCGGTTCATCCAAC
>JAMCWO010000039.1 GCA_023481165.1 Planctomycetota bacterium | reverse complement strand
CGTATGCACCAGCCAACAAGGGATATTCACTTTCACTGAGGACGGTGGCTCGGTGATCGATTGGGTCAACCGATTATTTGCTGGGAAACAAGACACCCCAATCTTGATGAAGATAAGAATCCCCGCGGACACGCGCAGGGTCTTTCTCGCCAAATTGAACCTGATGGGGATAAACCACAGGTCGATATACCCAGATGTCCAGGGTGCGGCCAAATTCTGTAACCTGGGGTTTGAGATGGGCCGCGGGTATGCCGATGCGCTGGTACCTGATGAATGAGCATCGAGGTCGATGGAGCATGTTCTCAAGTCGAGCTTCATCTGACGGGGTACGACTGATGTGTTAGATTGACGGCCACCAAGAGGCTTGGTGCATTCATACGCGATATCGGTCTTCATCCCATAGCCTACAGGAGATTCAGGCGTCATTGGTGCGAGTTGTACAGCGTCTATCGGAGTTGCCTCCAGAGATAGCTGTAACTAAGGGCGGTGCGGAGGGCCAACTGCTTGTTGGTGGAGGCCGCGGCGTGGCCGCCTTCGGTGTTCTCGTAGTAATACACCTTGTGGCCGAGGCCCTCCATTTTGGCGACCATCTTGCGGGCATGGCCGGGATGCACGCGGTCGTCCGCCGTGGAGGTGTAGAAGAAGACCTGCGGATACTTCGCGTCGACGCGGACGTTCTGGTAGGGCGAGTATTTGCTGATGTAGGCCCATTCCTCCGGGATATCGGGGTTGCCGTACTCGGCCATCCAACTGGCGCCGGCCAGCAGCTTGTTGTAGCGCTTCATGTCGAGCAGCGGCACCATGCAGACGACCGCCTTGAAGAGATCCGGCCGCTCGGTGAACATGACGCCCATCAACAGGCCGCCGTTGGAGCCGCCCATGATGCCCAGATGCGGCGGCGAGGTGATCTGGCGCCGGACGAGGTCCTCCGCCACGGCGATGAAGTCGTCATAGGCTCGCTGGCGGTTCTCCTTGAGCGCGGCCTTGTGCCAGCGGGGGCCGAATTCGCCGCCGCCACGGATGTTGGCCAGGACGTAGACGCCGCCCTTGGTCAGCCACGCGATCCCGGTGGCAGGGGAGTAGCCGGGCAGCATTTCGATCTCGAAGCCGCCGTAGCCATAGAGAAGTGTCGGGTTGGTGCCGTCCAGCTTGATCTGTTTGGAATGGACGACGAAGTAGGGGATGCGCGTGCCGTCCTTCGAGACGGCTTCGAACTGCTGGGTCTGGAGGCCATTCGGGTCGAAGAAGTTCGGAAGCCTCTTGAGGCGGCGGCCGGCCTGCCCATCCGAAGCGTAGTAGAGGCTGGTGGGCGTCAGAAATCCCTCGTACGTGAACATGTACTGGTCGGACTGCTCGTCCGTCGTGACGATGCCCAGCGTCCCCAGCGGCGGGGCGTCTACTTTCTTGCGTTCCCAGCGGCCATCCTGGAAGCGGTACTCGTACAGTTGGCTCTTGACGTTGTCCAGGATGCGGACGAGGAGCAGATTCCGCGTGTTGGAAAAGGAGAGGATATTCGAGCGTTCGTTCGGCTCGGCCACGATAGTGAAGTCGCGGTTGCCCTTGAGGTACTTGTCGTAGTCGATGCTGATCAGGGCGCCCTGTGGATAGGTCTTGCCGCCGAGGGGCCAGTCCGACCGCAGCCGCGCGAGCATCTGATTCTTGAAGAAGCCGCCGAAGTCGGCGTCGTCGGGGATGTCGATCTTGAGGGGCCGGCCCGCCTCGATCACGTAGGTATGCGAAGTATAAAAGGTGATGCCGCGGTGGATCACATCATATTGGCGCTCCGGCCGGTTGATCACGCCGCAACCGACCGCCACATCTTTGGTCTCGCCCTCAAAGATGGTCTGGGCGCTGCTCAGCGGTGTGCCCCGCTTCCAGAGCTTGGCGATCCGCGGGTAACCCGAGTCCGTCTGGCTTCCCGGGCCGAAATCGGTCTGGACGTATAAAGTGTCCCGGTCTTTCCAGGAGACATCGCCTTTGGCTTCAGGCAGGGAGAAACCATCCTTGACGAACTGCTTCGTATCGGCATCGAACTCGCGGATGACGACCGCATCGCCGCCGCCGCGCGACAGATGCACCATGAACAGCCGGTACTCGGGATACAGCCCCTCGGCCCCGTGGAAGACCCACTGCTCACCCTCGTCCCGGCTGAGCTTGTCGATGTCGAGCAGCACCTCCCATTTGGGGGCAGGCTTGCGGTACTCGGCCAATGTCGTCCGCCGCCAGAGGCCCCGCTCGTTGTTCTTGTCCTTCCAGAAGTTGTACAGGTACTTGCCTTCGAACTGCGGGTAGGGAATGCGGACATCGGAGTCGAGCACCTCCAGCGTTTTGGCGTAGGTCTCCTCGAATCCGGGCTGGGTCTTGAGCGCGGACAGGGTGGCCTCGCTGTGGGCCTTGGCCCATGCCAGCGGCTTGGCACCGCGAACCTCTTCCAGCCAGAGATAGGGGTCCGCCTCCTGGCCGGCCTGCGTTGTACTCATCGGCAAAATGGTCATGATCGCGCCCAGTAGGACCTTCAGATGCTGCCTCATATACGCCTCCAGGGTGTGGTCGGTCGTATCGTTTCTTCGTCGCCCGAAGCCGGGCGATGCCCTCGAATACTCGTTCGCGAGGTGGTTGTCAACCGCCGCGTTGCTTTGACGGGTGGTCGCGTAGGGTGGGCTGTGCCCACCAATCTACCGGGGATGGACCAGACCACAATTGGTGGGCACAGCCCACCCTACGGAGAACGGCTTGGCTGGCATCTCCCCCAGAAAACGATCGACGCCCAACTCCGCGTTGGGCGTCGATCTGCTGGAGGACACAGCGTCATGTATCCTCCGGACTGTGTGGCCCCGGTGAAGGAGGACTGGAGGCCAAGTGGTCACGGGCCGATGTCAGAAACCGTAGACGACCCGCAGTTGTTCGTTGGTTGGCATCTGGTCGTAGTACTCGCCGCGGGGGCCGAGGTAGCCGCGGCCCTGCCGGGTCAGTTGCACGGAGGTCTGGGAACCGTTGGAATTCGTGATCCAGACGATCACTGTGCTGCTCGGGATCACCGGCGGCGCCGGTTCAATCACTACCGGGGGTGCCGGCGGCACGATGACCGGCGGACGCACGACCACGACCGGCGGTCCGACACGGACATAGCCATGCCACCGTGGATAGCCATAATAGTAGTGGTCTCGATACACGGGCCGGTGATAGACATGCCGGCTCGGAGCCCCGCCTCCGATCCAGAAGCCGATCCCCGCGTCCGGCGTGACGACCGTAGCGCCGAAGCCCGCGAGCGCGACGTGCGTATCCGCCTTCAGAGCGGGTGTAAGCCCGAGCGACGCCACCGTCGCCACGATGCTCAGAGCTATTCTTTGCAGAGTCATTGTCGTATCCTTTCCTTGCCAATGCCCACACACGTGCGGATTGCCACAGCGCCGCGGCGGCCGGAACCACCCGTGGCCTGCCTGCGCCGTTCATCTA
>JAMCWO010000047.1 GCA_023481165.1 Planctomycetota bacterium | reverse complement strand
GTGGCGGAGTGGCTCAAGCCGGTGTCCGACAGACCCGGCCAATTCCGCACCGACGGCGTCGGACGCGAGCGCGATGTGGACTTCGTGCCGTTTTACCGTCTGCACCGGCGCATCTACGGCGTGTATTGGGACCTCTGTACACCCGCAGAGTGGGAGAAGAAAGCCGCCGAGTCCCCCGCCGTTCGTTGAGAGGTTTCTGCGATGGCCACACATGTTCAGCCACGAAGATGCCCACTGTTTGCCCCTGTTTTCGTTGTCCTGCTGACCGCGGGAACCGGTTGGACCGATTCTCGGTCGATTGCCCTGGAATGGATGAGAGACAGTCCCTCCGGCAAGCTGGTGGTGGAAAACGGGCGGCTGGGAGCCCTGAAGATCGTCCGGGGACAGGGACACGTCGAGCAGGACATCTTCTCGTTCTCCTCGCAGGCGGATTGCCGGTTGGAGGTCCTCATCGAGGACGCGCATGTGCAGGAAGGCTCGGACGCCACCTTGGTTCACGTGCAGACGGACCGCCGCCCTTTCAGCTTCTTCCTCCGCGATGTCAACGCTCAAGCGCCGATGGTCGTCCCCGCGTATCAGGTGGTCGTGACGCAGGCGGATGATCCCAGGACCGGTGCCGAGATCGCCGCCTCGGTCCACGGCAAGGGAGGGCGGATGTGGCGGGCGCAGATTGAGCAAGAGCCGGAGGAAAGCTACGAGAACGCCGCCGCTCACACCCGGCGCATGTACGTCCCCACGTGGCTGGGGACCAGCCGCGATGCCCGGATCTTCGAGGTCCGGATCGGCGAGCCCTATCAACGGGACGATCTGATCGTGCCGAAGTTCTCCGGGTCCGCCGTCCACATTCCGGAGCTCGGCAATACTCCCGTGCAGTACTTCTTCGCGATCGGCCGGGGCCGCGGTAGTCGGGACTCGGTCACACGGGGTCTCGCCGACAGCATCTTGCCCATCCTGGAGGGCAATGTCGATGAGGGGGACGTTCAGTATCGTTTCACGACCTTTGTCACGCTCGAAAGGTCGGCCCTGCGGCCGGGCGACCTGCGGGGCACTTCCTATCTCGCCGCCGACGGCTATGCGGCGGGGCACATGTTCACGCCCGCACAGCAGAAGCAGTTCGAAGCCGTCCGCACCACCGAGGTGGAGCGCGACGAGGAGACGGTCCTCTATGGCCAAATCGTGGCGGCCAATACGAGTGCTGTGCCGCGGTACGCGTGGTTCAAGGCTCCGGCCGTGGGACGCGCACATTCGTTCGACCGCCAGAGCGGATTCGCGCTGCTGTCTGCCGAGCGCATCTACTGCCTTTCCCGGATCAATGGCAGGCCCTGCCCCCAGGAGGAGATTGCCGTACTGGTGCCGCCGGGCGGGAAGGCCGTCTATGAATTCCTGTTGCCCCACCGCCCGATCTCCCGGACGCGGGCGACCGCGCTGGCGCAACAGGATTTCCAGCAACGCCGCGACGAGTGCCGGCAGTTCTGGAAGAGCAAGGTGAACGCCGCCGCCCGGATCCGATTGCCGGAGAAGCGCATCGAAGAAATGATTCAAGCCGGATTGGCGCACTTGGACCTGCTCTGCTTCGGGCGGGAGCCGCGCGGGACGCTGGCGCCGATGATCGGGGTCTATGCGCCCATCGGGTCGGAGAGTTCTCCGATCATCCAGTTCCTGGACTCGATGGGCTGGCACGCCCAGGCCGAGCGGGCCTTGCAGTATTTCCTCGACAAGCAGCACGACGATGGCATGATCCAGAATTTCGGCGGCTACATGCTGGAGACGGGGGCCGCCCTGTGGTCGATGGGCGAGCATTTCCGGCTGACGCGGGACGAGGACTGGGTGCGGCGGGTCAAGCCCAACGTCCTCAAGGCCTGCGATTTTCTGATCCGGTGGCGCGACCGGAACAAGCGGGAGGACCTGCGCGGCAAAGGCTGGGGCATGATCGAGGGCCGCGTGGCCGACCCACCCGATCCGTATCGCGTGTACATGCTCAACGGCTATGCCTACCTGGGCCTGGCCCGTGCGGCGGAAATGCTGAAAGAGGCTGACCCGGCCGATGCCCAACGCATCGCCACGGAGGCCGAAGCCTTGAAGGCGAGCATTCGAACGAGCCTGGAGGAAGCGCTGGCGCGGTCGCCCCTGATCCCGCTGGGTGACGGCTCCTGGTGCCCTACCGCTCCCCCCTGGGCGGAGGCAACCGGCCCGAGCATGCTCTTCGTCAAGGACGACGCCTGCTACACGCACGGCACGTTCGCCGCCCGCGACGCCATGCTGGGGCCGCTCTATCTGGTATTTCAGGAGGTAGTTTTACCCGGCGAGGAGGCTGCCGGATTCCTGCTCGACAGCATGGCCGAGCTGACGCTGTTGAACAATGCCGGATACAGCCAGCCTTACTATTGCCGCCATGATTGGGTGCAGCTCAAGCTCGGCCTGGTCAAGCCGTTTCTCAAGACCTACTACAACACCTTTGCCTCCCTGGCGGACCGCCAGACTTACACGTTCAATGAGCATTACTTCTACGCCAGTCCGCACAAGACCCACGAGGAAGCCTGGTTTCTCATGGAGACCCGCTGGATGCTCTGGATGGAGGAGGGCCAAACGCTCAAGCTGCTCTCAGGCATCCCCCGAGCGTGGCTGGCGCCCGGCCAATCCATCGAGATCGACCACGCCGCTTCCTACTTCGGGCCGTTCTCTCTGCACGTGGACTCACAGGCGGGCGGCAAGACCATCGTGGCGAAGGTCCTGTGTGACGGTCCGCGCCGGCCCGCGGCGGTCGAGATTCGTCTGCCACTTCCCGACCATCGCATCCCGGCGCGCGTGACCGGCGGCCGCTACCAGGAATCGACCGAATCGGTGCGCATCGAGCCCTTCCCCGGCCAAGCCGAAGTCCGCCTGGAGCTGCACGAATGACGACTTCGTAGGGTGGGCTGTGCCCACCAATTCCCGCGGATAGACCGGACGACAAATGGTGGGCACAGCCCACACTACGCACCCTTGGCGCTTGTGATTGCTCACGGTCGTGCTGTCTGGAGTGTCACCGGGCCGAGCAGGCCGGACTCCATCAACGGGATTTCGCGGGTGAGCTTGCGAATATTCGTCTTGGTGAACCGTTTTTCCGGGGGCAAGGATTGGTCGCCGATAATCCGGTTGGGCCAGAAGTTTACGACATCCACCTCCAGCTTGTTGTCCTGGGTCTTCAGCGCATCGGTCACATCCACACGGAACGGGAACGCCCAGAGGACGCCGAGACTCTTGTCATTCAGGCGGACTTCGGCCAGTTCTTTGACGTTGCCAAGATCAAGCCATACACGATCGCCCCTCTGGCGGGCGGAAGGCGGTAGATCGAAGACCTTGCGATACGTGGCCGTGCCGGCGTAGAACTTGATGCCCTCTTCCGGGCGCTGCGTCCAACTGACGAGCGCATCAAACACACACGAAGCCGGACCGCCCCACGCCGGATCGAACTGGACCGCCCACGAACCGCTGATCTCGCTCAGCAGCGTGAAGGCCGGGAAGTTCTCCACCGCTTTGCCCGCGGCACGGGTCGAAATCGGCCGGCGGAAGACGACGAACATCGAACCATAGGGCGGAAACTCCAGCGGCACCGTCGTCCGGCCGTCCGCCTGCGACCACGCAACCGCCGGGCGAACATCGCCGCCCATCGGGTCCCAGAGCTCGGGCAGTTTGCCGGCCACCCGGAATGTGCAGGAGGCGCTGGCATAGCCATTCGAGCTGTTGCAGACGAAGTAGATATCCGTGTCGCCCGCGCGGCGGTGCAGGTAGTTGAGCACGGGGACATCTTTCAGGAGAATCGACTGGGCCTGTTTTTCCGAACCGGCTGGTACGGCCGACACATAGCCTCCCGGCGTGAGCATGAACTCGAAATCGGGCCGCACGTTGTCCGCCAGGAGTACTTCGCGGGCGGTCTTGCCTGCGATCACTCGCCCCTTGGTCGGGACACCGGTCCACAACTCCTCGGCCAGTCGGGCCACCTGGGCGTCACATTGCGGATAATCCCGCAACGCGCTGGCTTGGATCGGCTTGGGTCCGAGGATCGTCGCTCCGGCCCGAACCAGCTCGCGCAGCTTTCGCAGCACCGGCAGCGAGATCATCGTCCGGTCCGGCAGCACCAGCACGCGGTAGCTCATCCCATCGGGCAGCACGAGACGGCCATCTCGGACGCTCATGCGCGTGAGGACGACCTCCTCGGTGACGACATCGTAATCGTAGCCGGGCAGCACTTGCGCCGGGTCCGTGCGCTTGAGTTGGGTGAAGTTGGGCACGTGATCGCCATAGTAGTAGGCGGCATCCGCCACGAACAGCCCTTGCTGAAGCATCCACTGGCAGCGGTTAATGTAATCGAAGAAGGGGCCGGAGCGGCTCCACCACGTCGAGTTGGGATTCAGGTGTGTGCCGGCGAAATACTGAATGCCCGGCATGCCGGACTCCTGCGGCGAGCAGACGAACGCATGCCAGACCAGCAGATTCAGCCCCTCGCACAGCGCGTGGTCGAACGAGGGCTTGAGGTTATCCCAGAGCGTCTCCTGCCAGTGCGGACCAATGGTGGTAAAGCCTTCCGCCAGAACGAGCTTGCGCCCATAGGCATGGGCGGCGGAGGCGGGCTGCTTGACGAAAAAGCGATTCGTGTCACCCACCCGGTGCCGCCAGGACCAGGCCCAGAATTCGCTCATCGGCGCATCGTTGAAGCCCAGGCACTGCTGGGCATCGATCGGCACCGCGTGCGGCCCGCCGGACTCCGGATGAATCTGCATCCCATGCCGGTGCGCTCCAGCGCGGAAAAGCTCGTAGTGGTTGGCAATGGCGAGATCGCCCATCGTCCGGCGAAAGTCGTTGAGGAAGCGATCGCTGACGACCCGGCTGTCCACGATCCGGCCGGCAATCACGGGCAGGTATGGCAGTAAGTCGTAGCCCCGGCGCTGACGGAATTCCTCGCGCAACGTGGGAGTCCAGTTGGCGACTTCCACCTCCCAACTATCCGTGTGCAGATACTTGAGCGTCTTTCCGGCAAAGGGTCCGGCGTCGGCAAGCAGCGGCTCGACCACCGCATCCCAGTAGGTCCGGAAGGCCTGGGCGTCGAACGGGTCCAGGGCGTAGCCATCCCAGCCCTGGCTGCACGTCGAGACGCGGCAATGGTCGTTGAGCGTATATCCGAAGCGCAGGATGTCCCACGTTCCGGCCGGTGCCTCCCAACGCAGCGTGCCGTCTTGTCGGAGTTTGTCCGTCAGGTCGAGGACTTCGGCGACGTGCGTGTCTTCTTCCCCCGGCTCGGCGGGAAACTCCTCGAACAGTGGCCGGCTGTCCGGTGCCGAGAACGGCACCAAGGGCTTGAGCAGGGCCTTCTGCTCCCAGTTCTGCAACGGGCGATGCTGGGGGCCGTCCGGTTTTACGCGAAAGGCGATCACGTACAAATCCCGATAGAAACCATCCCGCCCTTTGGGGGTGATCAGCTTCATCTCGACGGCGTTCGGGCCGGCAACGCGGGTCTCGGTCCAGACCAGCTTCTTCGGCGCATCTTCCGGCTTGACCATCGGGCCGCCGAGATTCCAGCCGCTTTCGATATTGAGGCTCATTTCGAGGCCCAGACGCTCGGCCTCGCGCAGCGTGTGCTTGAACAACTCGCGCCACTCGTCGGACAGGAAAGCAGGCCCATGCGGAGCCCGCTCATTACCGTCCTGGCTGGACCCGTCGGCATCGCAGATCAGGGCGCCGCCGAAGCCCTTGGCCTTCATCTCCTCCAAATCGCGGGTGATCGCAGCCTTGGTGACATCGCCGTTGAGCCACCACCAGTAAGCCCGCAGCCGGGCCTCCTTCGGCGGCTTCACAAAGCCCCGCTCCAGACCATCGGCCGCCACGGCACGTGCGGCGCCGCAGAAGAGAAATGCCACAGCAAGAAATCCCCAGTACCAAGTACCAAATCTCAACCGAATCCGAAGGCTCAAATCTCCAACCATGTCATTGCGCGCGAAGCGAGGCAATCTCCCAACCGGCGGATTGAGATTGCCGCGGCGCTGCGCTCCTCGCAATGACATAGAGAGGCCGGACTCAGCAACGGCGTTTCCGTCCTTTGAATTTGGGCTTGTGAATTTGTTTGGAGTTTGGGATTTGGAATCTGGAATTTGATCGCTCTTCGTCATTTCGCGTATTCCTCCAGCAAGCGCAGATAGAGACGGTATTGTTCGAGGGACACTCCCGGCGGGGTCTGGTGATCGACGCTCGGAATGAAGCCGCCCGTCTTCATCAGCGGCACGAGCCGCTCGAATTCCGCGCGCAGGGCCGCTTCGCCCCGGTCCATCGTCATCTTGTCGAAATGGCCGATCAGACGCAGCGTCGGGAATTGCCGGCGCAGTTTCAGTCCATCGACGCCCGCCTGGCGTTCGAGCGGCAGCACACCGGCGACGCCGACCGCTTGCAGCCAAGGCGCCAGGAGCGTCACATCGCCAT
This sequence comes from Planctomycetota bacterium, assembly GCA_023481165.1. Classification (GTDB taxonomy): domain Bacteria; phylum Planctomycetota; class Phycisphaerae; order Sedimentisphaerales; family Anaerobacaceae; genus PLanc-01. Next base: position 11,000 of record JAMCWO010000047.1, on the reverse strand, counting down.
CGGTATCCACGATCAACAAGACCCCCAATTCCTGGAGCGCGGCAACCAGTTGGCGATAATAGTGTGCGAGAAAGTCCTCGAAGATCTGGCGGGAGATCATGGGCCCGTGGTTGTAGCTCATGTCTTCCGCCAATGTCACAAACGTCGGCACGCAGATCCGGGCCATCTGACCCAGGAGCCGCAGGTTGAATTCCAGGAGATCGCGGTTGATCGCATGGACCAGTTCCGGCTGATCGTAGAACGCGTAGCTGAGCTTCTCGATATCCATCAATGTGCGCGGGAACCAGAACCAGCCTTCGAGGGTCGCCCACACGACGGCGTCGCCCCGCGCCTGCCGCGCGGCCCACGGCCGCATCGCCTCGAGGGCGCGCGAGTGATCGGGATAGAGCCGCGGCCGGATCCGCCGGTAGTCGTTCATGTTCGCCACCGTGCCCTCGGTGTGATGCTGCGTCGCCTCGATCGTGGCCTCGGTCGTGCTGAACCAGAACTGCTGATACGGATCGAGGCCGAAGTACTGCGCGATGTCGAAAACCCGGCTGAAATCGAGTGTGCGCGGCAGGCCCTCCTCGTGCCAGCGGGCGATCGTGGCGTCCCACCACATCGCCCACTCCCAGCGCGGCAGGCGGTCCACCGGCTCGAAATTCATTACAGCGCGGAAGCGTTCCACGTGGTTCATGGTGCCAGAAGAACTCATGGATTCTCTTTTATCATGCCGCCGCACCTCTGTCATGCCCCGGATTTTCCCGGTCAGGTCGCGGCAGCCGTCTTCCCTGTCCCCCGCCATCCTGCAAAAAAACCCGTATTTTCCCGTGTTTTCTCGTTGACAGAAGCGGGGAAACCTCCTATAGATGTTCACAATGTCCGCGTTGGCTCCGCGGTATTCGTTGTGTTCTAACAGTTTTTGGGTATCAGAGCAAGGAGGCCATGTATGGCGCAGAAGTCTGCAAAAGCGATGTCGAAGAGCGAGGTCGTGTCGGGCATCTCCGAAGCGACGGGGCTGTCCAGGAAGCAGGTGAACTCGGTGTTCGAGGCGATGGCGGGTCAGATCCAGAAGAGCCTCGGTCGCACCGGCCCCGGCGCCTACACGGTCCCCGGCCTGATGAAGCTGGTCGTGGTGCGCAAGCCCGCCACCAAGGCCCACAAAGGCGTCAATCCCTTCACGGGCGAAGAGACCATGTTCAAGGCCAAGCCGGCCCGGAACATTGTGAAGATTCGTGCCTTGAAGAGCCTCAAAGACATGGTCTGACACGCCAGACGTTAGACGAACCGCACGGGCCCATCGGTGTCCCAGGACAACCGTGGGCCCGTGTTTCTTACGATGATGCACGACAACCATCGCGGCGAGTCTCGTAAGACGCCGGAATTGCTGTCGGCGCCGGCCGTTGAACTTGCCGATAGGGGCAAATCTGAACGCCTCGTGTCGCTCGATGCCTACCGCGGCGTGATCCTGCTGCTGATGGCCTCCAGCGGGCTGGGCCTGGCCCAGGTGGCACGTCAATTCCCCGACAGCAGTCTCTGGCAATTCCTGGCCCATCAGACGGATCACGCCCCCTGGGCCGGGATGCGGCTGTGGGACATCATTCAACCGGCATTCATGTTCATGGTGGGGGTCGCCCTGCCCTGGTCGGTCGCCAAGCGCCGCACCCGGGGCCAGAGCTTCGGCCGGCTCTTCGGCCACGCGCTGTGGCGGGCCCTGATCCTCGTGCTCCTGGCAGTGTTTCTCACCTCCGCCTGGAGCAAGCAGACCGTGTGGAGCTTCTCGAATGTCCTCGCGCAGATCGGCTTGGGCTATCCGGTGCTCTTTCTGCTGGCGTTCACGCGACCCCGAACGCAGTGGCTCGCCGCCTGCGCGATTTTGTTCGCCTATTGGTTGGCGTTTGCCCTGCACCCGCTGCCCCCGGCAGGCTTCAATTGGCAGAGCGTCGGCGTGCCGGCGGATTGGCCCCACCTGACCGGCTTCGCCGCCCACTGGGATAAGAACTTCAACTTCGCCGCCACGGTGGACCAATGGCTGCTGAACTTGTTTCCGTACGAGAAGCCCTATGTCTTCAATGCCGGCGGCTACCAGACACTGAATTTCGTGCCCTCCATCGCGACGATGATCTTCGGTCTACTGGCGGGCGAATGGCTCAGAAGCGACCAATCGATCACTGGCAAGCTCAAGTATCTTGTTCTGTTCGGCGTGGCGGGAATCGTCGTCGGACAGGCAAGTGCCTGGGCGGGCCTGTGTCCCATCGTCAAGCGTATCTGGACGCCTTCGTGGGCCATCTACAGCGCCGGTTGGGTCACGCTGCTGCTGGCGGGCTTCGTCGCGATCATTGAGTGGGCCGGCTGGAAGCGCTGGGCCTTTCCCTTCGTGGTGGTCGGGCTCAATCCGATCACGCTCTACTGCATGTGGCAACTCATGAACCCGTTTGTGCGGGACAACCTCAAGCGGCACCTCCACCCGCAAGTCTTCGAGAGCCTTGGCACAACCTATGCCCCGGTCCTGGAACGAGTTCTGGTGCTGCTGGTCTTCTGGCTGGTCCTGCTGTGGATGTACCGCCGCAAGATCTTTGTACGGGTCTGATCACGCGGCGTCCGGGCGCAGAGCTCTCGTGCTCTTCGCCGGCCGATCGGAGAGGGAAAGCCAAGTCAGGAGAGAGCCCCCGACAAGCGCCAGGCATCCGACCCACAGCCTCCACCCGGGCGTCACCCGCAGATACAGGCAACTGACGAAAGTCGACAACAGCGGCGTGAAATAGGAACAGGCGGCCACGAACAGCAGGTTCCCCTGCCGCATGGCCATGTCCCAGAGGCCGTACCCCAGCACCGTGCCGACGGCCAGCACTACGGCTTCCCCGGCTGCACGTCCACTCCAGGCGGAGGGTTCCGCGGAGAATAGACGCAGGATCAACAGCGCGAGGCCGGTGGCCGGAAGGAACAGAGCCACGGCCCCGCCGCCTCCCGGCCGTGACCAGCGGCGGGCGAGAGTCGAATACAGCGCCCACGCCAGAGCGCCCGCCAGAGCGCAGGCATAGGCCACTGGGTTTGTCTGCAAGTGTCCCCGGAAGGAGGACCATGACACCTGCGCGCCCTGCGTGAGCGCCAGAAATTCGCCGGCCAAGGCCAGTGCAGTCCCCGGTAGCAGCAGCAGATTGGCGTGCTTGTTCAGGACCACCAATGACAGCAGAATGGTCGCTGTCGGCCAGAGATAGTTGATCAGGCCGATTTCAAGTACCTGCCGGCGATCTGCCGCCGACCCGATCGCCACGTACGTGACAACGGTATAGAAGACGAACAGAAATCCGCAGCCCCATACGTAGCGGCGCGAGAGACTCAGGACTTGCCGCACCGCGGTCCCCTGCCGCATCAGCCACAGCAGGTGAAGCACGCCGCCCAGCAGGTACACGCAGGCCCCCGCCGTCAGCGGGCCGATTCGCTCCGACAGGCTGCGGGCCACGGCAAATGTCATGCTCCAAAGGACGATGGCGGCCAGGCCGCCGCCGGTACTCCAATCGATCCTGGTGCTCCGAGACATTCGCGACATAGAGTTAGAAGTCCCGGACAGAACCGTCGGGTGCATTCAAACGAGGTTGGAGCCCCGGCTTGCGGAAAGGCTTCGCTCTGGCCCGTTCTTCGTCCAACGTAACACCCAGGCCCGGCCCTTCCAGGGGCAGGGCGAATCCCTTTTCCACCTTCGGGTACGGCTTGACTACATCGCCTTCGCTGTCGCCGTTGACCCACGGGGCCTCGATCATCGTGACATTCGGGATGGCCAGGGCCGCGTGCACCGTGGCCGCCGAGCCAAGCGGGCCGGCGTTGTTGTGCGGAATCAGATCGATGTAGTAGGTCTCGGCCAAGGCGGCGATCTTCTTTATTTCGCTGATCCCGCCGCAGTGGGTGACATCGGGGCGCACGTAGTTGACGTACTGGTGCACGATGATCTCGCGGAAATCCCACTTGTTGTGGTAGCGTTCACCGGTGGCCAGAGCAAGGTCCGTGTGCGCCCGCACCTGCGCCAAGGCTTCCGGATTCTCGGCCCGAATCGGGTCTTCGATCAGGAACGGCCGATAGGGTTTCGCCTGCTCGGCCAGCTTGATCGCCCACTCGGGATCGTACCGGCCGTGACATTCCAGAATAAGGTCCACATCCTCGCCAACCGCCTCGCGAATCGCGGCGAGGTATTCGATCTGCTGCCGCACCGCCAGCTTATGGTCATGGAAATCCTGGGCGTCGTAGCTGTGGAACGCGCGGAAGCGGATGGCCGTAATGCCCTTGGCGACCCGCTGCTTCGCCTGACGCGCGGCCTCGGCGGCGGTGTTGCCCGTCACGTGCCCATAGACGCGGACCTTGGTCCGGGCCAGGCCGCCCAGTAACTGATAGACAGGCACGCCGTAGGCCTTGCCCTTGATGTCCCACAGGGCCTGGTCGATACCTGCCAGCGCTGCTCCCGTCGAGGGTCCGCCGCGGTAGAACCGGCGCCGGAAACAGGACTGCCACAGATACTCGATCCGCTCCGGGTCCTCACCGATCAGGTAGGGGATCACATCCTTGAGCATCCCCTCGACGGAATAGGGAAGGAAGGAGTTGGTGGCATCGCCGTAGCCCACGACCCCGGCATCGGTCTCGATGCGGACAAAGACATCGCCGCCGGTCAGAATCGGCTCAACCTTGGTGATCTTCATGCGCGGGACTCTCCGCCCGCGTGGAATAGAAGAAGCGGCCGAAGATGCTCGATCCTGCCCTTTGGCCGATTGCCCCGTGGTCCACAGAAGTCCGGCACTGGCGATATTCTTGAATAGGCTTCGACGCGTTGCCTCGATTCTCATCTGCACCCTTTCTCATCTGTAGAGACCGCATGGGCTGAAGGGGACCCCAAACGCGGCATTATGCGTTTGGGAACCCAGGCCCATCCTACACCAGGCCTATTTCTGCAACGTGGCGACGGCTGTACGGTAATAGGTATCATCGCGCGACTGCTTCCAGCCGTCGGTCGGAGCCGGGAGTGTCGGGCGGTGCTTGGCCCACATCTCGTTGACAAAGGCGTCCCAAGCTTGACCCTGCCTCGCGTAATCTCTGTTGTGATCCCGGCCGGTCGCCTCCTTGATGGTCTTCACGAAGGCGCTGTCGTCCTCGTACATCCAGCGGTCCACATAATCGAAAAAGGCGTCGTGGTCCCAGGCCTTTCCGGCGTGCATCAGCCGCAGGGCCAGAGCCTGCGCCACCCAGCCCACGCTCGTGCAGCACCGGCGATAACTTTCGCTGGTATTCGGGCCGTCCTTCCACTGCGCAGGTGGTGTATGCTCGTATGGTCCCCAGCCGTGGCCGCGCGAGCGGCCTTCGCCGGTCGCCGCATCGATCCCCGAGTGGCCCGCGAAGACCACCTTGGCGCCGGTCCAGCAGTCGCCATAAGCCGTCTGCTCATCCTCTCCGAAGCTGACTTTCGGATAGGACCCGTGAATGCCCGCCAATTCATCATCGCCGAGGAGAATCCCGGCAAACACGATCGGGAGCTTGCGTCCACTGCCATGGCCGCCCCAGCCGGTCCAGCCGGGATGTCCCGCGCGGACCATACCGCCCAGATCGATGCCGACCTGCACGTAATTCACCAGCAGCGGCTCCTTCTGTTCGGGTTTGAGGTCCGTGCACAGGAGCAGCGCCGCGATGCCGGAGACACGGCCGTACTCCAGCCCGTATTGCGGCATGTTCTCCACCGGCTCCTCGAAGCCAAAGAAGCCTGTCCCCACCCAGGGCCGCTGCGTGAACCGGATGTATTGCTCGATCCGGGGGATGCTCTTCGTGGCGGCGGCCGTGGGCAGCCGCCGGCGCCGGAGATTACGGGCCAGGTAGGTTCTCTGCCGGCGGTCGCAGAACGCCGGCCGAAAGGCGTCCGACGGCTGGGGCTCACCCACGCACGTCAGCACGGCGGCGGTGCGGATGGGGCTGCTGTCATCGACGCCCCGTTCTATCTTGTTTCGCAATTGGGCGTTGAGAATCAGACCCTTGGGCATGCTGATCGTGGCCACCAGCGAATCGCCGGGTTTCACCGTCACGGGCAGTTTCTGGATCAGCGAGGGATCGAACCAGTTCCGCACGCCGCTATCGTAGGCAACTTTCATCTGGGCCGGTGGATTGACCATGAAGCCATTGCGGACCCGCTGGGCCTCCGGACGCTCTTTATCCATGTGGTCCAACTGGTCTGCTGGGATCTCGCTGCCGTAGAGCGGACGAGGCTCAATGGCTCTGATCGTGACGGGGCCGACCACGTACCAATCGCCGTTGATGAACTGCCCGACACGCGCCGGTTGCTCGAAGGTCCAGGTAATGCCGTATTGCGAAACGCTCTCGCGCAGCGGCAGGTCTTCGAGTCTTGGGGTGGGCGGCGCGTTGTCCTGCGAATAGACGGGAACAGGCCGGTGGATGGTCGGGTCCGCACTGATCATTTTCGCATCGTACGGATCGACCTGCCCCCGGGCGCAGTTCGGCATGACGGCCACGACCATCGCTGAGAGGCCGAGCCACAACAAGTGCTTCACCATCGATTTCTCCTTTCGCCACCAGCACGACCCGTACGGGGCCGATGCCGGGCGCGCCGGCATTCTGTCTCAAATCGCGCCCCACTTCAAGCCGATTCCTGCTCGTTGCTCTGGCGTGCGAAAGCAGACTTCGCTATGATAAGGACCGGCAGCACGCGGGTGTACAATCAGTGGAGCAAAGGGAAAATCCTTGATGGCGAAAGCCGCCGGAACGTGCGACGAGTAGTCTTATGAAACGGCGCAGAGGCTTCACACTGATCGAGCTTCTGGTGGTCATCGCGATCATCGCGGTGCTGATGGCGGTGCTGCTGCCGTCGCTGCACCGGGCGCGGGAGCAGGGCAAACGGGCGGTCTGCCTGGATAACATGCGGCAGTTGGTCGTGGCGTGGATGATGTACGCCGAGGCCAACAACGAGAAGATGGTCAATGGGATGGCCGGTATCCCACGGCCGCATGAAGTGCCTTGGGTGGGCCGGTGCTGGCACGACGAGTTTCGCAGGGGCGTGCAGTTGCCCGAGGAGGAACAGCTCGCAGCGATCCGGCAAGGAGCGCTCTGGCCGTACTGCGGGGACGTGAAGCTGTACCGCTGCCCCACCGGCTATCGCAGCGAGATGCTGACGTACTCGATCATGGACTCGATGAACGGCTCCGGCGACGGTACCAAGAGCCGGGGTCTGCACCTCAAGAACCGGACGGAGATTCGCCGGCCCGGCAGCATGGCGGTGTTCATCGACGAAGGCTGGGTGACGCCGGATAGTTTCGCCGTCTATTACTCGCAGGAGTACTGGTGGGACGACCCGCCCGTCCGCCACGGCGACGGCGTCAACCTGTCGTTCGCCGATGGGCACAGCGAGTCCTGGAAATGGGCCGGCACGGACACGATCAAGCATGGCCGCGAGTTCTCCCGCAAGTTCGCCGGCCCCGGCTGGCAGCCCCAAACCGACGACGGCTTCGACGACCTCTACGCCGTCCAGAAGACCACCTGGGGCAAACTGGGCTACAAACCCACCCATTAGAATCCACGCCTTGTGGTGGCCGGCCGCCGGACTCGGTGTATAATAGCGGGCCAGAAGTTGACCGCCCTGCCGGGCGAGAAGGTCGCTATCAATAGTCCCATGCTGATGAGGTTGTCTATGACGCGACATCTGTCCCCCATGTTGATAGTTCCCCTGCTGCTCGCCGCGACGAGTTTACCGGCGGCCGCGTCCGACCCGATTGCCCTGCACCCCCAGAATCCGCACTACTTCCTCTGGCGAGACAAGCCCACGATCCTGATCACTTCCGGCGAGCATTACGGCGCGGTGCTGAATCGGGCGTTCGACTTCGAGACCTACCTGACCGCCCTGCAGGGGCACGGGTTCAATCTCACGCGGACGTTCAGCGGCGCGTACTGTGAGCCGGTCGGCGCGTTCAAGATCGAGAACAACACCCTCGCGCCGGCGCGGGACAACCTGCTGTGCCCCTGGGCCCGCAGCGACACACCCGGTTATCCCAATGGCGGCAACAAGTTCGACCTGAACCGGTGGGACAGCGCGTACTTTCAGCGGCTGACCGACTTCGTCGCGGCGGCGGCTAAACGAGGCATCGTCGTCGAGCTGGTCCTGTTCTGCCCTTTGTACACGCTCAAGAATGGCGGTCTGCTGGCCGTGCAGGACGCGATGGTGCGGCGGATCGTCGACGCCTTGACGAGTTTCGACAACGTCTACTACGAGATCTGCAATGAGCCCTATTTCGGCGGCGTGACGGAGCAGTGGCAAGGTCACATCGCCCAGACTGTCATCCAGGCGGAGACCACATTCCCGAAGAGGCATCTGATCGCCCAAAACATCGCCAATAAGTCCAAGAAGATCGAGAACCCGAATCCAACCGTTTCCATCTTCAACTTCCACTATGCCAAGCCGCCGGTGGCCGTGACGCAGAACTATCCGCTCAACAAGGCGATCGGCGATGACGAGACCGGGTTCGCCGGCGAAGACCGGGTCAAGCCCTACCGGCTGGAGGCCTGGGACTTCCTCGTGGCCGGGGGCGCTGTCTTCAGCAATCTGGATTACTCCTTCACCGTCGGGCACGAGCAAGGCAACGCTTCCATCAACGCCCCGGGCGGGGGCGGGCCGGAGCTGCGCCGGCAACTGCAGATTCTCAAGGAGTTTATGCAGGGCTTTGACTTCATCCGGATGAAGCCGGATGACACTATCATCAAAACCAAGCTGCCCAAAGGGGTTACGGCACGTGCCTTGTCCGAGCCCGGCCAAGCCTACGCCATCTATATCAACGGCAACGATCTGGGCGAGTTGGCCCTCGAATTGCCGACGGGCGAATACCAGGCCGAATGGCTGAACACCAAAACGGGTCAGAGTGAAAAGACGGAGTCATTCAAGCACGATGGCGGACAGCGCACGCTCCCGGTGCCCCACTATATCGATGATATCGCGCTGCGGATTCACCGGCCGCGGTAGCCGTAGCTGCGTAGGGTGGGCTATGCCCACCATTTGGCGTCCAGCCTATGCCCGGCGGAATTGGTGGGCACAGCCCACCCTACGGAGGCCGGCCGTGCCATCCATCGATCCAGCATCCAACTTGCCGCCATCTTGTCGTACACCCCGCGGTAGACGATGCGGGAATAGCTCTTGAGGTGGGAACAGGGGGCACGTTATAATGGTGCCTGATGCCGGCGGAAGACGATATTCTGAGCTTGCTGGAAGCAACGAGCGCCCAACTGGCGAAGGAGACCCAACGCGCGGTGATTCTGCAGCCCGGCGCTTTGGGCGATTGCCTGTTGACGCTGCCTTTGGTGGGACTCTTGAAGGAAGCCCTGGAGCTGGGTGGGGTCGATCTGGTCGGCCATGCCGAATACATCGGCATCCTCCCGGAGCGGACCAGCGTCGACAGCATTCGCTCGATCGACACCGCCGAGTTGCATCGGCTCTTTACCGCCCCGGCCGGTTTCGACCTGGCCGACCACGACCCCCTCATCCACATGTTTGCCGATTACTCCTGGATTATTACCTTCCTGGGCGATCCGGGCAGCGATTTCGAGCAGAACCTGATCTTCACCGCCAACTGCAGCCGCAGCGCCGAGGTGATTACGCTGCCGCTCAAAGCGCCGGACGGCGTCCAGCAGCACATCGCCGAGTTCTACATGAAGCAGTTTGCCCAGCAGAGCGGCCTGACCCTCGACCAGGTTCGGATCCCGGAGAGATATGTCCCAATCCGGGTGCAGGAGGCGGACCGGGATCGGGGCATGGAGGTGCTGGAGCAGGCGGGCGTCGATCCGTCCCGCCGGCTTACCGTGATCCATCCCGGCAGCGGCGGTCCCAAGAAGTGCTGGCACCTGGACAACTTCCTGGGCCTGGCGCGGGAGTTGGCGGATCGCGAGGTGGAAGCTCTCTTTCTGCTGGGACCGGCCGAGATCCAGCGGCTGCGGCCCTCGGAGAAGGTGCAGATCCACGCGGTGGCCAAGTGTGCGGCGCATCTGGCACTGCACCAGGTGATCGGGCTGTTGAGCTGCGCCGATGCTTTTGTCGGCAACGACAGCGGCGTGACGCATCTGGCCGCCGGAATGGGCGTGCGCACGATTGCCTTGTTCGGCCCAACCGATCCCGCCGTGTACCGGCCGCTCGGCCGCACGGTCGCCGTCTTCCGGGATCCCACCGACAATTTCGCCCGCAAACCCTCCCCCACCCTTCAGAAGGCCATCCTCGACAGCCTGCCGTTCTGAGAAACCAGCCTCATTATTCCCCCTTGCTTCGCACATGGCGATAGTTCCCTTACACTTCCAGGTCTCGCCCGCCAAGCCCGCACAAGGGCGGTTCCGTGGGGTAGACGCTGCGCCCGTGCCCATCGCTGGTCCAGGACCCCATGGACCTCGCGTTCACTTCCGAGGTTCTCCGGAGGCGGTTCATGGGCCGAACCCCTTCTGAAGACGGCCCATAGGCGGATTGGGTTCGGGTCCCCACCGGCTTTGTTTCGCCGGTGGGAGCCCTTCCCAAACGCGATGCATCGCGTTTGGGGTCCCTTTCCTACGGAAGGAGTCTGATGGAGAGCTCCGCTTTCTTATTTCCGGCCGCACCCGCCTGTGCCCGGTTTCTTCTCATTCCGGGCACGTGTGATCTTACTCGCAGACGGACCGACGCGTCCGACGCAGCGGCTCCCGGTGCCTGGAAGGGTCCGACCATTCCCGCACCCTGAACCGCCTCTTCTCCTCGTCTTCATGGCAATACCAGTCGCGCAGTGCCGCAGAAACAACGAGGCATCGGCCCACGCGAACCTTGGACCGAATAATTGCTAATTCGAGACCTGACCCCGTGTGCGCCCCCTCAGCCAGGCTTGTGAAGCTTATGTGCGCCCCCTCAGCCAGGCTTGTGAAGCTTATGTGCGCCCCCTCAGCCAGGCTTGTGAAGCTTATGGGACGGAGCAATCGTTCGATGCTGCTCCGCTGACAGGGGGAACCGGGGGACATCATACTCAACTTGGGACCGTAAA
>JAMCWO010000118.1 GCA_023481165.1 Planctomycetota bacterium | reverse complement strand
ATCACATCCATATTGATTGTTTACCCTTTAGGATTTACTATTTGGCGCCGAGTCCAATGGTAAATCATAAATCATAAATCGCAAATCATAAATTGCTGGAGGCCGATCATGACCGGACCACGAGATCCATATTCGAGCTGCCGACGACCACCAGCTTGGGATCATTCTCAGCGATAGCAAACCCTTTGGATTTATGATTCATGATTTTTGATGTATGATTTTGAAGATGCCGTGGCATCTCAAGTTCAGCCAAAGATCATCAATCATAAATCACTTTGTGAGTCTTTCGACCAGCCAGCTTTCATAGCCGTCCAAGTTGTTCCACTTGACGGCGCAGTTGACTATCTTCGCGCCCTCTTCCACCCGCGTAAAGCCATCGTCCGTGATACGAATGGGCAACGACTTCATCTGCGCGAGGTCCTTGCGAATCGCGAGATAGATGGCGACCGTATCGAAAAGGATCGTGCTGCTACTCTTGAGCTTCTCGTCCGTCAAGCGGTCGAAATCAGCCTCCTTCAGGTCCTTTCGGTCCCGCAGTCCATCTCTGTACCAGATGCGATAGTTCTCCAGCAGAGTTGCGGTGATGAAGCTCTTGCGTTTGAGCACCTTCTGGTACTTGTCGCCGTCGAGTGCCACCAGGCCGCAGGTGTCGAGCGGCGTGATTGTCATGGGCCAGGCAGCAGTGAAGACCTTCTGCGCCGCCTTGGCATCCTGCGCGACGTTGTACTCAGCGTCGGGCTTGTCCTTGCCGCTGTAGCCGACGTACACGCTGCCGTGCATGCCGACGAAATCCGCTTTCTCGGCGATGCGCGGCTCGCGTTTGAGGGCCTCCGCGATATTGGGCAGCGGTCCGGTCGCGATGAGGGTAACCCGGTCCGGCGAATTCATAATCGTGTCGATGATGGCCTGCACCCCATCCTTGCAGACCCGGCCCGGATAGGAGGATAGATCGTAGTCCTTGGCCCAACTCGTCTGGCGCCAGGAATCGCCCGGCTGCTTGACCCCGATACCGAGGGGGATGTCGGTCCGGCCGACCCGGTCGAGGAACTTGGCGACCACTTTGGCCTTGGCCTCGGTGTCCCGCACGGCAGTCACGATCAGCTTGCAGTCCAACTCCGGCGCTTGGAGCAGAACGCCCAGCGCCCACGTATCATCGATATCGTCGCAAATATCGGTGTCCCAGATGACCGGCGTTCTGATGGCGGATTGCGGCCCCCGGTCGGAGCCGGAGGTGACATGATTGCGGACTGCGGATTCCGAACGAGAGGACCATCCGCCCGCCAGCAGAATCAGCATGAGAGAGCCTGTGGAATAGAAGAACGATCCGGTCATGATCGGCCTCCAGCAATTTATGATTTGCGATTTATGATTTATGATTTACCATTGGACTCGGCGCCAAATAGTAAATCCTAAAGGGTAAACAATCAATATGGATGTGATTCCCGCCATCGACCTGAGAGACGGCAAGGTCGTCCGGCTCCTCCAGGGCCAGTACGATCGCCAGATCACGTATGGAGATGATCCAGCCGAGCAGGCCCGGCAGTTCCACGCCGACGGGGCCCGCTGGCTCCACCTCGTGGACCTCGACGGGGCCAAGGCGGGCAGACCGGTGAACACGCGTGTCATTGCCAGCATCGCTCGTGTGGCACCCCCGCCCTCGGGGGTGGTCAGGAACTCCCGGCCGGGGGCGGCTGGGCTACACGTCGAAGTGGGCGGCGGGATTCGGGATGAAACGTCGATCCGACAACTGCTCGATCTGGGTGTGACGCGGGTCATCATCGGCACCAAAGCCGTCAACGACTTCGCGTGGTTCAGCCGGATGGCCGAGAAGTTCCAAGGCCAGATCGTGCTCGGTCTCGACGCCCGCGACTCAATGGTGGCCACGCACGGTTGGCTCCAGGCAAGTCAGCAGACAGTGCTGGAATTCGCCGCCCAAGCCGACAAGCTGCCGCTGGCCGCGATCATCTACACCGATATCGCGAAGGACGGCATGCTCTGCGGCCCGAACCTCGAAAGGACGCGGGCCTTGGCCCAGGCCGTCCACACCCCCGTGATCGCTTCCGGCGGCGTCAAGGAGGTGGGAGATATCCGGCGTCTGTTGCCCATCGGCGTCGTCGGCGTGATCGTCGGCCGCAGCCTCTATGAAGGCACCCTCACCCTCAAAGACGCCCTCGCCGCCGTGTAGGGTGGGCCTTGGCCCACCAATACCTCTGTTGGGAGCGACGGGACGGGGAAAGGGTGGGGCAAGCCCCACCCTACATGTAACAATCTGCGGGTCCAATGACCGACACGTCCTGCCCGTGCTCGAAGAGGAACTGGCGAAGGTGGGTGCAGAGGTGGCATTTGTCGGCGTAGGCAGGCAACTTCTCGTAGCCGAGAGACTCAGCCTTCTCAAGCAGGCCGTAAGGTCCTTCCTCACAGAGAACCCGGACGATCCCGATTTGCGCCGGCTGGAAGGCTTTCCAGATCTCCTCCAGTGGCGTCTGACCGATGTTGCCCACGATGATGCCGCTGCACGTGCCGCTGAAAACATTGCCGTAGGGATCGATGTGAACGCCTTTGGCACCGAGAAATCCGGCCACGCAGTTCATGCCGCGAAAAGCCTCAACCGGTTTCGACGCGAGCAGTCCTGCCAAATGCCCCGCGGCGCGACCGTTGAGACGAAACGGATAGTCGCGGTAAGCATCCATGTATAGCCGATCTCGCTGGGCTAATCCGCAATCCGCAATCATGTCACCCCCGGCTCCGACCGGGGGCCGCAATCCGCAATCGTCCAGGTATTTCTCCCAGCGAACCAGAACGCGGTCCGGGCCGAACATCTCCGCCGCGATGCGAGCCAGACGATACACCGGCTTGATGTCCACGTACTCCTGATGAAACGGGTCCACGCTGATCTTCAGCCGCTGTACTCCCAACGCAAGCAGCACGTCAAGCCGGTCTTCCACAATCTGATCATTGCGCGCCCAGAAACCGTTGGTCTCCACCATATCCACCGGACCGAGCCCCTGCTTCCTGCCCTCCCTGAGGATCTCAACGAGGTGATCCCAGTGAAGAAACGGCTCTCCGCCCGTCAGATGAATCTTCGCTTCATCGCCCGCAAGAGTCCTGAGCGACCGCCACGCAGCAATACAGATCTCTACAGGCATCAGTCCACCCTTGGCCGGTGAGCAGTTGTAGTAGCAGAACTCGCACGCCGCATTGCAGCGGTACGTGAGCATCAGCCCCGCCGAGCGCCACAGCTTGAACTTCGGCTCATCGCGCGACAAACCACCATTGTAGACATTCTCGGATAGATCGAGCATGAGCAGATCGTCAATGCCAAATCTTCTTCAGATACACTTGGAGAACCGTAATGTCGGCCGGCGTGATGCCGCCGATCCGGGAGGCGTGGCCGAGGGTGGCCGGCTGGAAGGCCGTGAGTTTTTCCTTGGCTTCCGCGCGCAGATGCTCAACTGCCGTGTAGTCCAGGCCCGCCGGAATCCTCTTGCTGTCGAGGCTGCGCTGGGTGGCGATGAGCCGCTCCTGCTTGGCCAGATAGCCTTCGTACTTCGCGTCCACCACAATCGCCTCCAGCACCTCGCGTCCGTAGCCTGCCGATTTGATCTCAGGCAACTGAGGCAATCTCTCGTCCATGTGGCTATCCGGCCGGCGCAACAGGTCCCACAGACTCACTCCTTCCGCGCGGCTGGTTTGCAGGTGCTGCCGAAGCCCCTCGATCGTCTTGAGCTTGTTCTGGAAGCGAGCCCAGCGGCTCTCCTCGACCAGGCCCACAGCGCGGCCTATCGGCGTCAATCTGCGGTCCGCGTTGTCCGAGCGCAGGGCCAGACGATATTCCGCGCGCGAGGTGAACATGCGATACGGCTCGTCGATCCCCTTGGTCAGCAGATCGTCGATCAGAACACCGATGTACGCCTGGTCGCGGCCGAGGACGAGCGGCTCCTGGCCCTGGAGCTTGCGGGCGGCGTTGATCCCGGCGATGATGCCCTGTCCGGCCGCCTCCTCATAGCCGCTGGTGCCGTTGATCTGTCCGGCGAGAAACAGGCCGCCGACCTTCCTGGTTTCCAGGCTCGGCTGCAATTGGACCGGCGGGCAATAGTCGTATTCGATCGCGTAGGCATAGTGGACGATGCGGGCGTGTTCCGTGCCCGGCATGAGTTGGAGCATGCGCTCCTGTACATCGCGCGGCAGCGAGGTGCTGATTCCATTGCAGTAGATAGTCGTGCGGGCTTCATCCTCCGGCTCCAGGAAGACCTGATGGCGATCCTTGCCGGCGAACCGGACGATCTTGGTCTCGATGCTGGGGCAATAGCGCGGGCCGACGGACTTGATCTGGCCGGTGTAGAGCGGCGCGCGATCGAGATGATCCCGGATCAATTGGTGGATCTGCTCGTTCGTGTACGTGATCCAGCACGGCGTTTGTGGGCGGTCGATGCGACCCGTCAGAAAAGAAAATGGGGCAGGCTCCGGGTCCCCAAGCTGAATCTCCAGCTTGTCGAGATCGACCGTTTTGGCGTCCAGTCGGACGGGAGTGCCTGTCTTCAGCCGCCGCAGTTCCAGACCGATCCTGGCAAGGCTCAGCGATAGCTCATGCGCCGCCGGCTCGCCGAGCCGCCCCCCAGGGAATTGCTCGGGGCCGATGTGCATCAACCCGCGTAGAAATGTCCCCGTCGTGGCAATGACCGTCGGGGCCGTAAGCATCATGCCATTGTTGCAGCGGACGCCACAGACCTGCCGGCCTTCTATCAGGACATCGGAGGCCATCGCCTCGACAAGGCTGAGGTTCGGCGTCTCTTCGAGCCGGTCGCGCATGAAGTCCTGGTATCGGTACTTGTCGGTCTGCGCCCGTGGCGACTGCACCGCCGGACCCTTCGAGCGATTGAGCAGGCGAAACTGGATGCCCGCGGCGTCCGTCGCCAGACCCATCAGTCCGCCGAGCGCATCGACCTCGCGGGCGATCTGCCCCTTCGCCAGTCCGCCGATCGCCGGGTTGCAGCTCATCTTGGCAATCGTGGCCCGACTAAGCGTGACCAGGCAGGTCCGCGCACCGATCCGGGCGGCCGCATGCGCCGCCTCGATTCCCGCATGGCCGGCCCCAATCACGATGCAGTCAAAGTCGTTGGTTCTCATCATCGGTATATCTGCAAGACTCAAGCAAGCCTGATCTTCATTCTAATGAGTTTTGACGCGGCAATCTAATGAGTTTTGACGCGGCAATTCCTGGGTGGCACGGCCAAACTTGTATGGGTTCCCAAACGCGACTTATCGCGTTTGGGGTCCCTGTGACCGTGCTCCCTCGCACACGGAGAGCACGCTCAAGCTGCGCTTGGGCGTGGCACCCAACCATCCATGAAGCTTGACCACCGAACTTGGATGTCAAAGCTCCTCAGATGTTCATCTCTCCTGGGCCTCCGGCCAGTGCGACGGCCGAAGCGATGGCGAAATTCGCGGTGTGCGTGATGCTGAGGCTGATGTGCCGGATCTTCAGGCGGTCGGCAATCTTCTTCACTTCGCCCGACAGGACGACCTCGGGCCGACCCGCGGCATTGTTCGTCACCTCGATGTCCGTCCAGGCGATCTTGCCCCGCCAACCGGTGCCCAGGAGTTTGAGAATCGCCTCCTTGGCCGCAAAGCGCCCGGCGTATTTTTCGACGGCGTTCCGGTGGCGGCCGGCGTAAGCCTGCTCGGCAGCCGTGAAGATGCGGTCGATGAACCGCTGCCCGTGCCGCTCGATCATCTGCTCAAGGCGGGGAAAATCCACCAGGTCAATACCGTGCGCGATGATCTCCATCGCCGTGTCTCGCAAAGGGAAACCTTTCACTAGGGCGCGGACGGCCGCTCCCGTACCTGCTGATAGAACCTCCGCAGGCAGAAGTCCACGAAACGGTCCACATCCGCCAGGGCCACTTGCCGGCGTACCTCGGCATTCAGCTCTTCGAGCACCTGCTTGAAACGCCGGTCCATAATGTCTTTTCTCACTTCCTCCTGCACCTCGCTCAGCGGTTTGTAGCTCCGCTCCTGCTTGCCCTCTACTTTCATCAGGAAAAAACGCCCGGGCGCCTGAAGCGGACCGGCCACCTCGCCCTTCTTCATGTTCTGAGCCTGCCGGGCCAGCACATCGAACGGCGCGGCCAATGAGTTCGGATCTCTCGGTTTCCACAGGCCGCCCTGCGGAGCCCGGGGGTCGTCCGTGTAGCGCTGGTTCTCCTTGGCCACCGCGCCGAAATCCGCGCCGGCATCGATCTTTTGGCGCAGCTCCTGCGCCACCTGCCGGGCCCGGACCACGCGATCCTCCGTCGGCTCCCTCAAGTCCACCCGGTCGACCTGGACGTCGATGACGCGGAGTTGCAGGACACCCGGCCGGGCATACTTCTCCTCCTTGATCTCGTTGTACCAGGCGAGCAACTCGCCGTAGGTGACCGGCCGATTCCGCGGGTACTTCGACTTGACCAGGTAGTCGGCGAGGCCCTCCATTCTTTTCCACTGCTTATAGGTGGCTCGGTTCATTCCGGCCTTGACCAGGGCCTCATCGGCCTCGGCGCCGTTGCCGCCGTGCTCTTCCACGATGAAGCGGTGCAGTTCCTGTTCGGCGTATTCGTCGAGCTTGGCTTCCTCCACCTTGGTGCCGAGTTCCAGCCGGGCACGCTTGGCCAGAACGATACTGGAGATGCGGTTAACGAGCCGCTGGTAGACCACCGGCCGCTGCTCTTCCAGGAACCGCAGCAGCGAGGACTCTTGGGCGGCTTTCTCAAATCCCTCCTTCAGGGGCGGCTGGGCGGCGCTGTCCTCGGGCAGAGAGCCCAGGATGTCCTCCCAGGTGATCGGCTCACCGCAGACGATGAGCCGGTCCGGCCGATCCGGTTTCTGCGCATAGATGTGGCTTTTGATTTCCTCATCGGTCAGGGCGGCCCTGCGGCTGTTCTTCTCGGCACAGCCGATGATCATCAGCACAGCGGCAGCGAGGCAGATAGGGCCGAGGACAAATGTGCCAATCCTGCGGCAGATTGCGTGTGGCATCGTGTCCGGTCTCCAACAAGCTTGACTCAATGTTTCACCTCTCACGCTGGACGAATTCCCTTCGACACCGAGCCTCAACCTCAGGCTCCGCCGGCCAGACCGATCGGGCCGGCCGCTTCCCGCATGCCGCCGATGGCATCGGCGATCAGGTCGTTGAGATCGACGCCGAGCACCGCGGCCCCCTTCTCGATGACCTCGCGATTGACGCCGGCCGCGAAGGACTTCTCCTTCCATTTCTTCTTGACCGACTTGGGCTCCATGTCGAGCACGCTCTTGCTGGGCCGGACCAGCGCGGTCGCCGTCACCAGGCCCGTGAGCTCATCCATCGCGTAGAGCATTTTCTCCAGGTCGGTCCGGGGCTCGACGTCCGTGCAGATCCCCCAGCCGTGCGACAGCACCGCACGGATATATTCCTCCGGCCAGCCGTGCTCGCGCAGAATCGCGCCGCTCTTGTGGCAGTGTTGCTCGGGGAACTGTTCGTAGTCCAAGTCGTGGACCAGCCCGATGACGCCCCACTTCTCCACGTCTTGGCCGCGTTTGCGGGCGCCGTAGCGCATCACCGCCTCGACCGCCAAGGCATGCTTGATCAAGGCCTCGTTTTGGTTGTACTGTTTGAGCAGAGCGAAAGCTTCTTCGCGCGTCGGCACACGTTCCGCCATCTTCCACACCCCGCGAGCACGATGGGCCATCATGCCGCCCATCCGGACCTCATGGATTACGACTCAACACGCGAGGATACTCTACCGCGGGGGACTCCGAAATGCAATAGATCCGCACGAGAGCTATTGCCGCTGGAGAGAAACTGTCTGCGCAGGCTCAGCGCTCCTGAGATTGACCACCACCTCCCGGCCGTCGGCGGTAATTCGATGTCGGCCGAAGAAGGCCCGGACCTCACACCGGCCCTGGGCATCGGTCTGCCCGCGCCACGTCGTCCACCACTGCTTGAAGACCAGATCGCGATAGGCCTCGGCGGCGGGCGTCGGGGACCAGTCGCGGCGGTACAGCGAGGATTGGGGGATCCAGTTCGCCCCCTCCCAGAATCCCCACATCAGGATGCCCGCGACCGCCGGATGCGCGAAGCAGA
Source organism: Planctomycetota bacterium (assembly GCA_023481165.1). Taxonomy (GTDB): domain Bacteria; phylum Planctomycetota; class Phycisphaerae; order Sedimentisphaerales; family Anaerobacaceae; genus PLanc-01. Next base: position 9,396 of record JAMCWO010000118.1, on the reverse strand, counting down.
TGCGGTAGTAGTCCACGATGGCCTTGGCTTTGGCCTGTTCCTCCTCGTCGGACAGATGCACGCCGCGTTGGTTGTAGTACTTGGACCGCTGGCCGGGGAAGTTGAACTCGGTAATGCGGATGGGCAGATGGAACTGGGCCAGCTTGTCCAAGGCGTTCTGCAGGGCGACGGGGTCGAAGGAATCGCCGTGGAGATGCCCCTGCACCCCGATACCGCCGAAAGGCACGCCCTGCTCCAGGAACCGGCGGATGTGGACGATATAGTCATCCAGGCGTTTGCCGGTCAAAATGTCATAGTCGTTCAGGTATAGCACGGCCTTCGGGTCTTCCTGCCGCACCCAGGCGGCCATGTCCTTGGTGATGCCCGGGCCCAGACGATCCTGGTAGTAGTTGGCGTGGAGCATCTCATTGTTCAGGTCATATTCGGCAAACCGGCCCCGGTAACGCTTCCCAACATCCAACGCACGGGCCTTGAGCGTATCACGGAGTGTGGCATCGTCCATGGCCTTCTGCCAGGGTTGCACACGATCGGGGACTCCCCAGAAGATGTTGTGACCGCGCAGCGGGATCTCATGCTGGTCCGTCCACTGGAGAATCGCATCGACCACGGAGTAGTCCACCTGGCCCTGGCGCGGCTCCATGGCGTGCCACTTGAGGGCAACCTCTGTCACGGCGGCGTTGAAATTCTCCAGAAACAGCTTCTTGTACCGGGCCGCGTCCTCCGGATTCATGCGGTTGCCGAACGGCTGGCCGGCCAGCGCGCATCCGAACCAGAACTCATGCCGCAGTTGCTCCACGCGGACCTCGACGCCCGGTGCCGCCTCAATTACCAGCGTGCCCATGCGCACTTTGCGGATCGACTCATCGACCTCGGCGCTCCCGGCGTGCAGAAGACTGCCGGGACTGCAACTCAAAACCACGGCGAAGGCCAAGCCGGCGACAATTCTCGTGCGGGAATTCATGGGGTTTTGTCCTCCTGAAGGGTATCTGGTTCAGCGACAGGTTGCCTTTTCCGGTCCGTTCATGCCGGGAGTCTAACCGCAGAGGGGCGCGCCGTCAACCGTGCGATCGTCTCGTAGCATGGGCATCTTGCCCCTGCGTATCGCGGGCGTCCCGCCCGTGAAGACGAAGACAGGGCCAAGATGGCCCTGATACTCATGGGCGAGACGCCCATGCCACTTACTTGTATGTCCGCCCTATGTATCCGACGATGATCTTCTTCACTTCGAGCGGCTCGATCGTGCCGAGATGACGGTAGAGGACTTCGCCGCCCGGCTTGATGATGAGAGTGTACGGGATCGCTCCCTCCCATTTCGGGTCCACCGTGTTGATCAGAACCTGGAGATCGGTGCCGTTGTAGATGCGATTCGGATACGAGGCCTGGTTCTTTTCCAGGAAACCCGGCACGTTGCCCTTGGTCTCGGGACCATCCACGCTGATGCCGATCATCTCGAAATCCCGGCCGCGGTACATGCGATAGATCTCGACGAGGTCCGGAAACTCCGACCGGCACGGGCCGCACCACGAAGCCCAGATATTGACCAACCGCAGCTTCGTACCGTCGTTCTTGAGAAGCGCCTTGACGCCTTCGAGATCGATGGTGCCCAGCGCGATCGCCTCCTTGGACCACTTCGTGAAGGCATCCTTCACCGCGTCCCGCTTGTCCGACCACTTGATCGAGCAGCCGACCGTCTTGGTCTTCTCGACCGGCACCGGCTTACCGGCCAGCAGCGCCTCGATGGCATTGCGGACATCCGGCGCAGTGACTTTGTCCGGCTGCTTTTCGTTGTCGTCCACGCGACCGACGTAGCGCAACTTCCGCTCGCTGTCGAAGACAAACACGTGCGGCGTTGAGACCGGGCCATACGCCTTGGAGACCTCCTGCTTATCGCCGTCGTAGAGATAAGGGAAGTTGTACCCCTTGTCTTTGGCCCGCACCTTCATCTCGTCGAGCGAGTCGCTCATATCGGTATAGCCCAGCTCATCGAGCCGGACCGCCTTGGGATCGTTCGGCGAGATCGCCACGAGAGCCACGCCCTTGTCCTTGTAGTCGGCGGCCAGCTTCTTGATCCGTTCCTCGTACGCTTGGGCCGTGGGACAGTGATTGCAGGTGAAGACGATCACCAGCACCTTCGCCTTATCGAACTCGGCCAACCGGTGCATCTTCCCATCCACACCCGGCAGACGGAAATCGGGCGCCTTGGCCCCAATCTCCAGCGTTTTGACCTCCGGGGCGGCTGTGACAACAGCAGCAATGAACAGGCTGACGGCGACTGCGGCGATGATTCTGAAACTCCGTCCGGACATGATTCTCTCCTACCAAACAGGTCCTGATTCGGCACACGAATCCGTATTATACGGCCCATCAGACGACCTGTTTACTCATTTCTTTGCCTGCGAGAAGATCTTGCGCAGAAGGGTGATCAGTGTCCGTGGCTCGAAGTAGTTGGGGTTCAGACGGAGGTTGATCGTTTTGGGGTCGGGGATGCGGACGCTGCCCTGGACGTGAGCGAAGAGGGCGTTGGCTTTGCGGCCGGGGTCCTGTTTGAAGGAGAAGACCAGATCCCCCGGCTTTGAGGGGACCGGCTGGGAGGCGACGATGCTCCGGATGTCCCACTGGGCGGCGGCGAGGCGCAGCGCGCCGATGTCCAGGAGCAAGCTGACCTCGTCGGGCAACGGGCCGTAGACGTCGGCCAATTCGGCTTCGATCTGCTGCAGGTCGGCGGGCGTCCGCGCGACCGCGATCTTGCGGTAGACGTCCATGCGGTGCCGGTCGAGGGGAATGTAGTTCTTCGGAATGTAGGTAGGCGTGCCGAGGTCGATCATGGTCGTGGGCAGCGGCTCCACCTTCTCATGCTTCATCTCATGCACCGCGTTGGCCAGCATTTCGCAGTACATCTGGTAGCCGACCATCTGGATGTGGCCGGACTGCTCGGGGCCCAGGATATTGCCGGCGCCGCGGATTTCCAGGTCGCGTAGCGCGATGCGAAAGCCGGCACCGAGATGCGAATATTCTTCGATAGCCTTGAGCCGCTTGGCGGCGATGGGCGAGATCGGTCGCGTATCCGGCAGGAGCATGTAGGCGTAGGCGCGGTGCTTGTACCGTCCTACCCGGCCCCGCAGTTGGTGCATCTCGGCCAGGCCGAAGCGGTCGGCGTCGTTGATGAAGATCGTGTTGGCGTTCGGAATATCGAGACCCGACTCGATGATCGTCGTACAGACGAGCACATCGATGTCGCCGAGGACGAAATTGATCATCGCGTCTTCCAACTCGCGCTTGCTCATCTGGCCGTGAGCGATGCCGACCTTGGCGTCCTTGGCCAGTTGCTGGATTTCCCAGGCCTTCTTCTCGATGGATTGGACCCGGTTATGCAGGAAAAAGACCTGGCCCTGGCGGTTCAGCTCGCGATAGATCGCCTTGCGGATCAACTCCTGGTTGTAGCTGGTGACGCTGGTGACGATGCTGCGCCGGTCCAGCGGCGCGGTCGCGAGCGAGCTGATGTCGCGGAGGCCCAAGAGGGCCATGTGCAGCGTGCGCGGGATGGGCGTGGCGGTCATCGTGAGGATATCCACGTTGACCCGCATCTTCTTGAGCCGCTCCTTGTGCGCGACACCGAACCGCTGCTCCTCGTCGATGATCAGCAGCCCCAGGTCCTTGAACGCTACATCGCCGCTGAGGAGCCGGTGCGTGCCGATCAGGATATCCACATGGCCCTCGCGGGTGCGCTGGAGAATATCTTTCGCCTGCCGACCGGTCTTGAACCGGTTGAGGACCTCGACCGTCACCGGGAAATCGGCGAAGCGCTCGCTGAACGTGCGGCCATGCTGGACGGACAGCACCGTGGTCGGGACCAGCACGGCTACTTGCTTGCCGTTCTCGACCGCCTTGAACGCCGCCCGCATCGCCAGCTCGGTCTTGCCGTAGCCGACATCGCCGCACAGGAGCCGGTCCATGGCAAGAGGCTCCTGCATGTCGGCCTTGATCTCGCGAATCGCGCCCATCTGGTCCGGCGTCTCCTGGTACGGGAAGGATTCCTCGAACTCCATCTGCCAGTTCGAGTCCGCGCCGTAGGCGATGCCGCCCAGCGCCTGCCGCCTGGCTTGGACCTCCAGCATCTCCGCCGCCAGATCCCGGACGGATTCGGCCACTTTCTCCTTCTGCTTCTGCCAGCGCTTGGAGCCGACCTTGCTGAGCGTCGGCCGCTTGGGACTGGTGCCGATGTACTTCTGCACCAGGGCGATATTCTGCACCGCGACCTGGATCTTGACGTTGTCCGCATACTCGACCGTCAGGTACTCGGCCCTGCCCCCCTTTTCCTCGATCGTCTCGGTGCCGAGGAACTTGCCGATGCCATAGGAGACATGAACGACGTACTCGCCCGGCTGCAAGTCGGCGAGTGAATCCACCGGCGCGGTGGCGCGGGCGGGCCGCTCGCGCCGACGCAGCGCATACTGTCCGAACAACTCATGGTGGCTGACCACGATAAGGTGGAGCGACTCGACGACGAATCCCTGATGGACATAGCCCAGCGGAAGTTGGAAGTTGTGGGGCAGATCGCCGCCGATCTCCTTGACGATCTCCGTCACCCGCTGTACCTCGGCCGGACTCTCGCAGAAGAAGAGGACCTTGCACCCCTCTTTCGTCCGCTGGAGCAACTCCTCCAAGGCGGCCTTGTGTCCGGCCCACAGCGACGTGGCCTTGCGCTCGAACTGCTGGATGCTCTTGACATCGAGCTTAATAAGAGACTCGTCCGGCTGACCTACCGCGAATCGACAGATGTGCAACTGCGCGAATCGCGTCACGGAACTGAAGATGTCCGGCCACGCATAAAGGCGTCCCGTCGTCTCCAGGCGGGCGAGAAAAATGTTGGCTACTTCCTCCACTTCCGCCGGCTCCTCGAAAACCACCAGCGCGTCTTCCGGCAGGATGTTCGTGAACAACTCCCGCTGCGCGACGACCGCCTCCGAGGCGGCGGCTACGATACTGATGCTCTCCATCTCATGGGTGGACCGCTGCGTATCGAGATTGATCTCGCGAATGCTCTCGATGGTGTCGCCAAAGAACTCGAGCCGCAGGGCCTGCGCTTGCGGAGGGGCGGCTGTCTGCGCTGTCTTCTGTCCTCCGTCCTCCGTCCTCCGTATTTTCTCGCTGGCCAGGGGCGCGTAGATGTCAATAATACCGCCCCGGCGGGCGAATTGGCCGGGCAGGTCGATGGCATCGACCCGCTCGAAGCTGTTCCGGATGAGCCACTCGACCACCGCCTCCGGGTCCAGATCCTCGTTGCGTTTCAGCTCCAGAGAGCTTTCCCGCAAAGCCGAGGGCTTGGGAATCGGCTGACACAACGCCTGAATCGGGGCGGCAATCACCAAGTTCCGGTGATTTCCGCCGTCGCGATCCGCAAGCAGTGAGATGATCCGCAGCCTCTCGGAGCGCGTCTCATCCGTGGCATCGGCCAGATCTTCTTCCCCCTCCCAGGCGGGCAGCAACTCGACGCCGGCGGCGCCGAACGTCTTGAGATCGTCGAAGGCCCGATCGGCATCGTCGAGGTGCGGACAGACGTGAAGAATCGGACGCTGGAGCGTCCGGGAAAGATGAGCGGTCAGCAAGCGCGCAAAGGATCCCCAGGTTCCCTCGACTTGCACCGGCCCCTGCACGGTCTGACGCAGCCGGGAAACGATCCGGGCAACTACCTTGTCTCCAACCAGGTCCATACGTGAAGAGACGATCTAGGACTCACTTCTGGAACTGCGCAGGCAAATCATAGATCGCCAAGGGTAAATCGTCAATCCAGCGCGCCTCCAATCTATAGGGATCTGCCTGGGGAATTGTTCAGCACCGCAGGCACGGAGCCTAAGGCGTGGTGGGCCGCATCTGCGCGTTTCGCCTGTTTCTTCCCGCGGGCGAGTTCTGTTAGCCCCTTTTGGGGGTCCCTGGTGCTCTCGTCGTTAGGGATTCAGGGAAGGAGCCGCTCGCCCCGCGCCGTGGGCGAGCGGCCCGCAGATGAAGGGAATTCGTCCTTATCCCAGCGTTCGGCGTCGACGCAGCCAGCCGACCAGTCCGACGCCCATGGAAGCCAGCAGGATGGCTCCCGGAGCCGGGATGACGCCCGGCGTGGGTGTCGGTACAATGGAGGGGGTAACCACGGGGGTGGTGTTGTTGAGGAACGTGGCAGTCCCGCCGTCGGGAAATCCCTGGGCCAGGAGGGCGACGCGAACCGTCCCGTTCTCCAGGCGATTCATCAGTTGCGACGTGACGATGTCGTCCGTCAGATTCCCCACCACACTCAACGACTCGCCCGGGCCGATGCCGTTCGTTACCACCGGAGGTGTCGCCGTCAGCGTCAACTCCGGCGTGACCGTGAACGGCTCGAACAACTCGCTGAACACCAGCGCCCGAGGCGTCGTGGCTGCGACAAACACCACCCCGGAGCCGGCCACCGTGACCGGCGCCACGCCGGCAAAAACGGGTTCCAGCACGCCGCCGCGATCTTCCAAGAAGATCTCTGTAATGGACGAAGCCGTGGGCCCGGTGTTCCGGAAGTCGAAGCGGACCTGCCGGGCGGACTCGTCGAGGACATCCATAAAGAACTGGGCCTGTCCGATCGCCGCATCGGCGGCGCTGCTGGCCGAGGTGCTGGTGAAGCTGAAGGTCGCGGCTCCGTACGTCACCGTACTGCCCAGGCCCACCAGAACCACGCCCCAGACCACCAGTAGACCGATCGCCTTACCTTGAGATACCATTCTACACCTCCGTACATGGTGCCGTCCTGCGACAGCACGTGCGGCCTCCCCAGCGCCCTTCCGCGCGGGGAGTCCTTGTCCTTTCTTTCTTACGACTCTGGACAACCTGGAAAACGCCGCCGTGGAATCCGACCACGATCTCCCCACCCTTCACGGCGAAATCCGTTCGGGCCCCGAGATGCGGCTGCGCGTCCGGGATCCCGCTCCCCTCGCAGAGAGAGCCGTCGCTTCCTCGTGTCGGCGAAGCATGGCTCCCGGCTGATTCCTCTGTTCTCCCGGACACCCCTCCTTTCTGGCATGAGGCTGGACCCCATTCCCCGGCGAGATGGCTCTCGCGTGCCTGTGCTGGTGGTTCCCTCCGGCCCGGCCCTCGGATCCCGGAGGGTCCGACAGGCGATGTCGTGACGACCCACCCGGTCCCGGGGCCGCCGGAAACAGTCTGTTGCTTCCATCGAGCCTAATGATGACCGCGTCAGTCCGCAATTAGGCGCGCTACTGGATTTGACTAAGGCGGTTGCGTAAACTCGCTGCGGGTGCGCGTGGGCGGCAAGGCGGGCCCGAACGCGCGCTCTGGCGCAGCAGGTCCCCCCAGCAGATCCGAACGATTTGGGCCCCTGTGCGCGGGACAGAATGAACCGGGGCCGGGGTCCTCGCCTGGAACCCCGGCCCGCACAAGCACACGCACATTCGCGTCCATCCCGCTTGGCGCGGGACACCGCACCGCGGCTCGATCCAGATCGTCTGCGCCCTGCCGTAGATGATTTCAATTCATCCAGGGGTATTCCACACCCCCCTATCCTACGTAAGGATGCATCGATCCTGATTAGGCCAGATGCTGGATTTGGGCGAGGCGGTTGCGTAGAAGGCGGCGCCGCCTCCGCGCCGCGCTAGCCGGTCAGGGAATACGCCCGGCGCTCCGTCCGCGAAGAAAGAGGTCCCGACCGCTCAGGACCCTTGGCTTGACAGCGCTTGCCGCGCGAGGCGGGCGGCTTTCACGACGTTGTCGGCCGTGAGGCCGAAACCCTCGTAACACGCCTGGTAGGGGGCCGAGGCGCCGAAGCGGCACAGTCCCACGAACACCCCGTGCTCCCCGAGCCAGCGGTGCCAGCCGAAATCCGTGGCCGCTTCGACCGCGACGCGGACCTTGACCTGCGGCGGCAGCACGGAATGGCGATACTTCTCATCCTGTTTTTCAAACAGCGTCCAGCAGGGCATGCTGACGACCTGCGCGGGAATGCCCTGGGCTTCGAGCTTGCCCGCCGCGTCCAGCGCCAGCGCGACTTCCGAGCCGCTGGCCAGCAGGAGGACGTCGGGCTTGCCGCTGCTGGTCAGCACGTAGGCCCCACGGCACAGGTTCGCGGCGGAGGCGTACCGGTTCTGGTCGAGGACCGGCAGGCCCTGGCGGCTCAGGAGCAGGGCCACCGGCTGCTCGCGATTCTCCAGAATGTACTTCCACGCGGCGGCGGTCTCATTGGCGTCGGCGGGCCGGATCACCAGGAGATTGGGGATCGCCCGCAGCGCCGCGAAGTGCTCGATCGGCTGATGGGTCGGGCCGTCCTCGCCGAGGCCGATACTGTCGTGGGTGAAGACGAAGATCGTCGGGTATTTCGAGAGGGCCGCCACCCGGACCGCCCCGCGCATGTAATCGGAGAACACGAGGAACGTGCCGCCGTACGCGCGGAGCAGGCGCGAGAGACCGATGCCGTTCATGATCGCGCCCATGCCGTGCTCGCGGACGCCATAGCGGAGGTACCGGCCCTGGCGGGCGTCCTTCTGGAAATCCACCGCGCCGGCGAAGCGCGTGTTGTTCGACGGCGTCAGGTCCGCCGAGCCGCCGAGGACCAGCGGCAGCTTGGGCATCAGGGCATCCAGCACTTTGCCCGAGGCTTCGCGCGTGGCCATCGGCTTGCCGCCGGCCTCGAACTTCGGCAGAACATCGTCGAGTTTGATGGGCAGCCGTCCTTCCGCCGCGTCCGTGAACTGCTTGGCGAGATCGGGGTACTGCCGGGCGTACCGGCCGAACAGCTCGTTCCACTGGTTCTCGGCCTCCGCGCCCCGCGCCAGCGCCTGGCGCATGTGGTCGAGGACTTCCTGGGGGACGTAGAAGTGCTTATCGGGGTCCCAGCCGAGTTGCCGCTTCGTCAGCCGGACCTCCTCCTCGCCCAGCGGCGCGCCGTGGGCCTTGGCCGTATCGTGCATATTCGGGCTGCCATAGGCGATGTGCGTGCGAAGCTGAATGATCGAGGGCCGCCCGATCTCGCTCTTGGCCTTGATGAGGGCCCGCTCGAACCGTTTCATATCGTTGCCGTCGCCATCGACTTTCTGGACGTACCATCCATACGCCTGGAAGCGCTTGGCCCGGTCTTCGGTAAAGGACAGTTCGGTCGGCCCGTCGATGCTGATGTGGTTGTCGTCGTACACGACCACGAGATTGTCCAGGCCCTGATGACCCGCCAGAGAACAGGTTTCGGAGGAGATGCCCTCCTCCAGGTCGCCGTCGCCCACGAAGACGTAGATCTTGTAGTCCACGACCGGAAAGCCTTCCCGGTTGAAATAGTGGGCCAGGTACTTCTGGGCGATGGCCATGCCCACGCCGTTGGAGATCCCCTGCCCCAACGGGCCGGTGGTCGCCTCGATGCCCAGTTCGGGATCGACG
>JAMCWO010000185.1 GCA_023481165.1 Planctomycetota bacterium | reverse complement strand
TACGCTTGTCGTTGGGAATATCAACACCGAGAATACGAGGCATCCGTTTCGGTCTCCGTCGATCGATCGCGTGGCGTTTTAGGTGAATTCTCCAGCAAACCGGGACTTCGTCCCCCGTGCATGCCGGCCGCGGTCAGCCGGCACGATGCTTCGGCTAGCCCTGTCTCTGTTTGTGCCGCGGATTGGTGCAGATCACGTAGACCTTCCCCGCCCGGCGGACGATCTTGCAGTTCTCACAGATTCTCTTGACGCTGGACCGTATTTTCATGGCATTCTGACTTTCTCAAGCAATTCAGTCTGGCGGCCCGACAATCCTGACCTGGCCCTCGTTGAGGGTCGAGAGAACGGATCAAAGGCACCGCCCTTGACCCGGGCCGGATCGATTGTCTTGAGGTTCAACCTCGGCTCCGGAGCGAAGCCGGAGAGGAGTGTTGCGGGATGATCATGATACGTCACATCCCGGGCCGAATTCAGCTACTATACCGATGCGTCCCAAGGTCCGCAAGGGATAACCGTCGGCACCTTGGAAGATTGCAGGTTGATTGGGGTGTCGATCGGCTTCAATCCTCCAGGTAAGTGAGCACCCGAGGACCATCCGGGGTCATGGCGACGGTGTGCTCGAAATGGGCGCTGGGGCGACGATCCTTGGTCTCGACGGTCCAGCCGTCGTCCAGGGTCCGGACGTCTTTCGTGCCCATCGCCACCATGGGCTCGATGGCCAGGACGATGCCGGGCTCGAGTCGAATGTCGTGTTTCCGGAGGGCCTCGCTGATGAAGTTGGGCACCTGGGGCTCCTCGTGCATGTCCTGACCGATGCCGTGGCCGACGAACTTCTCGACCACGTAAAAACCCTGGCTCTTGACGTAGCGCTCCATGAGGCTGGCCACCTCCGACCAGTGCCGGCCACGGCCCATGGCGCGGATGGCCAGATGGAGAGTCTCCAGGGTCACGTCAAGCAGCTTCTGGACGCTGGGCGGAATCTGACCGATCGCCAACGTGACCGCGGAGTCGCCACACCACCCTCCCAGCCGGCAGCCGGTGTCGATGGAGACGATGTCTCCCTCCTTGAGGGGACGGCGATTGGGGATGCCGTGCACGACCTGGTGGTTGACGCTGGCGCAGATGACGGCCGGAAATGGCGGCTTGCCCTTGACCGAGCTGGGATAGCCCAGAAAGAGCGGCGTGGCGTCGTGCTCGCGGAAGACGGCGGTGACAGCCTCTTCCATGTCGGCGGTGGTGACGCCGGGGACAGCCATCTGGCGAACGCGATCGAGCGCCCGGGCGACCACGCGTCCGGCCTCGCGCATCTGCGCGATCTCGCGCGGGCTCTTGAGCTTGATGACCGGCCGCGGCTTGGCGGCGCCGGCCCCAACGGCGCCTTTCTTGCCCAATCCTGTCAAGAGTGAAGGAAGAGAGGGACGCGGGATCATGCCTCGGTGGGAAAACACGTCGCTTGCGCTCCTCTCGTGCTCAACGCCATTCGGCATCACCGAGGTCGGCCCATCCAGACCAAGGTTTCTCGCGGTTGCTCGCGCGATCGCGGCCTCTCCCCAGAACCCAGTCTCGCCTCGCCGATTCCGCAACGCAACGGTTACTTCCGGTTCACCAATCCTGAATAATTACGCATCACCAGATGGCTGTCAATCTGCTGCACCAGGTCAAGGCAGACGCTGATGACGATCAAGAGCCCCGTGCCTCCCAGGAACGAGGCGACGGTGAAGTCCACTTCCATCGAGGTCTGGACGAGCGAGGGGATCACCGCCACGAGGGCCAGGAAAGCTGCCCCGACGTAGGTGATCCGCAGCATCACTTTCTCGAGGTAGTCGGAGGTCCGCCGGCCCGGGCGATAGCCGGGGATGAAGCTGCCGTAATCCTTGAGGTTGTCGGCCATGTCCTTGGGGTTGAAGGTGATGGCCGTCCAGAAATAGCAGAAGAAGTAGATCAGGATGATGTAGGAGACCGTGTAGATGTAGCTTTGCCGGGTGAAGGCTTCAGCCAACTCTTGGAACAGGCTGGCGAAAAACGACGCGAACGACCAGGTTTCCGATCGCCAGGTCGCGGTCCCCGTTGCCAGGCCCCTGAACACCATCGAAGGGAAAATGAGCAAACTGGAGGCGAAGATGATCGGCATCACGCCCGCCTGATTGACCTTCAGCGGCAGGTACTGCCGGGTACCGCCGAAGACGCGCCGTCCCCGCACGTGCTTGGCCGACTGGGTGGGGATTCTCCGCTGGCTCTCGGTGATCGCGATCACCCCCACGACCACGGCTATGAATAATCCCAGAAGCAAGAGCAGCGTGGTGATGCCGTACTTGCCCGGCTCGGGAGTGAGCTTCGACGTCGCGTTTTGCCAGAGCCCGTTCAGGGCCACGGGTACGCGCGCCAAAATTCCCGCCATGATCAAGAGGCTGATGCCGTTGCCGATGCCGTACTCGTCGATCTGCTCGCCGACCCACATCAGGAAGATGGTGCCCGCCGTCATGATGCAGACGCAAACGACCCCGTGCCAGAAGTCGCGATACTGGGGCAGGATAATGCCAATGCTTGGGCTCATGATATAATTGACCCAGGCCGCGCTCTGGACCGCGCAGAGGCCGACGGTGGCGTAGCGGGTGTATTCGTTGATGCGTTTCCGCCCGCTCTCTCCTTCCTTCATCATGGCCTCGAGGGACGGGACGACGCTGCCCAAGAGCTGGAAGATGATCGACGCGGAGATGTAGGGCATGATCCCCAGGCCGAAGATCGTGCTCATGCCGATCGAGGTGCCACCGAACATGGCGACGGTGCCGAAGAGCTTGCCCGCGGTATTGGTGCTCTGCTGCTCCTCCCAGTTGCGGAGCTGGTTCTGGTTGACGATCGGCAGGGGAACGTAGAAGCCGATCCGGTAGATGGCCAGGAGAACGGCGGTGAAGAAGATCTTCCGCCGCAGCTCGGGTATCTTGAAGATGGTCAAAAGCTTATCCACGGGCGATCGTCTCCCTCAAACGCCTGGAGCCCTTGCCGCGTAGAACGGAATTCATTCCGTTCCACCTGCACCGCTCGGTTCAGGAGTTCCTCTTCCATAGGACAGACCCGGCTCAGCGATCGCCGGACGAGAACGGCCCCGCGCCCTGGCACGGGAACAAAAGACCACTTAACTCTCGACCCTGTCGCGCCGCCCGATGTACGCGACGGGATTGATCTTGCCCCCCGCCGCGCCGATCTTGGCGGCGGCCGACGCGCTGAACTTGGTTGCGTGGATCTCCATGGCCTTGGTCAGCTTGCCGTCGCCCAGGATCTTGATCCCGTCGAAGTTGTAACCCTTGACCAGCCCCTTGGCGCGCAGGGCGGCCTCGTCGACCACCGTGCCGGCGTCGAAGCAGGCATCGATGTCGTCCAGATTGACGATGGCGTATTCCTTCTTGAAGGCGCCGTTGAAGAAGCCCCGCTTGGGGACGCGGCGAGCCAGGGGCATCTGGCCCCCCTCGAACGTGG
>JAMCWO010000288.1:903-17650 GCA_023481165.1 Planctomycetota bacterium | reverse complement strand
GCGGCATTAGTTTCGGGATGGGAGACACCCTTGAGCACCGGGACATCGATGTCGCCGATGTAGTACGTTTTGTAGACATTACGCAATCCGATGAATTCCATGGCGTTTCTTTGCTCCCTGGGACGTGGCCGTTACCGCGCTGGGGCGCCCATGCCGCCGCGCGCGCCGCCGGCCCCACCGCCGCGCTGGCCGCCGGCGCCACCGCCGGTCGGGCCGCGCCGTGGGAACCGCGGTGCGAAGGGATTCGTGGAGTCCGCTTGGGCGGTGGCCTTCGCTTGGACGCCCATGACGACCTCAAGCCCGTCGGTCACGCCGGCCCCTTGAACTTCGGTCATCGAGCCGTCGCTCTGGCCGACTTGCACCGAAATGGGCCGGACGTATTTCCCTTCCGGAGTCCAGATCGTGCCCCGCGTCATGCCACCCTCCGCAGCCGATCCCGGTTGCGGTCCCCGGGACCGCATATCGCGAGCATTGCCCGCGGCGGGTCCGCCGCGCGACGCGCCAGGAACCGCGGCTTGCGGACCGCCTCCGGATTCGGACGCCGCGCGCACGGTGCCGCCGGACGGCGTCGAATCCGCCGCCTGTTTGGTGGTCGTATCGCGGAACTGCGGGGCAGTCTGATCGCTCGTCGGTGTCCACCGCAACACGGCGTTGGGCACCATCAGAGCATCGTTGCGCCGGGCCAGCTCGAACTGTACATTCGCCGTCAGGTAAGGCAACAGCCGGCCCGAAGAGTTGCTGGTGACGATCTCCACGGTGTAGGTGACCACATTCTGGGTCATCGAGGCGTTGAGCCGGACCTTGCCCACTTTGCCCTGAAACGTCTCGCCGGGGAAGGCGTCGACCGTGAAAGTGACCGGCTGCTCGGGATAAATCTTGCCGATATCCGCCTCGTTGACCGCCACCCATACCTCCATCCGCGTCAGGTCGTTGGCCAGCAGAAACAAGCTGGGTGCGTTCAGACTCGCGACGACCGTCTGGCCCGTGTTGACGCGACGGTCGATGATCACGCCTTTGACGGGCGACTGAATCGTCGTGTAGTCGAGATTTCGCTTCGCTTGCTGGTACGCCGCTTCTGTTTGGGCCACCATTGCCTGAGCTTGGGCAATCGAGGCCTTTCTTACGGCGACATTGGCCTGAGCACTCTCGTAGGCGGATTTATAGCTGTCGTACTGGGACTGCGCCAACGCCTCGGACGGTCCCAGCTTCTGGGCCCGGTCCCAATCGCGCTGCGCCTTGTCCAAATCGGCATTGGCTTGCTCCAGATTGGCATTCGCCACCTGCAGGGCAGCGTTGGCCTGCTGAACCTGGGCGGTGGCTTGGGCGGCCTGCGCCTTGTAGAGCGAGTCATCGATCTGCGCCAGCACGGTGCCGGCCTCGACGTGCGACCCATAATCCACGGTCTTGCCGTCCGCATCCTTGCCAAAGGACACAATCTGCCCGGCGACCTGTGCGCCGACGTCGATCACTTCCTCCGGCTCCAGTGTGCCGGTGGCACTAATAGAGACCAGCAGGTCGCCTCGGACCACCTTGGCGGTGCGGAATGCGACGTCCTGATCGCCGCTTCGCTGGACATACCATGCGGCCGCTCCGCCCATCAGGCCCAGAAGAACCAGCGCAACGATCATCTTACGAATCCAGTGTTTCATAGCAAAAACCCTCTGCGAACCAATCATCCCCGACGCGCAGCGACGCTGCGGGTCCGCCTTCGGCGCCTGCACGCCAATCTGGTCAAGCCGCTCGCCTTGCTGTTATATGACCTCACTCTTGTCGCCGTTCACTTAGGACCATAGTCTACACCCTATCTTGTACCCTGTTGCCGCCGAACCTTCAAGATCCCCGCCAAGCTGAACTGCGTAACGTGATCGGCCAACTCCTCGACCGCGAAGTCGAAGGCCCGCCCCCGGTCCGAAGGGCTGCTGCGCATCCGGGCTGCGCGTCGGGGGGCGGGGCGGGGCGTGTTCGGTGCCATTCTCGCGCGGCGCAGGTGCAGCATCGGCCCGAAACACTGACCTACCAGGCTCATCACGCACAGAGAAACCTGCCGCTGGCCCGCCCGATCCCCCAGCAACTCCCGGACAATCGACTGCATGCCGTGGTGCATCTGTTCGACCTTCTTGTGCACCGTCTGCGTGAGCAGTCCGGTCGGATTCGCCATTTCCTTGTGCATGATCTCGATCTCGTAGTTGTTCGGGTCCGCGATGCGCTGCAGGAACGCCAGAATCCGGCCGCGCAGCCTCTGCTCGACGGAGGCATCGGGTGCGATGCCGCCGTCCGGCGGATGCGCCTCCACCGACTTCTCAAACGCGTACTTCCAGGACTCGACGTACAGGTTCTCCTTGCTGCCGAAATGATAGTTCACGGCCGCGGTATTGGCCTTGGCTTTCCGGCAGATCTGGGCGTGCGTGGTCTCCCAGTAGCCTTTCTGGGCAAAGACCTCGGCCGCCGCCGCCAACAGGCGCTGCCGCGTTTCCCGGGCGTCCTTTCGTTGCTTCTTCTTCGTCATTCGGACATCCTTTCGCCCGCGCTGTTTCTCTACGTGAATTTAACTACGCAGTTTAATTTGTCAATAGAAAATACGATGGTACGCGGCGCCAGGTGCGACGACGCCGGCGGCCCAATGCCGCGCACGTACCGCACCGCCGGTGGGGGGACTCGGTTCCGCCGTCGCCGGGCCGCGCGATTCGGAACCTGCGGCCGGCGCGTGTGTTATCGGGGCCGGGGCAAGGACCGGCGGAGGGTTTCCAAGACGCCGAGAACCTCGTCCACCGATTCCGGCCTCAAGGCGGCGAGTCTCCTCGTCGCGGGGCCCTTGTACAGCCGCAGGACTTCGTCCGCCAATTCCTCCCGTACGACCAGCAACAGCACCGCGCCGGTGGAGGTCCTCAGACGGTCCGTGGCGCGCCGCCAGAGTTGGGATTTCAGCTCCCGAGGCCCGTACTCATCGATGATGATCAAGTCGGCATCCTTCGTCGCCGAGGGGCCGAGGGCCTCTGCGCCGAGACTCCGTCCAGCGGGAAGGAAGCGGAAGGACCGATCTCGGTGGTGTTCGGCATCGCGCCGCGCCAGCGGGGCGCGCGCCGTTGCGGAGGTTGACGAGATCGAATCCCAGGAGGACGTTGTCGACGTACACGGATAGCGCCAGGCATCCGGCTACGAGGAACCCACGGTCCCGAGCCGCCGCGGCCAGCCGCCCGGCGCTGCTGGTCTTGCCCGCGTGCTTGGGGCCGGCCCACAGGAAGAGCGCGTGGGGCGTGCGTCGCGCCGGTTCCTGGTCACGTGCGGGGGGCATGGTGAAGGACACCAGCGGCAATGCCGAGCACCCACAATCCTGCCGTCAGGCTGGCGACGGCCGTCGGGACAAGGGAGATGCGCCAGGCAAAAGGCGTGGGGACGACCGATTGGAGTCTGCGACCCAGCCCCAAACTCAGCGGCACGAGAAGAGCGCACGCGAGTGCGGCCAGGCTGCCACCGAAGCCGATGTGCTCCAGGATTTTGCCCGCGCCTCCCTGTACCCAGTGGGGGTAACGAGCGACGTACGTGATCATCAGAGCGAAGGCGGCGTAGTTGGCGTAGGTCGCCAGGGCGGCGGCCAGCCATGCGGTCTTCATCCTCAACACGTTGAAGAATACGTCGTAACACACGCCCATCAGGACAATGCCGAGAAGATGACACGCAAAGAACGGCGCGTTCAGGAACTTGTACAGCAGGGCAAACGAGGCGATCAGCGTGGCCGTGCCGGGATGCGGGAAATACACGCGCGCCAACGTCAGGACGACAAAGCCAATCGCGGTCAAAGGCACCGAGGCATACGGGATGCCCGCCCGATACAAGGCGTCGCCCAGCGTGGCTTCGCCAAGGCCCCATATGCCGCCAAAGAACAATATGCCCAGGAAATATGGCCTGCTCATTTGCGAACTCCTTTCCGTCGCATCCTGTCGCCGTCGCCGGGCGGCTCCACGGGTTCAATCGAGATCGCGCTCATTCACGACTCCATCGCCGTTGACATCGGCTTTCTGCCACGCCGCATTGAACGCGGCGAGATCCGCCGCATCCACCGTGCCATCGTCGTTCAGATCGGCCGCACGGTACAACTGGCCCTTCGCCGCCGAGGCCGGCAGGAGCAACTGCTCCACAAACAGGCGGTAGTCCTGCAAATCGACGTCGCCGTCCTGGTCCAGATCGGCCGGGCAAAGCTCTGTCAAGCTCTCCGTGCTCAACGTCAGCAGTTGATAATAGTCGAAACCGTCACCCAGGTTCGTATATTGTTCGAGCACGCCGGTGACGGCACGAAAACGCTGCCCCGGCTGGATCGCCGGCAGGTACAGGTCGGCCTTGGGACGGCCCGGGTTCAAGTAGTCGCTGGCCCAGCACACGGCGCCGGCGTCATTCGGCTCACGGAAGGATTGAAGACCGTAATTGTCCTGAGCCTTGCCCAGCCCCTGACCGAGCACGGCGACGTCCCGAACCTGCAGGAGCATGGATTCGAATCTCTCGGCGCGAGGATCGGCCACGACCCAGGCGTCATCCTGGAGCCGATACTCCGGCGCCCGGATCTGATTGACTTCCACCACCAGCGGCCGAGGCAGACTATGGCCGTGGCTTACGGTCGTGAGGAACGGTCGGGAGCCGTCGGGGTTTTGATCCCAGTATTGCAGCAGCGTGGTCCCCCGAAACTCCTCCACGAAAACCTGCTGGAACCGGACCCAGTCCCCCACGCTGACCCCTGCGAAGGCATCGCTGGCCCAGCCCTTGACTTGAATGGCAGCCCAGCCTTCGGACGCATTGGGATCCTGCACGAAGAGGCGCGGGCGGCCGCCGGGCTGCTTGGCGACCACGATCCCGCCGGCACAATCGATAACCTTGCCACTGTAGGGGCTGGTGCCATCCGGGGACTCCGTGTACTGAATTTTGGGAATGGTCACCTCCTCGCCCATCGCCATGCCGACACACCAGACACAAACGCCCAGGACACCAACCGCCATGCACGCTTTTCCGGCGTTCACCATCGCTCTGATCCTCCTGCAAATCGTCCATCGTCAATCATGAATCATCACTTCAGTACGGGTACCAGTCCGGATCGTCCCGGGGCGGCGCCTCGAACTCCGGCGTCACCGGCCACGAGTCTTTCCACGCCGTTTCCTTCCACGTCACATGGGAATCACAATAGAGAAGAAAGCCGCCCAGTGCCCCCTCGGATCTGGCGTGACAGGCGCTGAAGGCCTTGGGGTAGCTGCCGCAGTTGCGACCGGCCGAGCGGTTCATCGTGCTGCCACCATATCCCTTGTGCGGATCGAGCAGTTGGTCGAAGAGCAGGATCGCGCGCTCGGGCGTCCGAATTCGTGCCGTGTTCAGGAAACTGGGCATCTCGTTGCCGCCCGGCCGGCCGTAGGGGGGCCAGCAACTGGCGTCCAGCTCCAGGCAGGAGTTCATGGCATACGAGAAGTACCCGTTGCGCAGCGGCTTGTACGAGTACAGTGCTTCGGATGCCAACCGGGCGCTGGGACATTGGAATACCGATCGGACGCCGGGATATGCACCTCGGCCATGGTCGCGCCACGGCTTTTCACCCATCAAAGGGGCAACCACATCCACCCAGCCGAACCAGTAGTCGGCGATGGCCTCGCGGGTGAGCGGTTGCTCATCGCCGCTGCGGTCGCGGCCGTCGGTGTGCGGATAGAAGCCCGAATTCTCCGCTGCATAAGCGGCAAAGGCCAAGCCCCACTGGCGGAGCCGGCTCTGACAAACCGCCTGCCGGGCCGCCGATTTGGCGCGGCCCAGCGCCGGCAACATCATGGCACAGAGCAGGGCAATGATGGCCAGGACCACGAGCAATTCCACGAGGGTAAAGCCGCACCCAGTCGTTCCGGCCTTCGGGCGTGTCGTGTTACGCATCCTCCTGCATCCTTCCGATCTGCACCAACGTATGGGGCACCCAACAGGGCTCCCGACTCCACATATCTTAAACATTCCGGTAGTGATGGTCAAGCTGTCCAGGCACGAGTGCGGCAAATACGTATGAGCTATAGGGAAAATGGGAAGCAAGCCCGCCGACTGAGTCAATCGGAATCGGGCGGGGAGCCCCCTGGCCGGGATGAGGCGACGGCCGTCATCGCCTTCAGCAGGTTTAGAGCCGCGTAGATACGGGACTCCGAACGCGAACTCACGATTTCGCCAGCGTGGGCGCGGACGCCGGGGCGGGCTTACGGGGCTTCTGCGTCTCCGCACAGAACTTGGCCATCAGCTCCTTGGCGACGCGTGCTCGTTCAGGCGAGCCGTCCATGTGGGCGAAGGCTTCGACTAGCGCCAGCAATCCGCGGTCGGCCGGCTCCTCGCCGTAGTGCAGGGCCGGGTTGACAAAGGCGGCGTCCAAGCCGTGCTGCATCGCGTGCGCCGCGTAAGCCCGGCAGACACCGATGGCGCGGCCGGGAAGCTCGCCGGCGGCCGTATCAATCCTGAGCAGACAGTGAGACCGGTGTGTGGATGAGTCGGTTCTGAGTCTTCGGATTGTCTCGAAGGCACTGTACGTGCGTCCGCGACCGCCGGCAAGCGTCGGCTCGTCTTTGACCAAAGGCACTGACACGGGATCGAAGAAGATTTGCCCGGGGTCGAAGCCATGTTGATGAACCGCGTGCTTGAAAAGCTGTCCGGCGGCCTCACAGGCATCCTCGATGCCGGGATTACCGCCGGTCGGGTCGCCCAGCAGGGCGACGAAGCTGAAATCATGCTCTTTCTTGAGAGGCAGCAGTTTGTCCGCCGTTTTGACGCGAATCGAACTCAGTAGAGGAGGCCGGGTCGAAGGACTCGCACTGTACCACTCTTTCAGACCGGCGACGAGGACATCCTCGAATCGGCTGTCGATGCACACCGGCACGTCGCGGCCCCATTGCCGAACCAAGCGGATATATTGTTGCATCATGACGGCCAGTTGCCCCTCTTCATCGCTGAGGGCATCGACGTTGACGGCGATGTAGTCCGCACCGTCGTCGGCTTGGCTCTGGATCAAGGCCCGGATGTAGCCGACGGGACCGGCCGGCCGGCTCCATGCCGCGTCGCCCAGAGCGAGAATCTCCTTCATCACTTTGCCCGTCTTGGGATTTGAGGCATTGAGCTGGTCCCCGATGGAAATCAGCGAACTCTTCTTGGTGTGGTCCCGGGCGAACAGGTAGTTGAGGATTGAGGAGGTATGCCGCAGAGCGGGATCCCGCGGCTGGTTGATCGTCCCTCTCAGACGCGGCACGCCGTCACGCTCGGCGACGGCGGCGTCATAGATCCGTTCACCGATGCAGATTCTGTCGAGGTTGTTCCCGCACTTGCCGTCGACGGTGGAATCGCCGCAGGGAGCGTTGCTCAGGCCTTTCTCACAACCGCCCATGGTGCAGCAGCCGAAGTTCTCCGGCAGGTAGCAATCGCCGCAATCCTGGCAATCAAAAGCGGCGAATTTGATCGCTTTCTCCATGGTGGCGAACGAGCGGTAGGCAAAGCCCGCTCCCTTCTCGGCCCCCAGGGCCCGCAGGAGACCGCGACCGGCCTTAAAGCCCGTGTGCTCGGGGTCGAGGATCAGGCGGTGCGTCAGGTTGAAGCACCGCTGTGCGAGCCTCTTGCTGGGCTTGCCCGCGGGCGTCCGCCGGCCCGCGTCGTCGTAAAGGTAGAAGGGACTGGCCCCGGGCCAGCAGAGATTCCCCTTGCCTTTTTCCCAGTCGCCGCCGATCTGCTCGGCGCGGCTGAGGATCTTTACGAACGTGTCAAAATCGGGCAAACCGCCGACATCCACGCCCGCCGCACCGATCGCCTGGTACATGGCCACCTGTTGTGCGGCCCGCTCGACGTGGTCCTCGAGCTTCTCGCGTTGCAGCGTGGCCAGCAGGTCATCGCTGACGAAGCAGCCGGGGAGCTTGCCGTCGTGCATCAGGCGCGGGGCGGGGTTCGTCGTCGTGAGCAGATATACGTTGCCCAGAACCGGAATCTCGATATGGTTCTCCTGGAGATAGCGCATCAGCTCCACCGATTTGCGCCAGTCGTAGCCAAGCTGCGTGATCAGGGCCTTGGCTCCCGCGGCGATCTTCTTCTCCATCTTGTAGTATTGCTGCATCTGCGAGGCTTCGCTGTACTTGAAGGGCGACACGGCCGCCAGCGGGAAGAGCTGACTGACGCCGTCCCACTGTCCTGGACTCGCCTTCAGATACGCGGCATCATTCATCCGCTGGATGAGTTGGAGCAGGCCCACGGACTCGACCTCGAAGACGCCCTGAGACCGCACGGGTTTATCGCCGGTCAGGCAGAGAACGGATTCGACGCGCCGGCCCCGGAACGTCACGAGCGAGCTGGTGATGGCGTCGCTGTTATGATCTTTGCACGTCACATGCGGGATGAAGTCCAGGGACCCCAGCAGGTCCGCCGCTCGGACACGCGTGAAGACATCCGCCGGCTCCAGATTGGCCACGCCGCCCGGACTCTGGGGCGCGGTGACCCCCACAAAATCGAAGCTCTTCGGAATACGATCGGGACCCGCCTCTTTCGCCGCCTTGAGGAATTTCTCAATCGGGGCAAAGTTGAAATTCGGGCCGGCGGCCATCTCGGCCACCACGACGAACCGCGACCTGTCCGTCAGACTCTTTGCCAGGCTCTTACCCTGCATGTGCGTACCTCCCGTTATGGTCCAGCCGAATTCTCGTGGGATCGGTGTAGATATTGATTTTGCCGTTGCGGACGAACCCGCACAGCGTAATGTTCCACCGCAGCGCGGCGGCGATGGCATAGGACGAGACGCCGGAAACCGCCATGACCAGCTCGACACCGGCGCGGGCGGCCTTGGCGATCATCTCCAGGCTGACCCGGCCGGAGAGCACGACGCCGCCGCCGCGCGTCGTCTGCCTCATCAGCAGGCACTTGCCGATGACCTTGTCGAGCGCGTTGTGCCGGCCGATGTCCTCGGCAAAGGCGAGAATCGTGCCGTTGCGGTCAAACAGGGCCGCGGCGTGCGAGCTGCCGGTCAGCGCAAATGTCGTTTGCAGCGGCCGCAGCTTCTCGGCGACGTCCAACAGAAGCTGCTGCGGCACCTGGAGCGAGTGCGGACAGGCGGGCACGTCCGCCAGCATCTTCTGCACGTTGCGGACGCCGCACATGCCGCAGGAACTGGCCACGACGAGATTGCGCGCCACGCCGAACTGGGCGGGCTCCCGGATCTCGATCCCGATGACGTTCGGCAGATCTTCTTTGGTGTCAATCGCCAGGACGTCGTCGGCGCCGTGGATCATCCCCTCGGAGTAGATGAATCCCACCGCCAAGGCCTCAAGGTCAGACGGCGTGCACATCACGGTGAAGCTGCCGACCCGGTCGACCATGATGGTCACCGGCTCTTCGACGATGACGCGGTCGACCACCCGCTCGGCGCACGCCGCGTCTCGCACGCGGAAGATGTCCACACAGTCCGCGACACGTAGCGCACTAGGACGGATCGGTTTACCGAGCTTTGCCATCGGGTCTACCTGCCAGCCAGGCATCCACGTCCCCCGGACTGTTGAGATTGACGAAAGCGTTCGGATTATCGAAACGGAGGGCGAAACCTCCGAGTTGGGACCATACATCGCCGACAGCGAACTGGGCATGATCCAGGGCCGCGGAGATCCCGTCCCGCAGATCGACGCGAACGACCGCACAGAGCGGATGTCTGGCACCGTCCTCCGTCTCCGCAAAGACGACGGGTCCGCCGGTGTCGGCCAATGCCGCCATGAGGGCCGACACCTCCTTCCAGGACAGGGACGGCATGTCACACGGCAGGCACAGGACCGCATCGTACCGGCCCGCGAAGTATCCCAGGGCGGCTTCAATGCCCGCCAAGGGGCCGGCCTCGATCCTGCCATCCGGCACGATGGCACAGCCGATGCGCGTGTAGGGATGGCCCTCGTTCGCCACGATGATGATCTCCTGCACGCCCGCACGCATCAGGTGCATGACCAGACGCTCGATCAAGGATAAGGACCCGCCAGCCGAGAAGGGCCCCCCCACGCCGAATTGGGTTCCCCCACGCGACTCGTCGCGGTGGGGGTCCCCTTCCGCGGTGGGGACCCCGAGCATCCCTTTGGGGATGCCGCCCATGCGTTGCGCCTTGCCGCCGGCCAGGATCGCCCCGGCAATTCGTTGGGTGGTCCGCGTATCTTTCATGGCACCGCCCTTATCTGTGCCGCGCACACCTTGTATTCGGGAATCTTGGCGACCGGATCGAGTGCATCCTGGGTCAGGGCATTGGCTGGACCTTCGCAGAAGTGGAAGGGCATAAAGAGCCAGCCTTTCTCGATGCCTGTCGTCACGCGGGCCGGCGTGGTCACGCGGCCCCGGCGGGTGCTCACCTCGACCATCTGGCCGTCGGCGATCCCGAGCCGCACGGCGTCCTCCGCGTGAACCTCCACGTATCCCGTCGGAGAGACCTGGTGGATCGCGCGGCTCTTGCGCGTCATGGTGCCGGTGTGGAACTGGTAAAGCTGCCGGCCGGTGGACAAGACGAAGGGGAACTCCTGCCCCGGCGTCTCGGCGGGACTTTGGAAGGCGACCGCGTGGAATTTGCCCTTGCCCCTGGTGAAACGGTCCGTGTGCAGGTACTTCGTGCCGGGATGCTGCCGGTTGGGGCAGGGCCACTGCAAACCTGCGGTCTGGAGCCGGTCGAACGATATGCCTCCGTAGATCGGCGTCAGCGCCGCAATTTCATCCATGATCTGCGCGGCCGATCCGTAGGCCATCGGATACCCCATTCTGCCGGCGAGGTCGCAGAGGATCTCCCAATCGTGGCGGGCCTCGCCCGGCGGCACAACAGCTTTTCGGACGCGTTGCACACGCCGCTCGGTATTGGTGAACGTGCCGTCCTTCTCCGCGAAGCACGTCGAAGGCAGCACGACATCCGCATATTCCGCCGTCTCGGTCAGGAAGATGTCCTGCACGACCATGAAATCGACCTTCTCGATCGCTTTGCGCGTGCGGTTGAGATTCGGATCGGACAGGGCCGGATTCTCGCCCATGATATACAGGGCCTTGATCTCGTCATGCTCGACCGCGTGCATCATCTCGACCACGGTCAGCCCCTTTTGCTCCGGCAGTGCCACACCCCAGGCCTGCTGGAATTTCACGCGGAGCAAGGCATCTTCGACCGACTGGTAGCCGGGATAGACATTCGGCAGTGCCCCCATGTCGCACGCGCCCTGTACGTTATTCTGCCCGCGCAGCGGATTGACTCCGGCGGACTCTTTGCCCACATTGCCCGTCAACAGCGCCAGGTTCGCCAGAGCCAGCACATTGTCCGTTCCGGTCGTGTGCTGCGTGATGCCCATGCTGTAGATGATGCTGGAGGACGGAGCGGTGGCGTACAGGCGCGCCGCCTGACGGATCGCCTCGGCGGGGACGGTCGTGATCGCTTCGGCCTTCTCCGGCGTGAAATCCCGAACCACTTCGAGCAGTGCCGCGAAGTCCTCCGTTCGCTCCCGGATGAACGGCTCGTTGTGCAGTTTCTCCGAGACGATCACGTTCATCATGGCGTTGATCAGCGCCACGTCGGTGCCGGGCTGGTGCGCCAGGTGCACCGCCGCGAATCGGACCAGATCGATGCCGCGCGGGTCGGCCACGATCAGTTTGGCGCCGTTGCGAACGACCGCCTCCTTGATCGCCAGGCCGATCACCGGATGGGCCTCGGTCGTGTTCGAACCGATCACGAAGATGCAGCCGGCGTGCTTGATCTCGTCGATGGAATTGGTCATCGCGCCCGAGCCGAACGCCTTAGCTAGACCGGCGACCGTCGAGGCGTGGCACAATCTTGCACAGTGATCCACATTGTTCGTGCCGACCGCGGCCCGCATGAACTTTTGAAAGATGTAGTTCTCCTCATTGGTGCACTTGGCCGAAGAGAGCCCGCCAATGCCGTCCGCCCCGTAGGCCGATTTGATTTCGTTAAACCGCGCGGCGATGACCGCCAGCGCCTCGTCCCACGTGGCTTCTTGGAAAACGCCGTCGCGCTTGATCAGGGGGGTCGTCAGTCTCTTGTCGCTCTGGACGAACTCCATCCCGAAGCGGCCCTTGACGCATAGGTTCCCGTTGTTGGGCACGACTCCCACCGGACTGGTCACGCGGACGATCTGGTTATTTCCATTGACGTTCAGATCGATCTGACAGCCCACGCCGCAATAGATGCACGTCGTCCGCGTGCGCGTGAGGTCTTTGGCTTGGCCTTTTCCCCCGGCCGCCCGCTCGTACAAGGCGCCCGTCGGACAGGTGGAAATACACTGGCCACAAAGCTTGCACGTGGAATCGTTCAAGGGCATCTCGAAAGCGGTCGACACCTCGACCCAGGCCGCTCGGTCCTTGAACGTCAGGGCACTGTCCATCTGGACTTCCTGACAGATCCGGATGCAGCGCCCGCAACGGATGCATTTCTCCGGCCGGTACCGGATGGCTTCGTTGCCGGTGGTGTAGTTCTTTCCATTGCCGTTCGCTTCCGGCGCGGCAAAAGCCGTATCGGCAATCTGGTACTCGTAGCCGTACTTCTGCAACCGGCAGTCGCCGTTCTTGTCGCACGTCGTGCAGATGCCGCGATGCTCGGCAAACAACAACTCCAGGACAGTCTTACGGATCGCGCGGATTTCCTCCGTTTCGGTTTGAACGACCATTCCATCCGCGACCTGGAACGTGCACGCGGGGACCAAGCCCCTTTGTCCCGCGACCTCGACCAGGCACAGCCGGCACGCGCCGGCGGGTCTGAGCCTCGGATCGTGGCACAGGTTGGGAATTTCAATGCCGTGGGCCTGCGCCAGGCCCAGGACGGTCTGCCCGGCCGAGCCCATCAGCACATTACCGTTGATTGTCGCCTTGATTTCCGGCATAACTTCTCGTCAGGCCCTCTCGAGGTCGCAGCGCAGGCACCGGCCCGCCTCGGTCACGGCCTGTTCCCGATCCAATCCTAATACGACCTCCGCGAATCCGCGTTTGCGTTTCTGCAGGGAGATCATTCTTTCCTCGACCCGGCTACAGGTGCCACAGGGCGTTTCGCGGGCGGAGGCCAGCGCGATGCCGATGTCGTGCGGTAAGAGACCTTTGCCGCCCAGCATCCGGTCGATATTCACCGCCGCCCGCTGACCTGCCGCCACGGCCGAGATAACCGAAGCGGCCCCCGTCACGCAATCGCCGCCGGCAAAGATCTCCGCCCGGGTAGTTCTTAGCGTGGCGGGGTCCGCTCGGACCGTGCCCCGTTCGGTCAGTTCCGGCCCACCGTCGAAACGAACGGTCTCACACGAGGGCACTTGTCCGATGGCCGGGATCACGATCTCACATTCGATAATGGTCTGGCTGCCTTCGACGGCTACTGCACGGCGCCGGCCGTCTTTTTCCGTCTTGCCCAACTCGGCGCGGACATACTCGACGCCGGCCACCCGGCCCGAGGCGTCCACGATCCTCGTGGGAATCCCCAGCACGATCAACTTCGCGCCTTCGGCTATTGCCCCTTGAATCTCCTCTTCGTAGGCGGGCATCTCCTCGCGGGTCCTGCGATACAGGATCGTCACACGGGCCGCTCCCAGGCGGATCGCCGAGCGGGCCGCGTCAATTGCCGCATTGCCGCCACCGAGCACGACGACGCGCCGGCCTTTGCAGTCGATTCCTTTTCCCAAGGCGCGATCGCGCAGAAAACCGATCGCGTCTACGACGCCTTCGAGATTGTTGCCTTCGATGTCGATGGATTTGCCCTCTTGGGCGCCGGTCGCCACGAAGACGGCCCGGTACCCCTGCTGGAGCAGGTCGCTCGCGTGAGCCACGGGCGACAAGGTGTGCAGGTCCACGCCGTGGGAGAGAACGAAGTCGATTTCCTTGTTCAGCGTGTCCTTGGGAAGCCGGTATTCCGGTATTCCCAGGGCCAACATTCCCCCGGGGACGGGCTGGGCTTCGAACAGCACGGATCGTCTGTCCATCAGGGCCAGGAAGTACCCGCACGCCAAGCCGGCCGGCCCGGAGCCGATGATCGCCACCGGCGGCTTGTGATTGGACGCACGCACGAGCGGCTTGTGATCGCCGTCAAGGTTGTCGGCAATGTACCGCTTCAACGCACGGATCGCCAAAGGCCGGTCGATCTCGCTGCGCCGGCACTTGCTCTCGCAGGGGTGATCGCACACCCGTCCGCAGACGGAAAGGAGCGGATTGCGCCGTCGAATCACATCCGCCGCCTCATGCAACCGGCCTTCGCCGGCCAGGGCGAGATACTCGGGCACATTGACTCCCGCCGGACACGCATGCTGGCAGGGAACGCGGACCAGTCCCTCGCAGACCGAAGCGCGGCAGGTCTTGAGGACGATGTGCTCGACGTACTCCTCCCGGAAATGCCGCAACGTGGACAGGACGGGGTTGGGGGCGGTCTGGCCCAGTCCGCAGAGCGAGCTGCGCTTGATATGCGCGCCCAGGGCCTCCAGGCGGTCCAAGTCGGCCAGAGTCGCCTGACCGCGCGTGATGGCCTGCAGGATTTCGAGCATCTTCTTGGTGCCGACGCGGCAGGGGGTGCATTTGCCGCACGACTCGGCTTGGACGAATTCCAGGAAGTACCGGGCGACATCGACCATGCAGGTGTTGTCGTCCATAACAATCAGTCCGCCCGAGCCCATGATCGCGCCGACCGCCTGGACACTGTCGTAGTCGAGCGCCATGTCGAGGTAGGCCGCCGGCACGCAGCCGCCGGAAGGTCCGCCAAGCTGGGCGGCCTTGAATTTGCGTCCCTTGCCGATGCCGCCGCCGACGTCGAACACGATCTGGCGCATCGTGGCGCCCATCGGGACTTCGACCAGGCCGGTGTTATTCACCCGGCCGGCTAGGGCGAAGATCTTGGTGCCCTTGCTCTTTTCGGTGCCGATGGCGCTGTACCACTCGGCGCCGTTCTTCATCACCAGCGGCACGTTGCCGAATGTCTCCACGTTGTTGATGTTGGTCGGACGGCGCAGGTACCCGCTCTGGGCGGGGAAGGGCGGTCGCGGGTTCGGCATACCCCGCAGACCCTCCAGCGACGCGATCAGCGCGGTTTCCTCACCACAGACGAAGGCGCCTGCCCCCATCCGGACCATGATATCGAAGTTGAATCCGGTACCTGCGATGTCCTGGCCCAGCAAGCCCAGTTCCCGTGCCTGCGTCAAGGCGAGGCCGACGTTCTCGACCGCAATCGGGTATTCCGCGCGCACGTAGACGATTCCTGTCGCGGCACCAATCGCATAGGCGGCGATGATCATCCCTTCCAGGACGCGGTGTGGATCCCGATCTTCCAGCAGGGCGCGGTCCATGAAGGCCCCCGGATCGCCCTCGTCCGCGTTGCAGATCAGGTACTTCGGTTCACCGGGCGCCTGGCGGCAGAACTTCCACTTCATGCCGGTGGAGAAGCCCGCGCCGCCGCGGCCGCGCAGGCCGGAAGCAATCATCTCATCAATGACTTGCTGCGGCGTGCGCTCGCTCAGCACCTTCACGGCGGTCAGGTACGTGCCGCGCTCGAGGGCATGGTCGATCTTGGTGGGGTCGATACGCCCGCAATTTTCCAGCACCTGTCTTTGTTGTCGCTTGTAGAAGTTGACCTCCTCGATCCGGGGCTGCGGCCGCCCATCCTGCATCACGGCGAGTCTCTCGACGGGTCGATGGTTCCGGATCGTCTGCTCGATAATCTCGTCGACGTCGCCGGGCGTGACGCCCCCATACAGGAAGTTGTCCGGCTTGATCAGGACGACCGGCGCTTTGGCACACATCCCGATACAGCCGGTCTCGACGACGGTGACCGTGCCGGTGAGCGCTGGAGCCTCGAGCCGCTCGCGGAACCGGGCCGCCACGTCCGCCGCGCCCAGCGCCCGGCAGCCGGTCATGCAGATCAGCACGCGCGTCCGGTGCTTCTGTGCTTCGTCCCGGAGTTGTTTGTGCCGTTGCTCCAGGGCCTTCAGTGATTGGATCTTCTCGCGCGACATTCGCCTTATTTGTACCTGTCCAGTATCCCTCTAACTCGGGTCGGAGTCATGTTCCCGTAGTAATCCTTGTCGACCATGACCACCGGCGCCAGAAAACACGTGCCCAGACAAGCGACGGTCTCGAAGGTGAAGCGCATATCCGCCGTAGTCTCGCCTTCGGCGATCCCCAACTCGCGGCTGACCGCCTGGATCATGCCGTGCCCGCCTTTAACGTGGCAGGCCGTGCCGCGACAGCAGCGGACCGTGTGCCGGCCGTGCGGCTCCAGGTGAAACTGCTCGTAAAACGTCGCCACGCCGTAGATCTGACTGGCCGGGATGCCTGTCCGCCGGCTCATCTCGAGCAGCACGCCGGGCGGCAGGTAACCGTACCCCACCTGGATCTCCTGCAGAAGGGGACTCAAGTCCGTCGCTGTGACCTTGGGCCTTGCGGCCAGAATCCGGTCCAGCACGTCTACGTCCACACCCATATCCTTACCCAAAATTCACCATGTCTTCCACGTACCTCCCAGCCTCGTTCAATCTAAAAAAATCAGGGAGCCACAACCATTGTGGAAAGTACGTACAGCAGCTCAGCGCGACGGCTTTCCGCCACTTTTTGTTGCGCGGAGCGCAGATTACGCCGCGCGGGCCTGAAAAAACGAACCCGCCAAGATAATGGATAGAACAGGTTCGGGGCCTTCTGGTAGAGTAAGCGTCTTGGGATCCATGACTTGATTCCTTGACTCGGCTTCAGGAGAACTTCAGCGTGCATGAACAGTTTTGGGAACGGCTGACCGGACTCCCGCGTC
>JAMCWO010000288.1:0-775 GCA_023481165.1 Planctomycetota bacterium | reverse complement strand
GATCCGGCGCGACGCGTAGTCCGAGCCGCACGGGCCTCCGAGGACCGCCCCGCCGGATATTTGCACCAGTTGTGCATATTGGCGTATCTCGCGGAGGTGAAAGATCTGCCTCCGGCGCAGCGACTGGTCAGTGTGGAGAAGCTTGATCCGGGAGGCTTCTTCTTCCGCGGCTCTCATCGGCTCCCCTTGGAGAAATTGGCAAGTGTGTTCGGGCCGGACCCCCAGTTGCTGCACAAAGTGGGGCGTGCACTGAAAGCGATACCCCGGACTTTTGGGGATGTATCGCTGGAGTTATGCGTACTTCCCCGTATACCGGTTACCCTCGTTATTTGGGCCGCGGATGAGGAATTCCCAGCCCGGGCGTCGATTCTTTTCGACCAGAGCGCCACCCTGCAACTGCCGCTGGACGTCCTTTTTGCCATTGGTACATTGACAATCGACAGCATTCTAAGTACTGTAAAGGCGATAACTTAGTGTTTTGCTGGGGTTTAGGGCGGCGTCCAAAGATCGAGCCGGCGAGCGAAGCCGACGCCGTCTCTCAAAATCGGGAGAGGAGGACGACGAAGCCGGTATACGTGGTTTCCACAATAGCCGGTTTCGGATTCGGTACGTACCATACGCAGGACTCGCTCGCGACAAAGACCGGCGGTGGATAGGCCATTTTCGTGAGGACATCCGGGCGGGTCTCAACGTAGTTAAGTCTGGTGTCGTTGTTTTGGGAATGAAAATAGCAATCGGTGGCAAGGGGGGGGTTGGTAAGACGACAGTCTGCTCG
>JAMCWO010000142.1 GCA_023481165.1 Planctomycetota bacterium | reverse complement strand
TTTGAGATCGCTGTGCTGGTGAACGGCTCGCTGCGATCCGCCAACCACCGGGCGGGTCTATTCCTGCGCTTGGCGGAGGAGTGCGTCTTGAGCAAGCTGCCGATGGCCAACTAAGCGGGAGCCCGGGGGAGGACGGCGAAACCGTGACCAGACACGCGCTTCTCTTCAAAGTCCTGAGGTTCTCCGGCTTGCCGCTGTTGGTCCGCGAGCTGATTCAGAGACGCCGCGTCACCATCCTGCTGTTCCACGACATCTCCCGGGAAACCGCCGCCCGGACATTCGACTGTCTCGCCGCGCGCTACCATCTGCTCAATTTGCAGACGTTCATTCGCAAGTGCAAGGCCAACGATCGTCGGCTGCCCCCCAAGAGTCTGATCCTGACCTTCGACGATGGGCACATCAGGAATTACGAGCTCCTGCCGCTGTTCCAGGAGAAGAAGATTCCCGTGACGATCTTTCCCGTGACGATCTTCCTGTGCGCCGGGATCGTCGGTACGAAACGGCACTTCTGGTTCCGGCACACCGCGCCCAAATACCGGTCCTCCCAATTGCGCCGGACGCCCAGCGTGCAGCGGCGGCGTTTGCTCGAGGAAATGGGCTTCACGCAGGACACGGAGTATGACCGGCCTCAGGCCCTGACCCGCGGACAGATCGAGGAAATGAAGCCCTGGGTGGATTTCCAATCGCACACGCTTTTCCACCCCTGCCTGCCCCGGTGCAGCTACGCGGAAGCCCGCGATGAGATTGGCGGTTCCGGCCAGCGGTTGCGGCAGGAGTATGGCTTGCCGGTCAACGCCATCTCGTATCCTCATGGCGATTACTCCGACCGCGACATCGAGCTATGCCGGCAGGCCGGCTATGACTGTGGCGTGACGGTCAATTGCGGCTACAACACCGTCGGGACCGACCTCCTGCGGCTCAAACGCCTGCCGGTCAACGACACGGAGGACATGAACGAGCTGATCGTGAAAGCCAGCGGTCTGTGGGAGTTCCTCAAGAGGACCCTGGGCGGGAACCACGAATATGGGTGGACCGAGGAGGTGGAGCCATGAGCAGACGTGACAGAGCCACGGCCGGCCAATCGCCGGAAGCCGTCGTCATCGGCAAAGGGCCCACGGCTCTGGGGGCGGTCCGGAGCCTCGCCTGTGAGAAGGTGCCGGTGGCTGTGGTGTCCTCCGATGCGGCCGACCCCGTCATGCGCTCGCGCTACGCCGGACACAAGTACGTCTTCCCCGGCGATCTGCTGACCGCCGGCCCCCAATTCTGCGACTTTCTGGAGACGTGTTCGGTCGAGGGCTCGTGTTCGGTCGAGGGCTCGGTTCTGATCCCCACCTCCGACGTCGCCGTCCAGTGGATGGCGTCCCAGCGGACGCGCCTGGAGAAGTCCTTTCGTTTCTGTATTCCGAGCGACCAGGTGCTGGCGTCGCTTCTGGACAAATCACGCCAGGTGGAAGCCGTGCAGCGCTTCGGCGTTCCCGTCCCCAAGACCGTCTCCATGATGCGGCCGGTAGAGGAGATTATCGCCTCTCTGCGGCTGCCCGTGATCATCAAGCCAAGGACGCCTCAAGTGCGGCGGGATTGGGGCGAGAAGAACCGGATCGTGGATTCGCCGGTCGAGTTGCAGGACTTTGTCGCGGCCGAGCGCGATCTGCTGCCGGGGCTCCTGGTACAGGAAATCGTGCCCGGCCCCGACAGCCTCCAGTGGGTGTGCAACTGTACGTTTGACCGGGACGGCCGGCTGGCCCAAGCGTTCGTCTTTCAGCGGCTTTCCCTCTATCCGCCCCATCGCGGTCAGACCAGCTATGCGCAGAGCCGGCCCAATGACCAGATCGTGGCCCTGGTCCGCCAGATCGGCGCAGCGCTCGAATACACCGGACCGGCCATGATGGAATTCAAGTACGACGAGCGGGATGGTCAGTACAAGTATTTTGAAACCAATTACGCCACCTATCGGTTGGCCCTGGGCCGTGCTCTGCCGGATACGATGCCCCCGCAGCGGAACGATGTGATGTTCATCAACCTGCTTTTCGACCTGCGGGGACGCTTGTCGGACCGGCAGGGCCTGGCTTCGCTGAGCTTGCTTTACTTTCGTCATCTCCGGTTCCGGCATGTGGGGCAGTGGCAGTATTGGCGCGATCCGATTCCGGGTGTGGCCAATGGCTATCGCTGCCTCCAGAGCGGCCTCCGAGGCATTCTCGTCAGACGGTAGCCATGCGCATCGGACTCCTGGCGGGTCGAACGCTCCGCGAACACCACCTCCGGGTATTGCAGCCGATTCTCGCGGACAACGACCTCGAGATCGCCTTGGTCGTCGTGGACGGCCGGCCGGCCAAGAGTGCCGGAGGGAAGCTGATCGACCACATGCGCCGAGGCCGGGGCGGGTACGCCCTGGTCATGGCGGTCCAAAAGTGCTTCGGGAAACCCGCGCCAGGCATGAAGGTCGAAGAGTTCTGTCGGGTGCATCGCATTGCGCTATTGGAGACCGCCAGTCCGTATTCACCCCAGGCGAGGGCGCAGATCCGGGAGCACAACCTCGATCTCCTGGTGCTGGTGAGCGGCTTTGGGATCATCCGCGAGACGCTGCTCAACGTCTGTCCCAAGGGGATCCTGTCCTACCATCATGGGGACATGAGGAAGTACCGCGGGATGCCGCCGGGATTGTGGGAGTTGTACAATGGCGAGACGGAAATCGGGATTACGGTGCAGAGACTTGTTGCCGGTCTGGACTGTGGCATCCCCATCGAAGAGAAGCACCTCCCCATCTATCCGAACGACACTTTGGGCACGTTGACCGCGAGGCTGAAGAGGGAGGATGAGGGCATGCTATACGCCGCTTTGAAGAAGATGGCGGACCCGGATTTCACGCCGGTCCCCCTCCAGGAGTTCGGGAAAGTCTACACCCTGCCCAATCTCAGGCAGTGGATTATTTTGAACGCGCGGATTGCCTCCCGAAGACTGCTTTGCAGACTGTTTCCTCACTCAGCAGAGAATCCGTAGTCTTTGCGGTATCAAGCGGTACTCAAGGCTCTCGCAAACGTCCCGAACCATCTCGCCGTCGTTGCAGACTAGGGTTGGCCGTGTGAGCGTAACAGAGAGAGACGCAGCCTGGAACCGCGTGGCTCTCTTGTGCCGCTCGAGTGCCTTGCGATAGACCAGCGGGATGAGCTGCAAAGCCTCCCACCGGCCGGCCATCTCGATCAACAGGCAATCCAACCGACCGTCATCAGGCCGGGCGCCCGGGAGCATCGTCAGTCCTCCAAACCGCGGCGCATTGCCGACCAGCAGCACGGCGTAGTTGCCGTGCAGTACCCTCCCCTCAGCCTTTACGGTCATCTCCCACCCTTCGGTCATGTTCCGGATCACGCCGAACGCCGGGATCACATAGCGCAAAGACCCGCGCAGCTTCTTCATCGCGTGACTCCTGGCCGCCACCTCGGCAAAGTACCCCAGGCAGGAGGCCGAGCAGAAGTAATGCGGCCCGGCCTGTCCCACGTCCACCTCGCGGACCCTTCCCCGGACAATCACGTCGCACGCCTCCCGCCAACGCTGCGGAATCCCCAGGCTCTTGGAGAAGTCATTCGAGGAGCCGGCGGGGATGACAGCAATGCCGGGCACTTCATTCCGGCCCGATGCCAAGAGGCCGCTGACCACTTCATTGACTGTGCCATCCCCGCCGATGACAATGACCGTGTCGATCCCCTGCGCCGCGGCCGTAGCGGCCAACTCCCGCGCATGACCGGGATACTCGGTCGCACGCACGGAGGTGGGGAGTCCCCGTTCGTTTAGAAAGGCCATCACCTGGCCGACCTTGTATTGGCCCGATCCCCAGTTGGCTTTCTCGTTGACGATGACAACACTGGATCGCATGAATTCCAACCATCGCTGCACGTTGTTGCTGTCGACGGTAGTATACGGCGGTCCCCCGCCACGGACAATACACGGCCGTATCATCCCCTGTGCTCGCATATCGAGTACAGGTGTGGTATGATTTGGCAGTCACATTGAAGGATCGAACAAAGATGGTACCAAGCCGTTACACGCAACCTCTGCTGCTTCTCGTCCTGGGACTTTCTGTCGTATGCCGCGCCGAATCGGGGCAGGAGGCGACATTTGAAACCGAGGCTACCCGCTTCGTGCTCAACACTCGCGGCATGACCCAGAATTTGCTCGAAAAGAAGACCGGCCGCAACTGGCTGACGGCTCAGCCGCATGCCTTCGCGTCAGTGAAGAAGGATGGGAAATATTCTCCCGCCAGCGGCCTGGCGCGCGACGGTGAATTGTGGCAGGCTCAGTTCGGGGCGGCCCAAGTGCAGGCGACGTTTCGCATCACAGCGCGGCCACGGTACGTTGTCCTGGAATTGATTCGCGTGCAGGGTGAGGGTGTACAGGAGGTGCGCTTCGGCGAACTGCAGGTCACCTGCCGAGAGAATGCCGGGTGGTGGCTGGGAGCGTGGTGGAACGAGCAGTTTGCGGTCGCCCTCTTCGGTTTGAGTGATCGTGTCAACGTGCAACTGCTCGGCAATGGCGCGCTCGCCGCTTCGGTATATCCGGAGTTCGGCATGGAAGGGCAGCGCGTGGTGCTGGCGGCAGTACCCACCGCACAATTCCTTGATGTGGTGCAGGAGGTCGAGCGGGATTTCGGGCTGCCGTCGCCAAAGATTGGCGGCGAGTGGGCCAAGACGTCGCGCGCGGTGCGGAGGGGTTATCTATTCACGGATCTCACCGAGGCCAACGCCGACGAGACGATCCGCTTTGCCAAACTGGGCGGCTTCGGATACATCATGACCTACGACAGCACGTGGTCTAAGTCGCTGGGGTCGTATCCGATCAATACGAACAATTTCCCCCGCGGCGCGGCGAGTCTCAAAGCTACGGTGGACAAATGCCACGCGGCGGGACTCAAAGTGGGTCTGCATGTTCTGACCAGCTTCGTGGGCAAGAACGATCCCTTGGTTCGCCCCCGGCCCGATCCGCGTCTGCTGAAGGACGACCAAGCCACCCTCGCAACGGACATAGACGAAAAGACAGCAGACATTGTGGCGACGGGCTCCTTGGCGAGCTTTCCCACCGAAGGGGCCTTCTACGGCGATGCCAAGGCCGGCTTCGACATCCAGATCGATGAAGAACTGATTCAGTACCGCGCTGTTGGCGGACCGGGCACGAACACGTTGCTCCAATGCACGCGCGGGTTCGCGGGAACACGCGCTGCGCCGCATAAGGCGGGGGCGAAGATTCATCATCTGGTCGAGCGGTATGGCTCCTACCTCGCCGATCTGCGTACGACGCTCAAAGGCGAGATTTCCGACCGGATCGCGGGCGTGATCAACCGGTGCGGGTTCGACATGATCTACTTCGATGGTGGCGAGTGCAACATGGCCAACGGGCCGTTCTGGTACTGGGTGAGCCGGCAGCAGGATGATGTGTGCCGGCGCGTGACACGCGATCTACTGGTGCAGGGCAGCGGCAGCACGGCGTGGACGTGGCACTGGTTCGCACGCGGCAACTGCGACGATTTTGCCTCCGTGGCGCCCAAGCAGTACCTCGACTATCACAAGATCGCGGATTCCTGGACGCACCACCGGCAAAGCTTCATGCCGGCCGAGTTGGGCTGGTGGGGCTTCTTGGCCTATGAGCCGAGTCATCCGGCGACCCTGCCGGATGAGGTGGAGTACTACGCCGTGCGGATGTTGGCGCTGGACACGCCCGTGTCGCTGGAGACGAACCTGGCCGCCCTCCAGCGCAACGGCCGCACGGACGAGATGCTCAAGCTCCTGGGCCGATACGAGCGACTGCGGCTTGGCGGCATCGTGCCGGAGTCCGTGCGAGAGAAACTGCGGACGGGAGAATGGCATCTGGGGCAGGAGGACGGCAAGCCCGCGTTCTCGCCGATTCGATACGAGGTGCAGCGGGCCAGCGTGCCCGGCGAGCTGCGCGTGACGAATACCTTCGGCCTCCAGCCGCTGAAGCTCCGACTCCAGGCCGTGCCGACGCTGGCAGCGGCGGGGGATAAGATGAATGTCGTGCTGCTGCGGGCCGAACCAGCGCTAGAGTTGAGCCTGCCGAAGAACGGTGCACCCATGCCGGGAGCGCTCGCCCATCGGACGGATTTCGCCAAGCCGCTCGATCTGCTGCATCATCGGGCGCTGGCGGTTCGACTGCGCGTGGATGGCTCATCTCCAACGCCGGACCAGTCCTGTGCCGTGCTGAACGTGCAGTTGGAGGCCGGTGGCAAGACGTACCGCGATCACTACATGGACTTGGACTTCCGCGGCGAGAAGACCATTGTTCTTCCGGAGCCGACGACGGCGCGGATGCTGCCGGAATTTCGGCCCGCCCACACCAATTACGCCTTTAAGGCCGCGATGTACGGCTTCGAGTACCGGCACATCGTCGCTCTCAACCTGCGCTGGATGCGGCTTGCCGAGAATCAGCCGGTCACGTGCAGGGTCGCACTGGTGGAGGCCCTGGCGGAGACGGAGGTTCCATTGAGAGACGCGGAGGTAATCGTCGACGGAAAGTCGCTCAAGATCCCCGGCGACCTCAAAGCCGGCGACTATGCCGAGTTCCAGGCAGACGGTCCCGCGCGGGTGTTCGATCGCAACGGAGTCCTGCTTTCCTCCTGCGGTCCCGAAAACGATGGGCCGATACTGCAGGCCGGTGCCAATCGCATTGTGCTTCGCGCTGCCGGTGCCGGTTGCGTCAAACTCACCGCCATCACGGTGGGCGATGCTTTGTCGTGGTAAGAGACCTCAGGAGTGGAATCATACCGATCACGATTGATGCGTACGCTCCGCTTGTCATCCTGAGCGCAGCGAAGGATCTGGGTTGCGAACGAGAGGAGCCCATTCGGTGCCCAGATCCTTCGGCTTCGCCTCAGGATGACACAGTCCGTGCCGTGGATGAATCTCTCTGAATTCGCAGTACGTGCTGGGGGATCCCGATACGCGGACAACAGTACCGCCGTCGATTCGGAGGATGCAGTCGGCCGGCTTTGCGGGCCTCGCTCATGCTGCACCGCCTGCTTGAGATGATCCTACCACCCGGCCTTGATCATCACCAATCATCTTCCCACCATCCTCCGGAGAAGCTTAGTACGGTGGGGTCCGTGTTGTTCCGGGCTTTTCCTCCGGCCCCTCAATATGAAAGAGGCCCAGCCGCAAGCCCCATGTCATGGCCAATCCCAGCAGGAAGCCGAGAGCGATATTGTTCAGACCCAGGCAGGCGGCGGCAGTCAAAAGCATGGCAAAAGCATCCGCGCGGCTGGTCTGGTCCCGGCAGACGAGGGCCAATTCCATTCCACTAAAAGCCAGCATGACACCCAGCACACTGGCGGGAAACGCCCGGCACAGGGCCATCAACGAAGTTCCGATGAAGAGCGCCAGCAGCATCTTGACGGCGCCCAGAAACAGAATGGAGCCGTTCGTCCTCGCCCCAAACCTGTATTGTCCCGCCAAGCCGCCCGCCCCGTGGCACATGGGCATCCCGCCAAACCAGCAGGCGACCAGGTTCATCATGCCTACCGATACAGCCACCCTCCGAGGTTCGGCTCTGCGGTCAGGAAAGAGATCGGCCGATAAGGCACAGACGGCGATCACGGAGTTCAGCGTTGTCAGCGGGATTTGCGGCAGGGCGGCTTTCGAGAACGCCGTCACAAAGTCCTCCCACGCGGGCGGCGACCAGGACGGCAGTGTGAAGCCAACACCCAGCGAACCGGCTACGCCGGGATGGGTCCAGACGGCGAGTACCAGACCAACGCCAAACAAAACCAGAGCGGCAGGAACCTTGCGGGAAAAGAACAGCAGCAGAACTACCAGGGCCGAGAGCAGGCCGGTCAAGTAGCTATCGGGAGCGAACCATTGGTTTGTCCCGGCCACCATCTGCATCCCCTTCATCAGCAAGGACAAGCCCAACGCTAATTGCAGGCCACGGACCACGCTTTTCGGGATGACCCGATTCAACCAGTCAATCAGCCCGGTAACGCCAAGCATCAGAATCACCACGCTGACGGTTGCCCCGGCAGCAAGTATTTGCGGAACCGTCAGCCCTTCGGTCAGCGCCACCGCCGCAATTGCCTTCATCGGCTGCACGGCCATCGGGATCGAAAACGTCAGGCCGGTGAGGATGTTGAACAGCCCGGCGAAGAACAGGGCCGCGGCGAAGTTCAGCCCGTTCTGTGATGCCATGCCGACCAAGAGCGGCAGGAACGTACCCAAGTCGCCCAGAGAGCCGGCGACCTCCTGGGCGTTCAGGCGGGCTTGCCGAAGAACATGCCAGATGCCGCCCTGGGGCCCGCGGGCCGCTGCGGCAGCGACGGAAGCCGCCGTTTCTTCCCGCATCAGTCCGTCATGCTGCATCGGGAGACCCTTCCCAGAACGACATACGGCTTGATGGACCTCATAACTGCACCCTAGGGGGCGATTTTCGGCGTTGTCAGCGGCCTTCCATTGAGGTACTCCTGCCGACGGAGTTGCTCGGAGACCCGATAACCATACTCTTCCAGCAGCTTGCGCGCGCGGTCCGAGGCCACGAATTTCATGAAGGCCCGTGCCTGCTTCGGCTGGTCGCTGCAACGGAGCGAGCAGATCGTCACACGCACCGGCGTGAGCTTGTAGGTCTTGCCGGTCGCACTGGTGACCGCGTCCACGTAGGGTACCGGCAGGTACTCGGGGACGATCGGGATGCTGTCCAGGTCCCTTGCCCTCAGGAGGGCGACCGCCCCCCACACCAACGCCGCGTCGGCGTTCTTCATCTGCACCAGATTGGCCACGTAGGAGCCGCTGCGGTGGACGATGATGTTCTTGTTCTTCATCAGCGCATCGAAATCCATGCCGGCCTTCGCAAAGATCGTGGGGAGCAGGTGTCCGAGAGTGGAGTTGTTGGGGTCCGTCACGGCCAGTTGCACGTCCGCGCGGGCCAGGTCCTGGAGGTTATGAATCTTCTTGGGGTTGCCCTTCTGCACGATGATGACCGGGCTGATCTCCGCCAGCGTCCAGCCGTCGACGGCCAGGCCGCGCTTCATGATGATGTCGAGGAAGGGATCGTGGCATACATAGAGGTCGCCCTGCTGCTG
Source organism: Planctomycetota bacterium (assembly GCA_023481165.1). Taxonomy (GTDB): domain Bacteria; phylum Planctomycetota; class Phycisphaerae; order Sedimentisphaerales; family Anaerobacaceae; genus PLanc-01. The sequence goes on along the minus strand of JAMCWO010000142.1, from coordinate 8,595 downwards.
AAGCTCGATATGGGCCAGCAGCTCCCCGGAGTCGGCGGAGTTGATCTCGATCTCCTGCCCGGTTTCCTGCTGGTACAGCTCCGCCAGTTTCTCGAAGACCGGGCGCATCGTGCCGCCCACGTGGCACAGGAGCGGGCCCGCCGCATCTTTTTTCGTGCAGCCCGCCAGGGCCGCCAATAACAGGACTGCCATCCACTTCTTCACAGCCATCTCCTTGTCAATTCCAGTTCAGGAGTCGTTGCACCGCCGCGTGCTCCGAGCGGGTCGCCAGCTCTTCCAGCGTGCCGATATCCACCAACCGGCCCTCGCACATGATCCCGACGCGGTCGGACACCAGCGCCGCCTCATCCCGGCTATGGCAGACGTGGACCGTGGCCACGCCGAACTCCTTCTGCACCCGCCGCAGCTCGCGGCAGGTATCGCGCCGGGTCGGCTCATCCAGCGCGCAGACCGGTTCATCCAGCACCAGCAACTCCGGCTTGCGCGCCAGGGCCCGCGCCAGAGCCACCTTCTGCCGTTCGCCCCCGCTGAGGTACGCGACGGAGCGGGCCAGCAGCTTCTCCAGCCCCAGGCAGGCCACAATCCCTTCCACGGCAGCACGCGCCGGGACCGGCTTCAGGCCGGCGACGGTCAGCGGGAAAAGGACATTATGCAACACATTCAGGTGCGGAAACAGGCCCCCATCCTGCGGCACATAGCCGATATTCCGGAAGCGGGCCTCCAGAGCCGTGACATCGCGGCGGTGCAGGGTGACCCGGCCCCGCGCAATCCGGGCCAGACCGCAGACGGCCTTGAGCAACAGGCTCTTGCCGGAGCCGGTCATGCCCATCAGCACGAAATATTCCCCCTCGCCCACCGTGAACGAGACCTCCTGTACGGCGAAGGAGCCGGCCCGCAGCGTCAGATCGACCACTTCCAGCGCATTCATAGGAAACTCCGGTCGCCCAGCAGGAAATGAACCACGGTCAGCCCGGCGCCGGCCATCACCAGCATGATCAGGGCAATCGCCAGCGAGACCTCGATGTTGCCGACGCTCAGTTCCAGCCACATCATCGTCGGCATCACCTGCACGCGCGGACCGGTGCCGACAAAGACCATCAGGGGGCCGAACACGCCGATCCCGCGGGCCCAGACCAGAATACAGCCCGCCAGCATGCCCGGCCGGGCCAGAGGCAGCGAGACTCGCCAGAAGGCCTGCCAGGGCGAGCAGCCCAGGGTGTAGGCCACGTGCTCTAGGTCCCGCGGCGCGGCGTCAAAGGCCGCTTTGATGGAGCGGATCCCGTAGGACATCGTCATCACGTACTGGCACAGCACGATGCCGATCCACGAGACCAGGGAAATCCCGACGCCGCTCAGCGCCTGCTTGAGACTGCTGCCCAGGCCGAAACCGAAAAAGGCGAGCAGGGACAGACCCACGACCACGGGGGGCAGAAAGATCGGCACATCGACGAGGGCGTTCACCAACGCGCGGCCCGGGAAGCGGAAGCGGCTCAGGGCATAGCCCGCCGGAATCGCCGTGACGACCACCAGAGCCAGCGTCAGCAGCGACGTGAGGAGGCTCAGCTTCATCGCCCGCACCACCGCCCTGGCGGTGAAAAGCTTTCCGATGTCCGCCAGGGGCAGATCCTTGCTCAGCAGGTAGAAGAGATCGGCCGTGACCAGTCCCACGACCACCAGCACGCAGAGCACCAGCATCCCGCCGCTCACCAGGCACAGGCGGTTGAGACGCCGCCCCGCGGGACGGAGCTGCTCTTCCGGGGGCCTCCCCACGCGGGATTTTGCCCTTGGCTCGGAGGACCGCGGCGCAGCGAGTGGGATCGCTTCCTGGGGTTCGTTCATGGGTAGGGCCGCTCCGTCCGGTATCCGTTCTCTTTCAGCAGGCGCTGGCCGGTGGGGCTGACGAGGAACTGCAGGAAGCGCTGTGCCTCTTTCGGATGGGGGGCGCTCTTGAGCCGGGCGCACACCACCGTCGAAATCTCGTTCACCGCCGCGGGAATCTCGATCGTATCCACCGAGTCCCGGATGCCTTCCGCGATGGCATCCCACACGATGGCGGCATCCACGTCCCTCATCTGCACCCAGAGGCCCAGCTCATTCACCGTCAACGACTCTTTGGTCTTCCAAGCGGCGCTATCGAGCCCCGCCTTGGCGAAGATCTTCACGCACAGCCGCCCGATCTGGCAGGCCTGGGGATTGCCCAGCGCCACCTTCAGATCGGGGCGGGCAAAGTCCTGGAGGGACGACACCTTCTTGGGATTGCCCTTGGCCACGATGATCGTCGGGACGAAATAGGAGACCTGGACCCGCTCGGCAACGTTGTCCGTCACTTCCGCCAGGCGCTCGACATACCAGACATCGCCCGGCATGAACAGATCCGCCTGCGGATCGCCTTTGGCCCGGGAGATCAGCACGCCGCTGCCCGCATAGTCCGCATCCACCGCGACCCCGGTCTCCTGTTGGAATGCCGCAGTCAGCGCCTCCACCGCATCCCGCAGGCCCGCGCCGGTATAGAGCCGCAGATGAATGGCCTCCGGCGGCCGCCCGCACCCGCCCAGCCAGGCCAGCAGCAGGAGCACCGCGACCCCGGCCAGATTCTTCATGCCGCTATGGTTTACCGTGTGTTGTCTTCTGATCACGTCGTAAGGACCCCATACCAAGTTCAAACCGGTATGGTAGTTGGCAGCCATCCGGCAAGTCAATAGCGAGACTCGATTCTGCTTCCAGAAGACGGATATTCGGCGCAACCTCCGCTTGGTGGATGCATGGCACAATAGGGGCAATCACTCCGGGTGGCACAGCCAAACTTGTTTGACCGTGCTTCTATGAAAGCTCTCCTGGGGCGGGAAGACACGCTCAAGCTGCGCTTGGGCGTGCCACCCATCAACCGGGCACCTAACCTGCCATGAACTTGCTGTATATCCGGCTTGGTTTCCAGGAGCGAATGACATAGCATTCCCGTGGGCGATCGTTTATACTGCGCCGGCTGTGCGTCGTTGGACAGAATCAACTCCTTGCGGGAGGCATGTTGTGGTCTCGTTGCCGGGTGAATGGTGGGGGTTTGTGATCCTGGGGGTTTGTGCTGGTATCGTCAGCGGCACCCTGGGTGTGGGCAGTGGAACGGTGATTATCCCTGCCCTCGTCCTGCTGTGGGGGTTTGGCCAAAAGTCGGCGCAGGGGATGTCGTTGGCGATCATGGTGCCCATGGCCCTGATTGGGGCCATCCGGTACTGGAGGAATCCTCAAGTTGAGTTCCATGGCCTGGTCATTGCGCTGATCGTGCTCGGTGCGGTGGCCGGCACGATGGTGGGAACCGAGTTGGCCGCGCGGCTGCCCGCCGGCATCCTGCGGAAGACTTTCGCCGTATTCTTGGTGATCGTTGCGGTCCGGATGTTCACGGCTGCCCCGCGCTCGGAGAAGACGTCCGCTCGGGGCCAGACAGACATAAAGGCAATCGATCCGGGGTATGGAAATGGCTCAGCAGCACAAAAATAACGGACCAGTGCGGATCTTCAGTGCCCGGGCCTGTGCGGCCCCGCTGGAGAAGGCCGCGAAACTCTTCGAGCAGAACACCGGTATCGCCGTGGAAATCAGCGTCTGCAATCGCCACTGTGCCCGGCCCGTGGCGGAAGAGGCCACCGGCCAGACCGGCGGCGACGATTTTCTCGTCGAGATTGCCGAGGAAGGCATTCACGATCTGGCCATCAGCGGCGCGGAGTACTTGCTCGACGATGGCGAGGTAAGGGGAATTGTCCGCAAGGGCAAACGCCGGACCATCGGCTATCGCGCCTCGGCGCTGCTCGCGCCGGCCGGCAACCCGAAGAATATCCACTCCGTGGCGGATATGGCCCAGTCCGGCGTGCGGATCGCGGTCTCCGTGCTCGATTGTCTCAAGGGATTGTGGGAGGACATCTGCGGCCGCCTGGGGCTGGTTGAGCCGATCCGAGGCAATATCACCTATCATGCCAACGGCTGCATCGCCATTGTCGAGGCGGTGGCGAGCGGGCAAGTTGACGCCGCCTTCGGCTGGACGACTTTCAGGCACCTCGAACCCGACCGGATCGAGATCATCGAAATGCCGAAAGAGCAGCAGGTGTTGCGGGGGACGTGCGTCGGGATGCTGTCTTTCGCCCGCCAGCCTGATCAGGCCGAGCAGTTCATGAATTTCCTGGCTTCGCCCGAATCGCGCCGCTGCTACCGGGAGTACGGTTGGGTCGTTTCGTCATCTTGATTCGGACGGTCGCAGATCTTCGACGAACCTGGGACAGCCATCGAACATGTTGCCCTGCAAGACGATTCGCTGAGCTTCTTTGCCGATGCGAATGCCTGTCTTCTGATTCCCGCCTGCCGTGTTCACCACCTTGGTGTCCTGGATGGTGATGTCCTGCGTTTTGCCCTGGATATCGATCCCGATGCCCGGTTTGCCCGCGCCGGTGTCGCGGATCGTGCAGTTCTCGATGCGATTGCGATGGCCGGCGCGAAACTCAGCGCCCTCGTTGCGAAACAGGACTCCCACTGCGCCGTTTCGTTCCATCGTGCAGTTCCTGATGAGATTATCCGTATCCCGGTGCCCGATGCTGATACCGAACTGCTTGTTTTCCGAGAAGGTGCAGTTTTCGGCCAGTCCATCGGAGACGGCCCAGCAGAAGTAGAGCCCCAGACTGTTGCCTTTGGCCGTGCAGTCCCGAAAGACCGGACGCTGGGAGCCGCTGCCCGGGTGGAAGCCCAGACCTGCGTTATCCAAGGCCCGGCAGTGGCGGAACTGGATGTCGTCGCAGACCTGGAAGCTGTAGCCGTCGCCGTTGTAGCGGCGCGCGGTGACGTTCTCAAAGCGCCAGCGGTTACACTGCTGGATAAAGACCGCCCCCGCGAAGTTGCCGTTGATGAGCTCATTCTTATCGCGGTTACCGTCGAGCACGAGATCCTTCACCGTCACGTTGTCCACGTTCTCGGCAGTAAGGATCGGGAAGATCGTGGCCGCGGTGGCCTCTTTGTCGGTCCAGAAGTCCTTTTGCGTGATGCGGTCGATGAAGAGCACGTTCCCTTCGATGGCGGTGACGGTCGCGCGCACCACCTCATATTGCCAGTCGCCGGGCCCCGTTTTGGAGCGCAGCATGATCCCGCCGCCGGGAACGAATCCCTTGGCATCCTTGACCTGGACGCCATACTCGAACCAGTCGGAATCTCGGACCAAGGAGGTCACCGCGCCATCGGCCTTTCGCAGGATCGTTGTCTCGCCTGAGCCTTGCAGTGTAATGTTGGGCCGCAGGTAGATCGCGTTCTGCAGGGTGTATGTGCCCGGCAAGAGGCGAAGCGTACCGCCGCCCAATCGGTTCAGATACTCAATGCCGGCTTGGATGACTTTGTCGTCCGTGCCCCGTAAGTCGCCCTCCGTCTGGCCAACGGTCAGAACAAAGGCTTGGCGGTTTCGCATCGGACGGTTGGTGGCCGTCACGGCTTGATTCGTCGCGCTACCGACGACAACGAGGGAAACCAGCAACGTAGCGACTGTCATACGGTGATCTCCGGCACGATGTAGGGTTCTCGATAGAAGCCGTGAGCCAGGCGGTTGGCTTCGGCATTGCCTCGGAAACGTTCCTTTTCCGAGTCTACACGGAGCCACGGGCCCAGGGTCACGGTCTCGGCATCGACATCGATGCCGTGGGCCGTGAGATGCTCCATGAAGCGCTCGAATACAGGGATAAAGACGGGCACTCCCTGAAGCTGGGCCTGCATCTGCGTACGCGACGCCTTTTGGCCCACGCGATAGGAGATATTGCCCGTGTGACAAACGGCGGTGGATACGTGGCCCACTTCGATCTCGGCGTTGAGTTCCTTCGGATCGTTCTTGCGCACGGCGGCGATGAAATTGGCGAAGTGATCGCCGCCGCCGGTGAATTTCTGGACTTCTTTGCCGTCTTTGTCCCAGGCGATGCCACGATAGAGGCTCACGGAACCGCCTTCGCATTCGACGATCACGCCCACGCCCTCGCCGCGGAAGTCAGGCATCTCCTTCGAGTCCCTGACCTTGGTCAGGTTATGGACCTCGTAGAGCACGGGCGCCGTCGGGAAATCGTAATAAGCGATCTGCGAGTTCGGCACATCGCAGGCGTCGTTGAAGACGAACCGGCCGCCCAAGCTGATGACGCGGCGTGGAAGACCCTTTTCGCCGAGGCACCAGCGGGCCACGTCGATCTCGTGGACCCCCTGGTTACACGACTCACCGTCGCCGGTGTTCCAGTCGAAACTGCAATCATATTGCAGTTGGTTCCGGTAAATGGGCACCTTCTTGGCCGGGCCGCACCAGAGGTCGTAATCGACGCTCTCGGGAATCGGCAGGGGCGTGTCGCGCTTGCCGCAGGAGGAGCGGGGCTTGTTGTCGAACGCCATGATGTACTTGATCTTGCCGAGATGGCCCGCGCGAATCCATTGGATGCTCTGGGCGAAGTGGCTGGGCGAAGTGGACCTCGGAGCGGTGCTGCGTGCCGCACTGGGCGATGCGGTGGTACTTGCGTGCGGCGTTGACCATCTGGCGTCCTTCCCAGATGTAGTGGGACAGGGGCTTTTCCACGTAGATGTGCTTGCCCGCCTGGCAGGCCCAGATCGTGCTCAGTCCGTGCCAGTAGTTCTGCGTGGCGTTGGCGATCACGTCGATGTCCTTGCGGTCCAGGAGTTTGCGCATATCGGCGTATTGCTCGACCTGGCTGCCATACTTGGACTCCGCGATTTTGGCGGCGTTCGCCCGGCGCTGCTGGTCGGGGTCGCTGACAGCCACGACCACGACGCCCGGCTGCTTGGCGAATCCCGGAAGGTGGGCATCGGTGCCGCGCCCGCCGCAGCCGATCAGACCGACGCGAATGCGGTCATTGGCCCCCAGGACATGCGCGGAGGGCAGGGCCATAACGGTCCCTGCGGCAACCATACTCTTGATGAAATCTCGGCGTGTGATAGCTCCCATGATGGATCTCCATGTTCACCCTGGTTGTTGTCGCCCCGACAATACCAGACACGTCGGCGAAATGCAATCGCCGATTGGCTATTGGGACGGTATACTCTGACGAGTTCTGACGAACAGGTTCGGCCATATTTGGGCGCCATGCTTACGCTTGCGTAGGCAGGTCTTGCCCGTGGAGTCGGACATGTCTACGCGAGCGCAAGTCTGGCACCCGGCGTCGTGGAGGATGTAGTAGAAATGAGAAATCGATTTATTTTCCTGATGATCGCCGCGGCGCTCATCGGTACTGCCTCCGGCGGGGCAGCCAAAACCCTCGTAGTGAATGTTCCCGACCGTTCCATAGCTATCCCGGTGGAGATGTCAGCGGATGGGCGAACGTCGCCCAGCGCTGTTCTGAGCGGCACGCCGGAAACAGGCGGGGAGAAGATCATTCTGCAAGACTGCCCATCCCTGTTCTTCTCCCCGAGCGCCGAAACGGTCGTGAGGACCTACTGCACTGTGTTGGGACGCAATGTCGGTTCCGGCCGATTCGCCCTGGCGGCGGAGCGCTCGGCCCCGGAGCGATTCTCGATGACCGAGACCAACGAGGGACTGGCCCTGTCCGAGCGGGGAAGGCCGGTATTCGTCTACCGGCACCAAGAGCAGCTTGCGCCGGGCGTCCCGGAGAAGTATCGTCGATCCACGTACATTCATCCGCTCTTCGATCCGCGCGGCCACGCGATCACCGACGATTTTCCCAAAGACCACGTTCATCATCGGGGCTTGTCCTGGACCTGGGCCCACGTCGGCGTCGGCGGCGAGGTTCACGACCTGTGGGCCTGCGAAGGCGTGCGGCAGGTGTTTGAGAAGTGGCTGGCCCGGGAAACGGGGCCGGTCTGTGCCACCATCGGCGTCAAGAATGCGTGGTGGACTGCTCAAAAGAAGATCATGGATGAATGGGTGTGGATTCGGGCGTTTCCCGCCGACGAGTATGGCCGGGCGATCGATGTGCTCTTGACCTTGAAGGCCCTGGAGCCGATGGATCTGTCCGGAAGAAAGGAGAAAGGGTACAGCGGCTTCGGCCTGCGCTACGGCCCGCGCCAGACGACGGTCATCACGACGCCGCAAGGCAAGGAAGCGGCCGACAGTGATCTGAAACCCCTTGCGTGGGCGGATGAGACGGGCAATTTCGGCGGGTCCACCGATCTGAGCGGGGCCGCTATCTTCCAGCATGCGACCAATCCGCGCTTTCCCGCCGGCTGGTGCCTGCGACATTACGGCTTCATCGGCGTCTCCTGGCCCGGCGTGGAGGTTATCCATCTGGAGCCGGGCCAATCACTGACCTTGCGCTTCCGGGTCTGGGTCCACGATGGCGACGCCCAAGCAGGCAAGGTACTGGAAGCTTACGACCATTTCGCCCAGCCGCCCTCCTTAGCCATCAGCGATTGACTTCGTAGAAACCACGGCCGGGCGGGTCTGGCGGCGCGGTCTGTCGGCCGATCTTCTCGAACGGGATCGGTTGGAAGCCCACCTTGTAGGCGGGGGAGTCGGGCTTGAGCTGGAAGTTGCCTTGGGCCGCGTCGACGAAGAGCGGATCGGTGTTGACAAGGTTGTCTTTGCTCTCGGCCATGCCCTCCTTGGCGCCCCAGGTGATCGTCCGCGGA
>JAMCWO010000139.1 GCA_023481165.1 Planctomycetota bacterium | reverse complement strand
AAGTGGCGGCCGGTGAAGGGCTTGCCCTTCTCGACCGGCTGGACCTTCACGCCGGGACAGTTCAACTCCGACGGGCTCACCGACCTGTTCCTGTACAACCCGTCCACGGGAGGGTCCTACGTGGAATTGGCGAACGGGGCTGCTCCAAACGGCACGGCAGGCGACGATCCGCGTCCGCAGGGCACGTCGGGCGTGCTGGTTCCCGCTGGTGCTCTTCGGCGTGATCACCCTCGCCGCCAGCCCTCTCTACCGGGAGAATGGCTGGCCCGGCACAAGCGAGAGCGGGATCGTCTCCTATTCTCTGCGTCCTTGGATGTTCATCAGCGGTTCATCGGACAGCATCGTGCGGTGGGCGTCGTTGTTCTGGCTTGTCGCGTTGCCGCTCGGCTACGTCGCCACCGTCTTCTATTACCGGAGGCGGGCACGACTGACTGGGGTGGAAAGTCCCCTGCGGCCCTACGTCCTGACCGGCCTTGCGCTCCTCGCGACGCTGTGGGTGCTGGCGGGGGACATCGAGCGGCCACTGCGCTTGATCCGTTTCGCTCACGATCCCAACGGATTCCCGACGGTCGTCTCGAGCAAGGCCACCGATCTCGCCTGGCTCGTGTGCGCCGCAATGGCCTTCGCAGGGGTACTCGCCTATGTCGTGGCCCGAAAGGTCCTCACGGGCGTGGCAGGCGGCTGGGCCTGGATCGCCGTGCTGCTCGGCGTCTTCGCGCTTCGGATCGAATCGGCCGTGTCATCGTTCTTGGGGCTGCCTGACCTCCTCAACCGGTACCAATACTCGATCAATACTCAGTTCTTCCGCGGCCTGACCCCGCTCCTCACGGTCGCCATCGGGTTGTTCGTGCTGGCCCGCGTCGAACGAAGCGCGACCCTCGCCGTCTTCTCGACGGCATTCCTCGGGATCGCCCTCACGGCGAACCTCTACAACGTGGAGAACATCTTCTACCGCTTCGGTGTGTACCCACCTGCCCCGCAGATCAACGCCATCGTTCCGCCGACCGCGGGCTCCGGGAACGTCTCCCTGTCCGTCTCAATCGTCAGCAACAGCAGTCAAAACGGCGTCACCGTTTCGGTTCGGTAGCCGCCAGACCCAACCCCATCCACAAGCCCGGATGCTTCGGCATCCGGGCTTTTTTTCGTTGGGCATACACGCTTTGCCGGGACCAAGCGTCAAATTGATGTGAGGCTCACCAGGGCTGCAATCGGACTGTTTCCCTTCCTGCTGTGCGCCGCCGATGGCGGCCTGCAGCAGACTCTGAAAGCCGTCGAAGCCCGCTACAATTCCGCCAAAACGCTGCAAGTCCTCTTCCAGGAACGATATACACCCCCCGGACTGCCCCGGCGGACCGAGTCCGGCAAACTCGCCCTGAGCAAACCGGGCCGCATGCGCTGGGACTACACCGACCCTGCCGGCAAGCTCTTCGTCTCCGACGGCAAGAACCTCTGGCTCTACGTTCCCGAGGATAACCGGGCCGAAAAGATGAAACTCAAGGAGTCCGAGGATATGCGCGCCCCGCTCGCCTTCCTCCTCGGCAAGTTGAACTTCGCCAAGGAGTTCCGCAACCTGGAGGCGACCCCCGACCCGGCCGGCGGCCTGCGCGTCACGGCCGAGCCCAAGACCGACTCCCTGCCCTACTCGAAGGTGGAATTCTCGGTGCTCCCCGATCATCGCATCCGCCAGGTCAAAGTTACCGGCTTCGACAAGTCCATTCTCGAGTTCACCTTCGACGCTGAACAGGTCAACCCCAGGCTGGATGCCAAGCTCTTCCGCTTCGAGGTTCCCCCGGGAGTCCAGTTGGTGGAGGCGGCGAACTGACCGTGGCCGACTTCGTCCTCAAGTACGCCGACAGCCGTGGCCAGATCCACCAGCAGGTGGCTCAGGCCGGCTCGGAGAAGGAACTGCGCGAGAAGTACGCCCAGCAGGGCTTCCTCATCTACTCGATCAAGCCGCGCAGTTTCTCGGCCGTCGGGCAAGGCGGCCTCTTCGCCAAGAAGCTCAATCTCGACAAGTTCCTTATTTTCAACCAGCAGTTCGTGACGCTCATCCGCGCCGGCCTGCCCATCCTCAAGGGCCTCGACCTGCTGGCCGAGCGCCTGACGGACCCGAAACTCGGTCCCTACGTCAAAGCCGTCCGCGACGAGGTCCGCAACGGCAACCTGCTCTCCGAGGCGTTCCGCCAGCAGGGCATCTTCCCCAAGATGTACGTTACCAGCGTGATGGCGGGCGAGAAATCGGGCAGCCTGGTGGAAGTGCTCGACCGCTACATCACGTACCAGCGCCTCTCCCTCTCGGTAAAGAAGAAGGTGATGGTCTCGCTGCTGTACCCCGCGGTGCTGATCGTCCTGGTGGTGCTGCTGATGGTGTTCCTGGTCACCTACGTGGTGCCGAATTTCGCCCAGTTGTACTCCAGCATGCAGGCGCAACTGCCCGCCATCACGGTCGCCCTGATCGCGGTCGGGACCACGGCGCGGGGGTACATCGTGGGCTTCGCCGGAGCGCTCATCGGCGCCATCTTCCTGTTCAAACTGTGGTCGCGCGGGGAAGCCGCCCGGCTCACGCTCGACAAGCTCAAAATGCGCACCCCGGTCGTGGGCGAGGTCTGGCTCAAGTACCAGGTGGCGCAACTGGCGCGCGTGCTCTCCACCCTGCTCACCGGCGGCATCCCGCTCGTGCAGGCCATGGAAACCGCCGCCGAGTCCCTCAATACCCCCCTGCTGCGCCGCGCCGTCGATCAGGCCGGACGCAGCATCCGCGAGGGCCAGCCCCTGTCCGGCTCCCTCAAAACCTCCAAAATGTTCCCCCCGCTGGCCATCGACATGATCGAGGTCGGCGAATCCACCGGCGCCCTGCCCAACATGCTGACCAGCGTGGCCGAGTTCTTCGAGGAAGACGTAAGCACCCGCATGACCGCGGCGCTGTCCCTGATCGAGCCCGCCATCATGATCTTCATGGGCATCTTCGTCGCCTTCGTGCTGATCGCGCTCTACCTGCCGATCTTCTCGCTGGCCGACACCATCAGGTGATTTATGGCGACTACCGAAAAACCCCGGCTGCTCGACCCCACCGAGGAAAGCGCGCAGGCGCGCGCCATCGCCTCCAGCTACCGCTGCGAATTCGTCGACCTGCGGGAAGCCGCCATCGACCACGAACTGTTCCGGTCCATCCCCGTGGACCTGATGTTCCGCTACAATTTCGTCCCCCTGCAGGCGCAGAACGGTACCCTTGAGATCGCCCTCTCGGATCCCCGCAACCTCAACCTCATCGATGAGCTCACCCTGCTGCTCAACAAGAAACTGCGGGTGAAGGTCGCCACTCTCTCCCAGATCGCCGACCTGCTGAAGAAAACCGAACAGTCGCAGCGCGTGCTCGAAGAGGTCACCGAAGGCTTCACCCTCGACGTCGTCTCCGAGGAAGGCGACCAGGACGAGACGCTCTCCATCGACAAGCTCACCGCCACCGACAGCGACATCGCGCCCGTCATCAAGCTGGTCGACACTACCATCTTCAATGCGCT
>JAMCWO010000091.1 GCA_023481165.1 Planctomycetota bacterium | reverse complement strand
CGGGGCTGGTGCACGTCCGGGCCGCAATTTCCGCGTAGGGCAGATCCTCGCAGCAGCGAGAACAGGATGCCGAACACGAGCATGAAGATGGTGAGGTGGTAGGCGCCGTCCAGGCGTCGTTGCAGGCCGCGCGCGACGATCAGCAGGGTGGCGCCCGTCAGACTGCCGAGGAAATGGGATATCTCGATCGCCGGCAGCGGCAGCAGATCGCGCAGGAGCCGCGCCCGCTCGCGTACCGGCGGCAAAGAGCCGGAGAACAGGAGGATGGCCCCCGCGACGAACACGGCCAGTGCGAAAACCTGCGGGGCGATGGCCGAGCCCCATTTGCCGAGGTGCAGGCCGATCCGGCGGACCAGGGCCATCCGCGGCAGAACTTCATGAAGGGCCAGGAGCAGCGAGCCCAGGAGCAGGGGCAGGATGTAATAGATCAGCCGATAGAGCAGCAGGGCGGCCGTCAGGGCCAGCCGGTCGCCGCCATCGCCCAGCGAGAACAGCAGCACCGTCTCAAAGACGCCCAGGCCGCCCGGAACATGGCTGACCATCCCCAGCCCTTGGCCGAGCATGAAGATGCCGAGGAAATGGGGGTAGGTAATGTGTATCTGGTCCGGCAGCAGCACCCACAGGACGGCGGCCGCCAGTAGCCAATCGGTCGCGGTGACCGTGATCTGTCCGAGGGAAATACCCGGCGAAGGAATCCGCACCTGCCATTCGCCCAGGGCGATAGGCCGCCGCCGCAGCACGACGGCGAGCAGGTAGACGTCCACTACGGCCAAACAGGCGACGCCCACCAGTTGCCAATTGATGGTGGACAGCGGCCAGCGGAGGGTGGACAACTGGGAGCTGAGAACGGAGAACTGGGAACTGTCGGTAAGCACCAGCGCACTGCCGGCGACCAGGAAGAACCCCAGCCAGACCGTCATACCGCAAAAGACCACCAGTTCCGCAATTTCCCCGGGCGTAACTCCCAGGGCGGTGTAGATCCGGTAGCGAGCGGCGCTGCCGCCGACGATGGTCGCGTTGTTGCTGAAGGCATACCCGACGAACGAGGCGAAAGCAAGCTTGTGGTACGGCAGCGGATGGCGGGCGTACCGCAGGGCGAGGGCGTCGTTGGCGGTCAAGACGAGGTAATTGAGAATGGTGAGCACTATGGCCTTAAGGATGTCGCCGTAGCCCACCTGCCCGAATTGGCGGACGATATCGCGGTAATGATACCCGCGCAGCTCATGGTGAATCAGGCCGATCGCCAGCACGAACAGGCAGATGCTGATCGCCGGACCGATAGTCTGGAAGAGCTTGCGCTTCATGATCTCCATTCACCAGGTTCCACAGCCAATGCTTGTACACGGTGCGGCCCATTCTACTCCGATTCTCGGCCGAGGGTAGCCTCTTTCTGCGCCACCGGACGGGCCTTTGTGCTTGCGGGAACGGAGGGCTGGCGTGGACATGTCCCGTTCCGCGACGGAAGACATGCCTACCCGACCGTAGGCATGGCACCCGTGCCTACGGTCGTAGGGGCAACCCCTGTGGTTGCCCTCGAAGGATGGGCAGGCACGGGGGCCTGCCCCTACGGGAACTTCACAAACGAACCACGGCAGGCTTCTCTTGCGAGTCTGCCTCGGGGCGATGCATGGCAGGGGCAAAGGATCTTGCGCCCCTATGGCCAGAAGCGGCGGAGGTAGTCGATGCTCTTTTGGGCGATGGTCTCGGGGTCGGGATCGTACTTGAAGACCTCGACCGAGAGCCACTTGTCGTAGCCGATCTCGCGCGCCGCCTCGGCGATGGGGGCGTAATCGAGATCGCCCATGCCGGGGCCGTAGAGGTTCGGATCGTTCACGTGGAAGTGGCCGATATCCTTGGCCTTGACCGAGCGGATAACCGCTGCGACCGGCTTGGACTCGGAACTCATCGCCTTGGCATCGAGATGGATCTTGAAGTTCGGATGGCGGACCTGGCGGACCAGCTTCATGCCCTCCGCGACCGTGTTGATGAAGTTGGTCTCGGCAGGTGAGAGCGGCTCGAAGCAGATCGTCAAGCCCTGCTCTTGGGCCTGGTCGGTCACGGAACTGAGCAACTCGACCGCCCGCTGCCAGGCGCCCTGCTTCGTCTGGTTCGCCAGGATATCGCGTTGCTTGGGCGAGCCAAGGACCAGGACCTTGCCACCCAGGTCGCTGCACAGGTCGAGCAGGGCGGCCAGGTAGTCGCGCGTCCGCTGCCAGGTGGCCTGGTCCGGCGTGGTCAGGTGCAGGGTCAATGGAGTCTTGGCGAATAGCCAGTGCAGGCCGACGACTTCGAGGCCGTGGTCCTGGATGATCTGGCGGACCTCCCGCCGCTGGGCGGTGGACACGTCGGTCGCCGAGGGCGCCAGCGTGAAGGGCGCGATCTCAATCCCGTGATAGCCGAGCCGGCGCGCGACCGAGCAGACCTGGGCCATCGGCCGGGATTCGAACATCTCGTTGCACAGAGCAAATTTCATCTTCTTTTCCGTAGGGGCAGGCCCCCGTGCCTGCCCTCCTGAGAGCCCAGGACAATCATCGGAATGAAAGAGGGCGGCCACAGGGGGCCACCCCTACAGTCACACGTTTTCCGGAATCGCGAACGGCTCGCGGTAGTTGCGCTTCAGGAACATGTTGGCCATGTCGCTGTACTCGCCAATGTACTGCTCCTTCTGCGGGTCCATCGTCAGCATCGGGCCCACCGTGATTGGCTCTTTCTCCAGGTCCACCTGGTTGGCGGCCAAGTGCTCGAGCATCCGGTTGAAGGAGTCCAGCATCTCCGGATTGTCCGCGAGGGCGGCCTTGATCTCGTCGGCCTTCATCTTCTTGCCCAGCCGGTACGAGGTGTTGGCCATGTGGACCAGGGCGGCCGAGAGGTGGCCGACCTCGATGTCGGCGTTCTGGTCGCTGCGCTTGTGGCTGCGGACGGCCTTGATAAAGTTCTCGTGGTGGCCCGCGCCGCCCCGGCCGGAGAATTGCTTGATCTTCTTGCCGTCATTGTCGAAGACCCAGCCGCCGCCATCGTCCGAGGCCCAGTAGCCGCCTTCGCACTGCAGGCAGTTGCCGACCCGGACGCCATGGAAGTTGTCCATGACGTTGGGGTTGTCGCCCTTCTTGCGCGGCAGGCCGCGGACTTCGAAGATCAAGGGGGCCGGCTTGTAGTCGAAGAAGGCGATCTGCGTATTGGCGGTTTCGCCGCGGTCGTCGGTCGCGCCGCAGCCGAAGCGGCCGCCGATGCTGAAGCACCGAGTCGGCAGGCCGGGATCGCCCAGCGCCCAGCGGGCGATGTCCATCTCATGGGGCCCCTGGTTGCCGATGTCACCGTTGCCCGTATTCCAGACCCAGTGCCAGACGTAGTGAAGTGCCGTCCGGTTCAGCGGCATCATGTCGGCCGGGCCGCACCAGAAGTTATAATCGACACCCGCCGGGACGGGGACGGGCCCATTCGTGCCGTGAACGATGCCGTTGGTGCCGGGACCCCGGCTCTTGTAGCAGAAGCCGCGCGACCACTTGATCTTGCCGATGTGACCCTCGCGAATCCACGCGTACGCGGCCGGATGGGCTTCGGAGGAGCGCTTCTGGGTCCCGATCTGGACGATGCGATCGTACTTGCGGGACGCCTCGACCATCTTGCGGCCTTCCCAGAGATCGTGGCAGGCGGGCTTCTCGATGTAGACGTCCTTGCCCGCCTGGCAGGCCCAGACGGTGACGAGGGCGTGCCAATGGTTGGGCGTGGCCGATGTGATCGCGTCGATATCCTTGCGGTCGAGCAGTTTCCGCATGTCGGTGTAACCGTCGACTTTGATGCCCTTGTTCGCGAAACTCTTTACGGCCCGATCCACGTGATTCTGGTCCGCGTCACAGACCGCGACGTAGCGCACCCCGGGGATCTTGCTGAAATAACTCAGGTGGCCGCTGCCTTGCGCCCCGACGCCGATGGTAGCGAGCCGTATCTCGTCGTTGGCCCCCAGGACCCGGGAGGTCGGCTTCAACAGGGCCAGGCCGGCGCCCGCGGCCATGGACGACCAAAGGAAATCACGACGTGTCACATTGCTCATAGTCTGCCCTTCCATTGATGATCTTAGTAGCATGGGCATCTTGCCCATGAGTCGCAGGGCCATCTTGGCCCTGCCTTCATGGTCGCTCGCGCCCATGCTACACACGGGCAGGATGCCCGTGCCACGTACATAATCGATTCTTTCACACGTTTTCCGGCACCACGAACGGCTCGCGGTAATTGCGCTTCAGGAACATGTTGGCCATGTCGCTGTATTCACCGGTGTATTGTTCCTTCTCGGGGTCCATCGTCAGCATCGGACCCATCGTGAGCGGCTCTTTGTCCAAATCGATCTCGTTGGCGGCCAGGTGCTCGACCATCCGGTTGAAGGAGTCCAGCATTTCCGGGTTGTCGGCCAAGGCGGCCTTGATCTCGTCCGTCTTCATCTTCTTGCCCAGGCGGTAGGAGGTGTTGGCCATGTGGACCAGGCCGGCGGAGAGATGGCCGACCTCGATATCGGCGTTGAGGTCGCTGCGTTTGTGGCTGCGGACGGCCTTGATGAAGTTCTCGTGGTGCCCGGCACCGCCGATGCCGCCGTATTCCTTGCCGGTGAACGATTTGATCTTCTTGCCGTCGTTGTCGAAGACCGAGCCGCCGCCGTCACCGGCGGGGAAGTACCCGCCTTCACACTGGATGCAGTTGCCCACATCGATCCCGGTCCGGCGGTAGTTGTCCATGCGGCGTTCGCCTTTCTTGCTGGGCAGGCCGCGGACTTCGAAGATCAGGGGGGCCGGTTGGTAGTCGAAATAGGCGATTTGGGTGTTGGCGGTCTCGCCGGCATCGCCGACCTGGCTGACGCCGAAGCGGCCGCCGATGCTGAAGGCGTGCGTCGCCAGCCCCGGATCGCCGAGCACCCAGCGGCCGATATCCATCTCGTGGGGTCCCTGGTTGCCGATATCGCCGCAGCCGGTGTTCCAGAGCCAGTGCCAGACGTAGTGCAGGGTCTTACGCTGCAGGGGCATCATGTCCGCGGGGCCGCACCAGAGGTTGTAGTCGATGTTCGCCGGCACGGGAATCGGGCCGTTGGTCCCCTCCACGATCCCGCTGTAGCCGCCCCCCATGGAGGCAGGGCCGCGTGCCTTGTAGCAGAACCCGCGGACCCACTTGATCTTGCCGAGGTTGCCCGCGCGAATCCAGTCGATGGCGGCCTTGTGGGGCCCGGAGGAGCGTTTCTGCGTGCCGATTTGAACGATGCGGTCGTACTTGCGGGCGGCCTCGACCATCTGGCGGCCTTCCCAGATCTCGTGGCAGGCGGGTTTTTCGATATAAACGTCTTTGCCCGCCTGGCAGCCCCAGACCGTCACCAGGGCATGCCAATGGTTCGGGGTGGCCGAAGTGATCGCGTCGATGTCCTTGCGGTCGAGCAGCTTCCGCATGTCGGTGTAGCCGTCCACCTTGAGCCCCTTGTCGGCGAAGAACTTGACGCGGGCGTTGACATGGAACTGGTCGGGGTCGCACACCGCCACGTAACGGACGCCGGGAATCTTGCTGAAGACCTCCGTATGGTAGCTGCCCTGTCCGCCGACACCGATGGTGGCGAGCCGGATCTCATCGTTGGCGCCGAGGACGCGGGACGTGGGCCTCAATAGTGTCAGACCGGCGCTCACGGCCATCGAGGTTTTCAGAAGATCACGACGTGTGAAACTGCTCATAATCAGGCCTTTCGAATGGATCTCCAGTAGCATGGGCACCTTGCCCATGAGCCGCGGGGCCATCCCCCGCCTTCGCGGGGGCAGGCTCTGGCCCTGCTCACACGGGCGGGACGCCCGTGCCACGATGTCATTTGCCGCCCGCGTAGTCGCGGTAGTGTTCGGCCACTTTGCCTTGCTTCTCGTCGCCCTTATGGAAGAAGAAACGATACTTGAACGTCACGCTCTGTCCGGCGGGGATCACCAGGTCGCCTGCGCCGGCGGGTTTCTTCTCGAAATCGTGGATACCGAACGGGTTGGCGGCGAACAGGCCGTAATCGCGAACATGCCACCACGTCGGATGCCGCGGATTGTCCGGATGGTCGAATATGGCGATGCCGACGATCTCGCCCTTGACCGGCCCATAGTAGTCGCACCAGGCGGCGCGCTTGCTCCAGGTTTGGCCGTCGGTCACGCCCTCGCTGTTGATGATGTGGCCGTGGGCCGTTATGCCTTGGGATTTCATGCCCGGCGTCGGGGCCAGTTGCATGGTCGGGTTCAGGCGAATGGCCATCGACCCTTCCTTCGTGTCGCCAAAGGTCACCTGGCCGTTGGAAGCGTGGAGGACGATTTCCCAATCCATGATGGTTCCATCGGGGTCGCGGCGGAATCGATGGGTCCGCGTGTCGGTCAGGACGACCTTACCGTCGGGGGCGACCCACTGGTTCTCGGACTTGATGACGCCGACCTGCGGGCCGGAGGCGACTTCCAGGAACTTGTCGTGGACGATCTTGCCCTTGTTGTCCGACCAGAAGTCGATGCCGTTGACGGCTCCGTGGGTGAACCAGAGGGACTTCTGATGCACGTGATCGCGGGCATCGTTCGGATCGGTGCCCTCGACCGGCCAATGCCGCATGACCGGTTGGCCCGTCGGCCCGATCACCGGGTAGAAGAAGGGCCGCTGCGGCTCCTTGAACCGGTACTCGGTGAAGAGCTTGCCGTTGATCTCGACGGTTACTTTGTTGTCGCCCTGCGTGAGCTGGATGCCGCCCCCGGCCGGCTGGGCCCCACCCGCTTGAGCCTTGGCCACCATTTGCGCAAAGACTTCTCGTTGTTCGATCATCGCCTTGATGGGCTCTTTCGGTATGACGCGCCCTTCCAGCAGGACCCAGCCGTCCCAGTCGGTCGCGACCATCAGGTTGATGAGTTGCTGGTAGGGATAATCCGTGAGATTAAGCTCTCGGACATGAGCGATATGGCTGAACCGGGGCCGCACGAGCTTGAAATTGTACTCCAAGCCCTCGCCTTCGAGGTCTTGGCCATTGCAGTTCCAGCAGACGCCGACGTTGGGCTGGGTCACCACATCCATGATCGCCTTCATCGTAGGCAGCAGGGAGCAGCCGCCGTGGACCTCCAGGCGGACTTCCTGGCCATACCCGGCGGCGAACTGGCCCAGCTCATTGAGCGAGCGGCCGATCTGCTCGATGGTCTTGGCGTAGGGGACGCCCTTGGGCAGGTCGTTCGGCTTGACCTTCATGCCGGAGGCGCCGCAATCGTAGGCCAGCTTGATGTATTGCTTGGCCCCCTCGATCTCTTTCCTGACTCGGCTCTCGTCCGGATAGTGGAACGCAAAGTTCGTTCCGAGGCTCACCAGGGTCACCTTGCTGTCGGCGAAGCGCTTTTTGACGTCCCGCCGCTGGGCCTCGGTCAGGTTCGACTCGACTTTATGGGCATGTTCCGTCCGCAGCTCGACGCCCAGGACGCCGGCCTTCTCGCAATTCCTGATCACCGTTGGCAGGTCCCAATTCTGGCCCCACAGGTAGGTCACCAGGCCGAATTTCATCTTGGAGCCGGGTTTCTGGGCCGCCGTCAGGACCTCGCCCAAGGGACCCGCCGTCGCGATCCCCGCCCCTAGGGCCATCGAACCGATGAGAAACTCCCGGCGTGTGCTGCGAACTTCACTCATACTGCTGCCTTTCCAAGAGATGCCCGACAGGAACGGGTCCCCGAACGCGCAGTCTTGCGCGGGGCCCCAACGCATCCGGCGCCTGTTTGTAACCCATCCCCGAGCGCCAAATATAGAGACGCATTATCCGCGCGGAAAATTGCACTGTCAAGGCAATGACAGGGGGAAAATCGCCAGCGGTTGACCCTGAGACCGGGGAAATGTCGGGTCCCGGGCAACGCCGGCATCAATCGCTCCCGCCGCACAGAAACGCAAAGGCGTGTCGCGACACGGATTCGGTGGTCGGTAGGGCGCGTACCACGCACCGCTTGGACGCGGAGAGCGGGATGGTGCGTGATACGCACCCTACCTCTGACTATTGACTACTGAATACCGGCGACCTTGTTGCGAGGTGGCTAATCGCCCGGCTCGCAGGTGCACTCGTCCTCCACTTCGCCGCAACCGACACAGACCCCGTCCTCAATCGGCTGACCGCACTGCTCGCACGTCAGTTCTTCTTTTTCCTCTGCCATGGTTCTACCTCCTGTGAGAGGACTCGGTCCTCAGGCCCAAGGGATCGGTTTTAGGATCTCTATGCTGTTGCCTGTACGCGTATTGTCGCAGAGCCGGGCGGCGCGCCAATGCGGGAAATCCCCGAATTCGCGGGCTCAGCCCCGGCGGAGGGCGATGGAAAGGCGGGCGGCGACGAATCCCCAAGCAATGCCCACGCCGAGGCCGACGGCGTGTACTGTGTTGGCGACGTTGCCGACGAGATCGAAGAGGCAGAGGAAGAACCAGGCGATCATGAAGATGACGGTTTGCGGCTCGAGCGACAGCTTGGAAGCCGGGTCGACTATGCCCTGCATCCAGATATAGCCGAGCAGGCCATAGACCACGCCGGACATGCCGCCGAACGCGGGGCCGCTGACCAGGTATTGGGCGAGATTGGAGGCTCCGGCGATGACCAGCACCAGAACCAGCAGCATCCCGGTGCTCTTGCGGGCCTCGATCATGCTGCCCAAATCGCGCAGCCAGAGCATGTTGAAGAAAATGTGGAGAAAACCGAAGTGCAGGAACATGGGGGTGAAGAGCCGCCAGATCTCGCCGTGGCGGATCTCCGGCAGTCCGGGCTCACCGAAGGGGACATAGCCCCTGGCCGCATACTGGGTGATCGAGAATGGCTGGACATACTGGTTGTTTTTGCCGAAGTCCGCGAGAAGTGTGATGGCAATGCTGATGACGATCAAAATGATGGTCAAGATGCCGATGGGAACGGGCGGCGTGTAGAAAATGGTCCGCGCATCGATCATGCGGTTGCGCTGGCCCACTTGCTCCTGCTGGTCTTGCCGTCTCTTCTCGGCCACGGCCCGGGCGGCCTTGGTGAAGCGGGGGTCGTCAGGGTGCTCGACAAATTCGCGGAACAGGGCCTGGGCCCTCTCGACGCTCTCATCATCCAGGACCCAGACTTCCCAGTCTCCCTGGCGGCTCTGGTCCACCTGGCTCTCGACGCCCTCCCCGTGGAGGAAAGCGCCGAACCGTTTTCCCTGGGACTCCTCTGGCAGACGGCCGATGGATCTCATAGGTCCTTTCCGCAGTGCGGACACTTCCGGGGTTTCTTGCTCTTGTCCAGCTCCTCCATGAATCCTGAGCCGAGGATGCCGGTGGGCAGGGCAAACATCCCGATGCCGAGCACCGCGATGATCGCTGCCATGAACTTGCCGATCACGGTGACCGGATAGACGTCGCCGTAGCCGATCGTCGTCAGGGTGGCGACGGCCCACCACATCGCGGCGGGGATACTGGAGAAGGCCTTGGGCTGGGCCTCGTTCTCCGCATAGAACATCAGCGAGGCGGACACGACGGCCAGGATCAGCAGGATGAGCACCGAGCTCAACAACTGCTCCCAGCGCGACCGCACGACGCGCAGCAACATTTGCAGCGATTCCGAGTACCGCCCGAGCTTGGCGACGCGCATCACGCGCATGATCCGAACCAGACGGAACATCCGCAGGCCCCGCAGGTCCGCGTGGATGAACGGCAGATAGAAAGGCAGCACCGCCGAGAGGTCCACGAGGGCCAGCGGCGTCAGGGCGAAGCGCAGCCGTCCGAGAAGGGGACGGGGATACCGTGGATCTTCCACACTTGTCCAAACGCGCAGCGAGTACTCCAGCGAGAAGATCGCCACGGAGAAATACTCGAACCAGGCGAAATAGCCGGGAATCCACTCGCGGATGTCCTTCACCGACTCCAGGATCATGGCCAGGATGTTCGAGATGATCAGCACCACGATGAAGGCATTGAAAGCCCGACTGAATGCCCCGGCGGATTCCGTGGAATTCAGGAAATGATAGGTGCGCTTTCGCAAGGTCAGAGGCGACTCCTGTAGTGTATAGGCAGTTTCCATTCCGGGCATTACCAGACCATCAAGGCTTCACGATCGTATCCTCAGCAACCGCCATCGGCACGCCGGCCGTGACACATCCCATGCTCCTGCCGGCCCTCAGGCGAAGAGCGGCTCGTACTTCGCGCCGCCGGGAGCGCCGACCAATCTCTCGCGTGCCTTCGCCAGGATGTCCTTCTCCAAGGGGCACGACAGATCCGCAGCGCTGACGATTTCGCGGAATCGCCTCTTCTGCGGCTCATCGAAATCCCGGCTGGCTGCCAGGGTCGTGTAGACTTCGTACAGGGCCGCCAGATACGCCGCCGACAGGCGCACCGCTTCGCCATAATAAGTCAGGTAGTCCGGTTCCGCAATATACTCCCGGTACATAGCGCCGTCGGGACCGAACTGCTCATATTCTCTCTGGGCCTCCTTGTAGGGGCCTTGCACCTTGCAGACCCGTAGGACCAGCAGCAGGTTATCGACCGAATTCTCGATGTCATCCTCCGTGGGGAATACGCCGTAGGTCTCGGCGAAGCCACGCTGGAGGAAGTACCGGAACCAGTCCTCCGTATTCCGCGTCGTCCAGCGCGGCACGATATCGACCCAGGTGCGGAAGTCCTGCTCGAAGAAGCTGTACCGCGCCTTGCCGCGTTTGCCCTTGGCCTGGTCGCGTTTCTCGCGGTAGACCTCCTCGTAGAGGAAGTAATCCTGGAAGACCTCGCACTGGCGGTGCTTCTTGCGGTTGGCGCCGTCGCGATAGTAGGGCTGGGCGATCCGGTTGACCAACGGATGGATGATCTGGTCCGCCGCGATGTGGCTCAGATGCCCGGCGATATAGGCGAGCTTGCGGTGGTCGTTGGCGTCCAGCGCGATCCGGCCGTCCGCCCAGACGGCATCCTGGAAGAGGATCTCGCTCAGGTGCAGCGGGAATTGATTGGGTTTTTGCGAATGGAGGTGATAGGACCAGGGGGTCACGCCCGCCGCATCGACGAACCCCTCCAGCAGCATCTCCTTGGCGGATCGCGCCATGCTGACATAGTAATACAAGTCCGGCCCAATACTGCCGAGATTCATGTAGGCCTGGCAAAGCGAGTCTTTCGCCGGGTCATCCAGCCGGGCGGCGAAGTCCGCCAGATCCTGGAAGCCCTTGTCCTTCAGCAGGGCCAAGGCGTTGTGTGCGATCACCATGTGCGCGATGCTGGCCGGCATCCGAGTTCTCCCGGTTGGATACAGTCAGTGGCACGCGCCGGAACGGCCCCGGCGCGCCTGCCCATCTTCTTGTTATCGGATTTTCAGCCTGCAACTCTGCACTCCGGCCGGCTCGGGGCTGGGGGCGGGGCTTTCCTACGCGTGCGGCGGCAACCCTGGTGATGCCGCTGATGTCCTACCACACGCAAAGTCCGGTCTCAAAACCTGTGAAGACCCGATTACTGCCCGAGGACCACGGTGTGGGTCAATCCTCGCTTATCCCGGCCCGATCACGGGCGGGCCTTTGCCCAAGGCATCCTCCACATAGAGCCGTTTGACCCAGAGGATCAGCAGGGCGGTCATGGGGGTGGCAATGAGAATACCAAGAAACCCGAACAGCGAACCGAAGGCTACGAGGGCCAGCACCACGAGGGCCGGAGGCACCTCCACCGTAACTCTCTGGATCAGGGGGACGAGAATGTTGGCCTCGATTTCCTGGACGATCAGGTAGACCAGCGCGGCATAGAGAGCCTGGACCCAGCCCCCGGTCATGGCAATGAGGATGCCCGGCACGGCCGCGGCCACCGGACCGAAGATGGGAATGAATTCCAGCAATCCCGAGATGACTCCCAGCACCAGCGCCAGGGGAATCCCGATCAGCGACAGGCCGAGGGTGACCATGACGCCGACGAACACCATCACGAGCACTTGCCCGATCAGCCAATAACCCAGGACACGCCCGGATTCATCGATCACCTCGCTGACCCGCAGGGATTTGCTCTTGGGGATCAACAGGAGAATCCCGCGCGTGTACATCTGCGGGTTCACGGCAAAGTAGATGGCGGAGACGAGGACCAGCAATAGATCTGTCAAGACACCGTAGATGGTCGAAGCGATGCCGGTGACTCCGGAGAACAGGTGCAGGCCGGAAGTGCCGGCCCCCGGCTTCGGCGGCTGCAGATAGCTCAGGAGATACTGCCCCACGGAGTAATGGCTGATCGTTTCCCGAATACGGTCGATCGATGTCGGCAGAGTCTTGAGGAGTTCGCTGAATTGCTCGTTGATGGCCGGCCCGGCAAACCAGAAGAATGTCACGACGACGCCAATGGAGACGGCGGCGACGAGCAGCAGGGCCCATCCTACCGGAATCCGCGTGTACCGCTTCACCAGGGTCGCCTCGCCGCGAAACAGCACGGCGAAGAGGACCCCGATGAAGCCGAGCAGCAGGGCGACCCGAATCCGCCACAGCAGCAGGGCGAGCGCCACGATCGCCACCACCACCAGCGTTCGACGGGCCACCCGCACGAGCGATTCATGAACGGCATCATTCACGTCGTTGAGAGGCATAGTACTCCCGCCACGAGTGGGTCGGCACGAGGCAATCCGTGGGGATCAGCCCCAGGGCACACAGCAGGACGCCGATCACGATCAGGTTCAAGTATCCGCCGGGGCCGGGGTATCCGCCCGCCACGTAGCCGTAGCCGATGAGCCACAAGCCGATCGCGATGGTGACGACGCGCAGAAAGCGGACGCGGATGGCGATCAGGGCGGCGACCGCCGTGGCGGCGCCATAGACGAGGTGATTGACGATCAGGGCCAGGTCACCGGGTTCGAGGCGAAAGATCAGTGGGCTCAGCACCAGCCACAGTCCGAGCATCACTTCCATGATTCGCGGCCACATCGTCACTCCTTGGGCAGGGCGGCACGGTCCGCCGGTTCCGAGGCCCGTCCCCAGAAGGCATCCCGGACGACCTGGAAGCGGCCCGAGTGCTCGTGGACGCGCCATAGATAATGGAAAGAGGCATATACTTCCTTGGCCGACAAGGCGGCCAGGAGCAGCGAGATCGATGTAGTGATGAGGCACCAGAAACACCAGGACTTGACGACCAGCCCCTGCGCTGCCATGAGCGCGACGCCGCCACAGGCCAGGCCGAGGACGTTCAGTCCGAACAGCGCCACGAGCCAAGGCCGGTACTGCCAGCGCCGCGTCGAGCCGGCGAGAGTGAACAGAATCTCCGCGCTGTACGCCAATGCTCCGAGCAGGGCGTCCGGCACGTGGAAAATCCGGTAGAGCGTCTGCGAGAGTGGCGAGGTCAACACCCGCTCCGTGCCCGCGCCGAAGACCGGATCCCAGACGGACGCCGTCAAGTGCAACTGGTACAGACTCAGGTAGGCGGCCAGGAGGGCGCCCAGCGCGGCCACAACGGCCACCGCGACCCGGTGCGACCACGAGGAGGGATTCTTCTTGAAAGGCGGGGCGGCAGCGTCCAGGTCCACGGCATCCTCCCAGTGCGGCCGGGCCGCTGTCGCACGGTTTGCGTCCTTGCTTTTCGCCAGGAGGGCCTGCGCCCACGCGTCGAGCAATGGTGGAACCAGTGCCGACGTCACCTTCCGGGTGAGGCAGAACCGGGCGCTTCGGCCCGCGAGTGGTCGATCCTTTTCTGGAGTCCTGGAGGCCATAGACGATTCCTGGAGTCTGGCGCCGCATCTCTCAGAGACACGAATCGTTCTCCCCCCTCAATCGGGTTTTTCCATCTTCGGCAGTCCGCCGTTTGCCTACCCGTCATCGGCCCATGCGAAATCAGCCTTTTACTGACGAGCACGGACTTCACCCGGGGATAGGTTGGAACGTAGAGGGACACGAGCGTAGGAGCGTCGGAAGGATCCGGGTCCCAATCGCTAGGCAGCGTATAGGAGCCCACCGCTTCTACCGGTTTACGCATTTACCCAACGAATTTGGAGGATCAGGAACATGAGTACAACAAGACTCTTCAGAAGAGGTGTTCTGACGCTGGGTCTGGTGGCGCTGGCAGTAAGCGGCGGCCCGGCGGCGGGGCTTGGCAAGGCCGCCACCACGCCCTCGTACACGGATGCCAACGCGGTTGTGTCGAGTCCGTCTCTCACGGCGCCCGCGTCGGAGGCCGACCTCAGAAGGGCCGACCGCATCTTGCACGCACGGGTGGTCAGCCCCCAGGGCAAGACCCTGGGACGGATCCATGACATCGTGCTGACTCCGGACCTCAAGGGTATTTCGTACGTCGCCGTGACCCACGACGGCGTTCTCGGGATCGGCAGCACGCTGCACGCGATCCCGTGGTCGGCGCTGAGCCCGGGTCTCAACCGGACCTACGTCGCACCGATCACCTACGAGCAGTTCCGGCAGAGCCGGGGCTTCCGTGCCTCCGCCTGGCCGAGCAGTGCGGAGAGTGTCTGGCCGGTTGCCAGCATGGACCGGACGTACAGCACGCGGCCTGCGGCCTACAGTAGCACGGACATCAAGGACCGCAGGTTCACCCACATCAGAGGGTCCCGGGTGAAAGGGCTCGAGGGGCGAAATGTCGGCACTATCCATGATCTGATCGTCCGGGAGGACACCGGCCAGATTGCCTACACGGTCGTATCCTATGGCGGCGTCCTTGGCGTCGGCTCGAGGTTCGCCGCCGTGCCGGAGAACGCGATCACGCTGGAGCCGGCCCTGCACGTGGCCCGGGTGAATGCCAGCAAGACGACGCTCCACGCGAATTCCTTCTCGCCGATGCAATGGCCTGACCTGGCGAGTCCTTCCTACTCCCAGGAATTGGCCCGCGCCTTCGGGGTAGCGCCGAGCGGAGCCGCTCTCGCCTACGTGCCGCCCGGGACCGTAGCCGCCGCGCCGCGCGCCACGCGACCCTCGGCGCGGACCCCCACGCCGCCCGCGCCCGGCACGGCGCCCACGGCACCCTCTGCCGCCCTGGCGGAGCCTGCCCCGAACGAACTGACCGGGACGTTCAATCCCGCGACGATCACCACGATTGACGGGACCGTGATCGATGAGGGCAAATTCAAGGCCACCGCGACCGGCCCGGACATGATCTGGCTGAGGGTCCACACGACCGACGGCCGGACGGTGCTGGTGAATCTGGGACCCCGCAACTACGTCAGCACGCAGGACTTCTACATTGTCCGGGGCGATCAGATTCATCTGACCGGATCTGAGGTTGCCACCGCCGCGGCGGGCCGGCGCGTCTTCCTGCCGACGCAGGTCACGTACAACAGCCATGTGTTGCGGCTGCGCAGCGAGACCGGCACACCGCTGTGGGAGGGACAGACGAGGGCTCCGGGAGCCGCGCCCTCCACCAAGCCGCAGTCCCGAGCGGAGACGTCCGGGACGACGGCCCTGGGATATACGCCGGCGGAAGAGCCGAATACGCCGGCCGGCTCGTCCTTGACCTCGTTTGCCCCCGCGGCCCTGCTGGCCCCGGACGCCTTGGATTTGTCGAAGGAGCGGACGATCGACGGCACCGTGACGGAAGTCGGCAAGTCGCGGTCGCCCGGCGGGATGGAAGTCGTGTGGCTGCGCCTCAAGACCGCCGACGGCCAGACCGTAAACGTCCAAGTGGGACCGCGGGACTATATCAGCAAACAGGGCTTCTTTGTCGTCAACGGAGACCGGGTTCACTTGACCGGCTGGGAGGCTCGTGCCACCGGTGCCCCGAGTGCCGCGCCGGTGTTCGTCGCGGCCAACCTCTCTCAGGGTGGTCACAATATCCAGCTTCGCAATCGCGAGGGCGATCCGCTGTGGACGTCTCCATCCGGTAGGGCCGGGCAACGGTCGCGCGGCGCCACCGGGCAGACCCCCACGACCCAGACCCCACCTTCGCAAACGGCAACGCCGGGCTTGGGCGCCACGCGCGGAACAACATCCGGGATTGCGCGCGAGCCCAATAAGCCGTGAGGCACGGGACGGCCGCGCGCGTCTTCTCGCACGCTGGTTTCCCATGAGGCAGGAGCGCGTCCGAAAACTGACAATTGGGTATTCCGGCTCCTAGACCGGTAACGCAGGGCAGCCTGTAGCTCCGAACGAAGGTGCGGGGCTACAGGCATCATTTTGACTTGTGATTCGTGGCGGCCGGGGCGGCTTCCTCAACCCGCGCGTGCCACCGGAGCACGCCCGAGCTTTTCCCGGAAGAGGTACTCATCCCGGCACTGGGCACTGCAGAAATGGATTTTCGCGCCGCGGCGGGCCAGCGTCAAATGGCCCTCCGCCGTATCGACGACAGCCCCGCAAACCGGATCCACCGCCTGGTCCCAACGCGAGGAACAGGCCGGCCGGTTCTTCTTCACTAATCCCGAAGCGCTCAACAGCGCCCGGACTTCCCGCGACGTCGTGGCCTTGAGGCAGTCCTGCACCAGTTGCCGGCAGGCGGTGATGTCCAGACCGACGGCTGCTTCCTCGACTTGAGCCAGAAACCGGATATCCACACTCAAATCCCGGAAACCCACTCCAATCAGCAGGGGCAGCAACTGCGGGTCGGAGGCGACCTCGCCGCAGATGCTCAACGGTTTGCCCGCCAGCGCGGCGGCATCGACCAGGTGTTTGAGCATACGCAGCGCCACCGGGTCCAGCGTCCGGTAGCTTTGACTGCCACGGGCATCGTCTCGACCGACCGCGAAGAAGTATTGCAGCAGATCATTGGTTCCGACACTGGCGAAGTCCACCACCTCCAGCAATTCGCGGGCATTCCACGCCGCCGAGGGCACCTCGATCATGATGCCCTGTTGGAATTGATCCTGATAGACCTGGCGCCGGGCCCGCAGGCTGCGTACCGCCTCGGCCAGCAGCCGTTCGATGAACAACAGGTCCTCGCGGCTCCCGATCATCGGGTACATGATCCGCAGGCCCGAGCTGTCGGCCGCCGCCCGGAGAATAGCCCGCATCTGCGTGATGAAGATCTCCGGGTGCTCGCGGTAGACCCGATTGGCCCGCACCCCGAGGGAGGGGTTCTCCTGCGGTCCGAGCGGGAAATAAGACAGGGTCTTGTCGCCGCCGATGTCGGCGGTGCGGACCGTGACAATCTGGTCCGGCCGGCACGTCTCGAACAACGACCGGTAGGTGAGGTACTGCTGCTCTTCGCTCGGGAAATCGTCGATCTGCTCCATGAACAGCACCTCGGTCCGGTACAGCCCGACGCCCGCAATCCGATCAGCCAGCTCCGGCGTGACCTGGGCCGGGTCGGCCACATTGATCCACAACCGAACGGGCAGGTTGACCCGGTCCGCCGCGGGGGCGGTCGGCGGGCGTGGCACAATTTGGAGGATCAGCTCCGGCGCAGGCGCTACCACCAGGCTGCCCTCGGTGGCACTGACGAGAACCAGCTCGTCGGCGGCCGTCTGCAGGGCCTGCAGATCGTCGATCCTCAACACGGGCAATCCCAGCGACTTGGCCAGGATCGACCCGTGCGACAGGCTTGTTCCCCGCTCCACCACAAACCCTACCACCCGGCTGTCGCGCGCTTCCAGCACGACCGACGGCAGCAGTTCTTTCACCGCCAGAACCATCGCCTCGGGGTCCCCAACACTTTGTTTCGCGTTGGGGGGCCCCTTACCTTCGCCCAGCGCCTCAAACGCCTCATGGTATCGGCGCTGCACCCGTCGACTCAGCCGGGCGATGATGTCCCGGATGTCGCTGGCCCGCTCGACCATGATGGTGTTCTTCGATCTCTCGAACACGGAGATGACGCGGCGCAGGACCGTCTCAATGGCTGTCTCGGCCGGCAGAGCGTTCTCCCGGATCTCCCGT
>JAMCWO010000077.1 GCA_023481165.1 Planctomycetota bacterium | reverse complement strand
ACTTCTCCGTCCCCCGTCCGGTGAGGTCTCATCGGCACTGTTCGCCGATCGGTTCGATGGCCTCGGCCAGCCCGGCGCCAACGGTCTGCCCGATGTTCTCGATGAGGCCCGCTGGGGTCTGGAATGGATGCTGAAGCTGCATCCGGCCCCGGATCAGTTGTACCACCAAGTGGCGGACGACCGCGACCACTGCGGCTGGCGCCTGCCGCCGGACGAGCGCGCGGACTATGGTTGGGGCAAGGGCGGGCCCCGCGTGGTGTATGCCGCCGACGGCCGGCCGCAGGGGCTCGGACGCTACCAGAGCGAATCCACGGGTTTGGCCAACCTCGCCGGACGCTACGCCGCCGCCATGGCCCTGGCCTTTCAGATCTGGAAAGGGCTCGGGGCCCCCAACGCAGAATTCCGCGTTGGGGAACCCCGATGACATGGAATGGGGTGCGGCGGAACTCTTTCGGGCCACGGGGAACCGGCGCTACCTCGACGATGCCCAACGGTACGCTCGGTTAGCGGGATCCAAATCCTGGATGGGCCGGGACCAGACTGGTCATTACCAGTTCTACCCCTTCTTCAATGCCGGTCATTTCCGCCTGCATGGCGTCGTAGATGCCGAATTCCAGAAGCTCTTGGAGGGCTGGTATCGCGAGGGGATCGAACGCTGCCGTAGCGCCAGTGACAAGAACCCGTTTGGCATCGGGGTTCCTTTCATCTGGTGCTCGAATAACTTAGTGGTGGCTCTGGTGACCCAATGCCTGCTCTATGAACAAATGAGCGGCGACGGCCGCTACCGCGAATTCGCCGCCCGACATCGCGATTGGCTGCTCGGCCGAAACCCGTGGGGCACCACACAATTCATGGGGATGGGCGCTGTATCGCCGCGGGATGTGCACCTGATGACCACGCATCTGACCGGACGCGCCCTGCGCGGCGGCCTGGTCGACGGCCCGGTCTATGAACGCATCTTCCAGTCTCTCCAGGGCGTGAGCATCACGCAGCCCGATCCGCTGGCCGAATTTCAGGACCCGCGCGCGGTCTATCACGACGACGGGCAAGATTACTCCAGCAATGAGCCCACGATGGACGGCACCGCCTCCGCCATCCTGATGTGGGCGGCGTCATGACTGGCAATCCAGAATGATCTTGATAGCACCGGTCCGGCTCCTGTTGCAGGCGGTCTGGAAGGCTTCCAGGGTGTGCGTGAGAGCGAAGTGATGGGTGCGGAACTAAGTGAAAGGTGAAACTGGAGTGACTCGGCGCTGTGGGCAAGATCGAGCGGCCACCCCGGTGGGCAGATGTCTGTTTATGGGCATGGCGGTAGTCGTGACAACGGTGGCGGCTGCGCCGAGGGTTGCGGCGAATACCGCCAGGACTTTTGCCGATTGGGAGGGACGACGGGCGAACTTCGTTCTGCTCAATGGCGCTTGGGAATTCTCTCCGGGCGACGGCAGCGAGCAGGCCGAGAGCCCGGATGGCGCGCGCCGCCTCCGTTGGCGGGCGGTGACGCTGCCGGGGCCGTTCCTGCCCTGGAGCCAGGAGGCGGCGAACCGGACAAAAGTCATTTGGGCCCGCCGCAGCTTCCAGGTCACTGGCGCGCAGGCTCAAGGTCTGGCGGTGCTGCGCTGGAATCGCATTGCCTGCGGGGCGACGGCGTTCCTTAACGGCCGGAAGGTCGGTGCGAACGAGCCGACCGGGCCGTATCAGGTGATCGTCCCTGCCGGGGTCCTCAGACCCGGCGACAACCAGATCGTGCTCCAGGTCCGTGGCGCCGCCGGTGTGCCCAGGAGCCGCAGCGGCAATGCCCTGATCCCGGCCGGCTTCGGCGTGGGAATACCGGAGGTGACCGATGATGTGTGGATCGACTTCGCCGATACGGCTTACATGAAATGGGTGCTGGCGCTGCCGGATCTCGCGGGCCGCCGGGTGAAGATCCGCGTCACGCCGACCGGCCGGGAGCGCCTGGACGATTTACAGGTCGTCGCGCAGGTCAAGTCCTGGCCGGACGGGAAGATCGTGGGGGAGGGGCAAGCATCCGCCAGACTCACGCCAAGAGCAGACCCTCTCGGAGGCGAGCACTTCTTCGTCGAAGTGCCGATGCCGGGCTCGGGGTCCCCAACGCAGAATTCCGCGTTGGGGGGCCCCTTCCAGCCGTGGACCTACGAGACGCCCAACCTCTATACGGCCGACGTTGTTCTCAAGAGTGGCCAGGATGAACATGAATGCCTTTCGCACCCACACCATGCCGCTACCGCCTCTGTGGGCCAATATCAGCGATGAAAACGGCACGATGATCCTGGCGGAGTTCCCTTGCCTGTACAACTACCAGGATTACAGGTTCACGCCGGACGAATACGCCATCTGGCACCAGAACGTGCTCACCGACGCCGCCGGTTGGATGGGACGGCTTTGGAATCACCCGGCGGTGGTCATGTGGGTGCTGTCCAACGAGTCGAATCGGGACGGTGCATGGGAGACGGGGCCGTACCACGACTTTGTGCGGGCCAGGGACCCGACGCGGCCGACCATGCGCACCGGCGATACCGGCACAGCCGAGAACTACGATGTGCACACCTGTGGGAACGTCGAGGACACGCTGGAGGGCAATCTCATCCCGGGCATTGGTTCGTGGTTCCGGGAGGCAAAAGGCTGGCCCGTTACCAACAGCGAGTACATGAACTACTTCGGCCGGCCGGCGACCCAGTGGACGGGCAAGGATGACAAGGAGGCCGATGCGCTGGCCTGCGCCCAACTCGGCATGGAGCACACCGAGGCGATGCGCTGGGCCCGCCTGGATGGCATGCTGCCCTATATGTACGCCGGATGGACGCGGACCCGGCTCGCCGCACGCGTCCGAGAGACCGGCAAGGGCAGTGCCGTCTGGAAGGCTGGCTATGCAACCCCTTTGTCCGCGTGTTGGCACAGTGCGCTGTCGCCGGTGATCGCCAGCCTCGATCTATTCGACCCCAGCTACCTGCCGGGCCAGCAAGTGCGCACCGACCTGTACCTGATCAACGACTCCTGGCACGATGCCACGATCCACGTCGATCTGCTCTTGACCGAGGAGTGCCCCGAGTTCATCCCTGAGGCCGCGTGCCTCGACCAGCCCGTGGCGAAGTGGAGCTACGACTTCACATTGAAAGCTGACACGCTGATGAAGACCCCCATCACCTGGAAATTGCCCGAGCGGGAAGGCAACTACTGGCTGACGGCTCGCACGACCGGCATCCCCGGCCGACCGGTGCTCAGCCAGAGGTTCGTTCGGACGGTGCGGCCACCCGTGGTGGCTGCCGCTTTGCGCGAGTGCCGTTTCGTCGTTCTGGGCGGCGATGCAGTAGCCGATGCCTGGTTCCAATCGCAAGGCCTGCAGGTGAGCCACGACTTAGACGGCCTCACCCCGGGGAAACAGGTGGTCGTCATCTGGAACGCCACTCCTCTGACCGCCAACGAGAAACAACAGGCGGATCGCCTGCGCCGATTCGCGGCCGGCGGCGGTCGCGTGGTCATACTGGCCACACGCTCCTGGGACTGGACCGAATTGTGCGACATTAAGGTGGGTGACACGCGCGGGTCGCGGACCTTCCTTTATCCAGAGGCGAAATCCTCGATGCTTGCCGGCCTCCGGCCCGAGTGGCTGATGCGCTGGAACGGTCTGCCTGGAACGGTCACGGTCGGCACCTTGGACGGTCCGGCGCTGGCGGCTGCCCAAAAGACCCTGTGGGTGCGTGAACCCAAAACCTGCGTGGCGGCCGAAGTGCCGGTCGCCGATGGGGCCGGAAGAATCCTCTTCGCGCAACTGGACGTGCAAAACCATGTGGACCGTTCCAAACCCGGCTATGACCCTGTGGCGGAGAGAATCCTGGTCAACATGCTGCACTCGGACGGAAAAGAATAAAGAGAGATCATGGGACCGTGTGAACGAGTGAAAGTCTGCGTGGTGTGCCATGGTCGAGGTGGTAGTCTTGGGGCAAGTGGGTGAAGAGCCGATCCGCGTTCGTGCGTCGGATCGCCTCGATCATCTTGAGACGGCCGACTGTGCTGGACGCCGACGGATACTCCTTGACATTCTCCGGAATTCTGCCGATACTGGACTGGGCAATTTTCTGTTATCCGTTGTCCGTTCCCGGTTCTCCATCCACGGTCCACGGCCAACTGGTAACGGGTACCTTGTTTGGAGGGCATTGCATGACGCCTCAGGACACGCCGCGTGCCCCGCTTCGGGCTGATGTCCATCCCACCCCCCGATCGTCCCGCGTGCGACGGTGGCGCGGCTCGTCCCGTTCCCCGTCCGACGTCCCACGGAACGAGCGGCGCCACCGCGGGACGCTCTTCGCTGCCCTGGCGGGGCTGTTGTGTGGCGCAGCGCTGCCGGCGCAGACCGAGACCGTGGCGGTGCAGGTCTCTCTGGAGCAGCGGCGGGGTCCGTTGGAGATGGGCCGGTTCGCGCTGGGGCAGGGCGGGTTGTCGCCAGAGCCCATGTGGGACCATCGCATCGCCGAGGTTCGGGCCCTGCGGCCGAAGGTCATTCGACTGTTCCTTCAGGAATACTTTGACCTGCTGCCGGCCCGCGACCGCTACCATTTCACGACGCTGGATCGTTCCGTGGAGACCATTCTCCAGGCGGGTGCGGAGCCGCTGATGTGCCTCTGTTTCAAGCCGCGCATCCTGTTCCCGGTGGTGAATCAGGACATCGTAGAGCCGAACGACTACGAGCAGTGGGAGGAGTTGATTTTCCACCTCGTGCGTCACTACGGCGAGCGCAGCGCCCACATCCGCTACTGGGAAGTCGGTAATGAGCCCGATATCGGCGAGGAGGGCGGCTGTCCCTACCGGTTCCAGCCGGAAAGCTACTGCCGGTACTATCAGCATACGGTGGCCGCCATCCTGCGGGCCGATCCCCAGGCCCTGGTCGGCGGTCCAGCGCTGGCCAATCCCCGCTCGGCGATTCTGCCGGCCCTGCTGGACCTTTGCAGCCGGCAGAAGGTGCCGCTGCATTTCGTATCCTGGCACATCTACAGCAGTGACCCCCAGCGGATTCGGGCCACGATCGATGACGCGAAGACGCTTTTGCGTAAGTACCCCGATCTCAAGCCTCAGACGTTTCTCGATGAATGGAACATGGACTTGGGCTTTCCTCCCGCCGATGGGCGGATCCAGCCGTGCTACGTGGCCGAGGTGGCGTGGCAGATGAAGGAGGGCGGCCTGGACTACTCGTGTTACTATCATATCCGCGACTACCACGTATCCTTTGAGCGCTTTGCCCCGTTCATGTCGCCGCGCGGGACCGCCTTCATGGAAGGCTGGTGGAACCGGATGCCGCAATTCGACGGCCTCTTCGATTTCCAGAACCACGTGCGGCCCGCCTACTTCACCTTCAAACTGCTGTCGCGCTTGACCGGCGACCGGCTGCGGCTGACGTCGGATCATGCGCACGTCCACGGTTTGGCCGCCCGCGACGACCGCTATGCGGCGTATCAATACAACTTCATGCTCTGGAATTTCTCTGCGGTGCCGGCGCATGTGGAAGTCACACTGGAAGATGTTCCCGGCAACCTGACGGCCAAGCCGGTCATGCTGGACGCCACGGCGCCGAGCGCGGATGAAATTACGCGGCTTCGGCCGGAAAGAGCATTTCCGATCAACGGCGAGCAGCCATCCTTCAGGGTCTCTTTGGACCCGTACGGAATCCGGTTCTGGTCGTTGGAGCGACGGCGGTAGATCGCACGGCAACTCTGTTCACGAGGAAGATCGACGTGACCAATGGCACCGACCAGTGGTACTTCGGCACCGAACACGCGTTCGATGCGCCCATCAACAACGGCCCCTTGGTGACCTACGTGGGCAGTGGCGTCTATAACACGACGCTGGGGGCCATGCCGACGCAGACGTGGAACAACTGCAATTACTACCGGGACGTGGCCATCGAAGACGCCTCGAAGAATGTCGGCGTCACGGTCCACAGGGAGGTTCTGTGATGTCCATCAGACCAGGCGTAGATCGCTGCTCGGTGCTGGCCGGCACCCTTACGATTTGTCTTTGCGCTCATCTTGGATTGGCACAGCCGGGCCAGCGCGTGCCATGGACGCACCTTTCCAGTACGAAAGACGAAATCCCGACGCCGGACGTCGGGCGGCAGGTCGCCACGCTGATCCTCGATATCGACAAGGACGGCGTGAATGACTTTGTCGTCGCCAGCTACGAGAAGATGGCGTGGTTTCGGCGCTCCGCCGAAGGTTGGACCCGGTATACGGTGGAGAACGGGGCGCCGGGTGTGCGGATGGAAGCGGGCGGCGACTTCCTGGACATCGATGGCGACGGCGACCTGGACATCCTGATGGGAGCGCAGTCGAAGGCCGGCGAGATCTGGTGGTGGGAGAATCCGTATCCGGCTTTCACGCCGGATAAGCCCTGGAAGCGGCACCAGGTGATCGCCGTAGGGGGCACCCATCACGATCAGATCTTCGGCGATTTCGATGGGGACGGCAGGACCGAACTGGCCTTCTGGTACAACGTGGGCGATCAGTTGTACCTGGCGGAGATCCCGGCCGATCCGACCAAGCCCTGGCCGGTGACACTCATCGCGCAGCTCAGCGCCGGCAAGCAGCATCCGGAGGGTTTCGCCAAGATCGATCTCAATGGCGACGGCAAGCTGGACATCGTGGGCGGGGGCTATTGGTTCGAGCATGGGGAAGGCACGACGTTCCAAGTCCATCCCGTCGATGAGGAGTATCGCTTCTCCCGGTCGGCGGCGGGCGACTTGATCGAAGGCGGCTGGCCGGAAATCGTCATCTGCTCCGGCGATGGCGTCGGGCCGCTGGCCTTGTACGAGCACAACGAGGGCAAGTGGACCAAACGGGCGCTCATCGAGCGGGTCGATCACGGGCATACGCTGCGCATCGGTGATATCGATGGCGATGGGCACCTGGACATCTACGCCGCCGAAATGTACGATCCCGGCCCCGGGGCCCGTTGTCGGCAATGGGTCCTTTATGGCGACGGCAAGGGCCATTTCCAGACCCAGTTGCTTTCCACGGGCATCGGCAGCCACGAGTCGCGGATCGGCGATCTCGATGGGGATGGGGATATGGACATTCTGCAAAAGGATTTTCAGCACGACCAGCGGGTCGATATCTGGCTCAACCACGGCACGCGCCCCGGCGCGCACGGCATCGGCACCAGCGCCAGTTTCAAAGGCCCCGTTGGCCTGCAGCTCTACCGTCTGCGGGACATCTTCAAGGACAACGTCCCGCTGGGCCTTCCATACACCCGCAATTTCGGCTTTGTGGAGGTCGCCCAGGGGATCAAGTTCTATTACCATAATCACGGCTACACAACACAAATCCCACAGAGCCTGCGCTTTCTCGAATCCCTTTCCTGGTGATACTTCGCCACCAGCGCCGTCCGCTTCGATTCGGCCTATGTGCAGGCCGTCTGCTGCAATCCCTCGCGGACTTCGTTTCTGACCGGCTTGCGTCCCCTGACAAGTCGCGTTTGGAATAACCGTCAGGTGATGAGTCAACGCCTGCCGGCCGGCACGGTCACCCTGCCGGAGTTGCTCAAGAAGAAAGGCTTCTATACCGCCGTCATCGGCAAGTTTTTCCACACAGTCGAATACGCCGAGAAGCAACTGCGGGCCTTCGACCGGATCGAGAGCCATGGCAAGCCGCCCGGATGGGAGGGGCCCGGCCCCATTCTCAAGTTTCCGCCGGTCAAACGCGTCCAGCGGGACCCCGCTCCCAAGGACCCAAAGAGCAAAGCTTACCGCCAATGGCGTGCCCGGAATTCCGACCGCTACGGCGATTCGGGTCTGACGCCGGAGGAAGAGGGCGACTATCGCAACGCGCAAATCGCCTGTGCCCTGCTGAAGGAGTTCGCGCAGACAAAGAAGCAGTTCTTCCTTTCGGTCCATCAATCGCGGCCGCACACGCCGCTGATTGCGCCGAAGAAGTACATCGACATGCACGATCCGGCGCAGGTCCCCGAACCGCCGGCGCCACCGAACGCGCAGACCAGTCTCTATCCCCGGCGCGTTACGGTCGGCAACCCGGATATCTTCATGAACCGCCAGCCGACGCGGCAAGAAGTGAAAGAGGCCATCGCCGCCTACCTGGAAGAAGGCGGTGTTCCTGGTGGAGAACGAGACGAACCAGGTCGTGCGGACCCACCGGTTCAGCTACCTGGAGCTTGGCAAAGGGCCGGTGCCCGCAGCGCTGTTCGATCTGGAGAAGGACCCGTGGGAGATGGCGAATCTGGCGGACGATCCGGCCTATGCGAATACCCGGCAGGAGATGGC
Source organism: Planctomycetota bacterium (assembly GCA_023481165.1). Lineage (GTDB taxonomy): Bacteria > Planctomycetota > Phycisphaerae > Sedimentisphaerales > Anaerobacaceae > PLanc-01. The sequence goes on along the minus strand of JAMCWO010000077.1, from coordinate 9,577 downwards.
CCATCTGCTGAAGGCCGGCTGGAAGGCCGCATCGCCCGCTCCGGCGGCCTCCAAGTAGACGCGATGAGGGCCACGGTTCGGTCGGGCTGTCACCGTCGGTGATTTCCGACAATGTTATTCCCTTGATCGCCTCGAAGCAGTACCATGCGTTCAACTTGGTCCGGCTCAAGGCAGCCCCGCCTGCGCCGGCCACGAAGGAGTAACGCAGACGATTGGACACGATCCGCTACGGGGTGCGTATGCGATCCACGTACTTTGCCGGTATCGACTGGGTGGTCTTGGCGGCCTACTTCGCTGTGACGATGGCGATCGGGTTCTACTTCTGGCGCCGCAGCCGCTCGACGGAGGGCTTTACCGCCGCGGGCCGGTCCGTGCCCGGCTGGGCGTGCGGACTGTCGATCTTTGCGACCTACGTCAGCAGCATCAGCTTCCTGGCCCTGCCCGGCAAGGCCTACGCGACGAACTGGAACCCGTTCGTGTTCAGCCTGTCGCTGCCGGTCGCGACGTGGGTGGCCGTGCGGTACTACCGGCGGACCGGCGAGGTCTCGGCCTACGCGCACCTGGAGCACCGCTTCGGCCCGTGGGCCCGGGTCTACGCCGGCACGTTTTACCTCCTGACGCAGCTTGCCCGCATGGGCGCGGTGATGTACCTGATGAGTCTGCCGCTGAGCGTGCTGATTGGTTGGGACATCCGCACGATCATCCTGGTCACCGGCGTCTCCGTCACGCTGTATGCCTTCGTCGGCGGGGTCCTGGCGGTCATCTGGACCGATGTGATGCAGTCGCTCGTGCTTGATCGCGGGAGCGTTGATCTGCCCGGTGGTGATGCTGCTGGGCATGCCGCAGGGGCCGGGACAGGTCTTCACCATTGCCGTCGAAAACCACAAGTTCAGCCTCGGCAGCTTTGGCCTGTCTGTGGCCGAGCCGACCTTCTGGGTGGTCCTGGTCTACGGCATCACCATGAATCTCCAGAATTTCGGTATCGACCAGAACTACGTCCAGCGCTACATCGCCTCGCGCTCCGACCGGGAGGCCCGCAAAAGCGTCTGGATCGGCGGCCTGTTGTATATCCCCATCTCGGCCTTGTTCTTCTTCATCGGCACGTGCCTGTTCGCCTACTACCAGGCCCATCCGGTCCTGTTGGACGAGGTCCGCACGACCGTGGCCGTGCAGAGGGTGGGGGCGAACGAGGATTCGCCCCTGGTGGCGGCCGAACGGGACCGCCTCACGCAGGCCGACATTCAGGACAAGGTCTTTCCGCACTTCATCGGCGCGGCACTGCCGGCCGGGGTGACGGGGCTCCTCGTTGCTGCCGTCTTCGCCGCGGCCATGTCCACCGTCGCCACCAGCCTGAATTCCTCGGCCACGCTGCTGCTGCGGGATTACTATCAGCGGTACATCAATCGCTCGGCCAGCGAGAGCCAATCCATGAGGGTGCTCCACGTCTCGACGATCGTCTGGGGCGTGCTGGGCACGGGGCTGGCGCTGCTGTTGATCCGCGTGACCAGTGCGCTGGACGCCTGGTGGACTCTGTCGGGCATCTTCGGCGGCGGCATGCTGGGGCTGTTCCTGCTGGGAATGATCTCCCGCCGCGCTGGGAACGCGGCCGCAGTCACGGGCGTGATCGCAGGCATCTCCATCCTCGGCTGGATGACGCTGTCGAAGTATCTGACCGGGCCGTGGGAGTCGCTGCGCAGCCCGTTCCATGCGTTTTTGATCCCTGTTTTCGGCACGCTGACGATCCTGCTGCTCGGCGTGCTCCTCAGTCAATTCCTTGCGCCGCCGAAAGGCGTCCGTTCGCCGATAGGCGATAAGGTGTAGAGGAGAAGGAACCAAGGCATGGCCTCACCATCGGAACGAACGAATCACCCGACCGCGACACAATTGCCCCGGCCCTTGCGGGGCATCATCCCGCCCATGGTCACGCCATTGTTGGATTATGACAAGCTGGATGCGGCGGGCCTGGAGCGGCTTATCGAGCACATCCTCGGCGGCGGTGTGCATGGCCTCTTTATCCTGGGCACGACCGGTGAGGCGCCGAGCCTGAGTTATCGGTTGCGCCAGGAGCTGATCGAGCGCACCTGCCGGCAGGTGAACGGGCGAGTTCCCGTGCTGGTGGGGATCACGGATACGGCCTTCGTCGAATCCGTGCGCATGGCCGGCCTGGCGGCCGAGGCAGGCGCCGCCGCCGTGGTGGTAGCGCCGCCGTACTATCTCCCGCCCAGCCAGGCCGAGTTGCTCGGATACCTGGAGCACCTGGTCCGCGAAACTGCCCCTGCCACTGTTCCTCTACAACCAGCCCGCCCACACGAAGGTTCCCTTCGAGATCGACACGGTGCGCCGGGCGGCCCAACTGCCGGGCGTGGTGGGCATCAAGGACAGCTCCACCAACATGATCTATTTCCATCGGCTGGTCGCGCTGTTCCAGGATCGCCCGGACTTCACGCTGCTGGTCGGTCCGGAGGAGTTGCTGGCCGAGGCCGTTCTGCTGGGCGGTCACGGCGGTGTCAGCGGCGGCGCCAATCTCCATCCGCGCCTCTATGTTCAGCTCTACGAGGCCGCTCGGGGTCACGACCTCGACCGCGTGGCCATACTCCATCGGCAGGTCCTGCGGCTCAGCTCCGGCCTCTACAGTCTCGGCGGGCCGGGAGCGGGCGTTTCCAAAGGCCTCAAGTGCGCCCTGTCAATCCTGGGAATCTGCGTCGACTTCCTGGCGGAGCCCTTCCCGCGGCTGGAGCCGGCGCAACGCACGCGTGTCGAGCAGGAGCTGCGCGGTCTGGGACTGCTGGGCTGCTGATATAAGTTTATCGGGACCGCCAATATCCGATCGACTGCTTCTTCGATGCCGATCGGGAGATCGGCGTTCCCGAGAATCGCCCGAGGTTCCCACCACCGTTCTGTCAGGAGTTCTGCAGAAGGATCCGCCAGCGTCGGATCAATACTCCTTTTGCACCTTCTTGAAAGCCGCGGGCTCCGAATCCGAGCTGTAGAAGCTGCCCTGGGGGTAAACCACTCCCCGGTAGACGACAAGGTTGCCTTCTGCATTGACGGATGCCCGGTAGACGTAGGGGTTCTTCTCTGTGACGAAATCCCCGATGTCTATGACGATTTCCTTGGTGGTAGGCACCCACCTGCCTTTTACGCTGGCTCCGGCCTGAATTGCTTCCGATCCCTGGTCCATCGTTGTCCGACATACCCCTCCGGGCTGAACATCCAAGGTCCCGATTCGGCAGGATTGAGCGTCGCGGGCGGGGCAGGCTCTTGCATGTCGTCCGGAAGAGCTGGCATGAAGGAGACGATTGTTGTTTCCGGCAGATCACCAAAGGCTTTGCCTTTGACGATGGCACATGGGGATGCGGGAAAACCATTCCCCGCCTGCGCGGGGGCAGGCTTGGCCGGTGACCCTGGCGATGCCACCCAGAACAGAGGGCTTGGTTTCCTCCTGACATCACCCATGCCCGAAAATGGACGTTACTGGGGCGTACCCGTCCGGTGGGCCAGGATATCGGCTTCCTCGAAGACTGCGTGGTAGATCGTCGTTCGCTCGTTCGAGGTGAAGACCAGATGAATCTGGCCGTCATCGGCCTGGATGGCATAGGGATAGGCGTAGTCGCCGGGCCCCTCGACGAGATTGAGGCGATAAGGGTAGGTTTTGTCGCTATCGGTGGATAGGACCGCCGTAAGGGGAGTCCGGTCTGTGGTGGAGTCGTTGAAGATCAGCAAGAGGTTGCCGCTTTGGAGGCGCAGGAACTCCACGGCGGCATTGGGATTGGCGAAGTGGGTTTCCTTTCCGTCGCTCCAGGTGCGGCCCCCGTCGTGCGACTCGGCGCGGATGATGCGTCCATCGGGCCGGCCCGAGTAATCGCCGCCGCGTCGGCAGTAGCAGACAAGGTGATCGTTCGCGATCGGCGCTACGGCGGGGTTGGATGTTGCCGATCCGTGAGTGAATCTCGTTTGTGGCGGTCCAGGTGTGGAGCTTGGCGTCCCAGCGGAAAAAGAGCGAACAACTGTCGGGGCCGACCATCTCGGTGTCATGGCCTGTCTCATGGTAAGCGGGCAGGAGGATATCGCCACCGGCCAGCGCCAGCGGCCGACTGCGGACCATCATGCCTTCCGTCATGGTCACCAACATTGGATCGGACCAGGTTCGGGCTCCATCGCGGGAAATCTTCGCCTGGATCAGCGACGTGGACCAGGTTGGCCCGTAGCGAATCACGTAGAACAGCCACACGACGCCACCAGGGGCCTGCCACACCACCGGATTGCCTTCCGAGCGAAAGGGTGTGTCGGCGATGGGCACCGGGGTCGTCCACTGGGGCTGGCCCTTGGGCAGGCGGGCCGCATATACGGCCGTGTCCGTGGCGTATTCGCCCGAGCCGGTATAGTACGCCAGGTACAGGTCACCGTTGGCCAGCTGCGTGAGGGATGCCGGATGCTTATAACGTCCCCCCGGATGCTCGGGGCCAAACACACGCTGGATGGGCACCGCTGTCTTCATGGCTGGGGCCGGTTGCGCGGACACAAGGCAAACCAACATCAGGAAAACATGCATGACATTTTCCCCTTTCGATACGGCATTCCTGTGCGCTACGTCCGTCGAGCACGTAGCACGAACGCGGCCGCGGTTCCGCGCGACCGGTAACAGGGATCAAGGGCCGATTCCGATCTCACGGCGTGTAGCCGAGCTTGCCCCAATAGGCCTTCTGAATCTTCTCCAGATCTTCATTTCCGGGTTGAGTCGTGAGCGGGCCGGGCCTCTGCGCTTCGGCGTCCGCCCAGCTCAAGCGGGCCCAGTCGATCGTGCGCGGATCGGTCCAGCTATAGAAGTCGCAATGCCCATCCACATGGGACGCGACGGTGCCCTTGCCGTGCCGCATGGGGATCGGGTTCCACCACTTGGGCTGGTTATAGTGGACGGTCCACGCGGCGTCCCAGTCCTCGCCGTAGTCGTCGATAAAGACCATGCGCAGGCCCGGCTGCTTGATCTCATCGATCTTCTTGACTCTCGGCGCGTTCTGCCCGATGTCCGCCCCGTTCATCGCGTGAGTGCAACTGTACGTGCGCATCTCCGGGCCCTTGGCTACCGGGCAGCGAAAGACCTTGACATTCGGGACGTACCGGAACAGCACGCCGCTGCGCAGGGCCTCCAGTTGCACCTCCTTGGTGGCATCGACGGGGAGCGTCCCGGCGGGCTTGCGGATCCAACAGTCCTTGACGGCGGGGTCTTCCGTGACGTTGGCCCTCGGGATGCGGCCGGAGTTCTCATCGGCATACATCATCCAGCCCAGAGCCAGGCTCTTGGTGTTGTTCAGACACGCCGCACGCTTACCCTGCTCGCGGGCCCGTTGGAGGGCCGGCATCAAGACTGCCATCAAGATGGCAATGATCGCGATGACGACCAATAGCTCAATGAGTGTGAAGCCCCGGCGTGACGTGTCGCACCCTCGAAATGTCCTGTTGCTGGACATAACTACTCCCTTCCAAAAGTAGCCCCATTGTACCGCGCCGGCAGCGGCTGGGGCAAGTCTTGGAGCATGACTCTGCAGGGCGAATGATTATTCGCCCCTGCTTGAAATCCATACGGTAGTTCAATACTGTAAGAGACTGATTCGGAGAAATTTGTGCATGGTACGGGAGTTTAAGATGCGGACTGCATGCGGCTTCTCGATGGTCCTGATCTCCGCGTGGCTGACGGCGACCTGGGCCCAGGAAACGATCGTCGTCAGACCCAAGGAAATCGGCGATGTTCTGACCAATCCCGGCATCGGATTCATGACCTTCCAGAGGTTCAACGGCGACAAGCTGAACGAAGGCAAGAAATGGACGGAGGGCTATCCGATCGTCTACCAGGCCTTCGACCACAGTCTGCAGAACGACAAGCACCCGGCGACGACGCTGGCGTATTTCCGGCTGTACTGGAAGTTCCTCGAACCCGAGCAGGGCCAGTATCGCTGGGAGCTGATCGACAAGGCCCTGCAGACGGCGGGCGACCGGGGCCAGACACTGCTGCTGCGGATCGCGCCTTACGGGACCGGGGCGGACAACGATGTGCCCGACTGGTACCGGGTGCTCGTGGGCAAGGAAGAGAAGCAGCCCGAGACCAAGTGGCGCACGAATCCGGAGGACCCGCGGTACATTCAGCATTTTGGCGCGATGGTTCGGGCCTTGGGGGCCCGCTACGATGGGCATCCCTTGCTGGAGAGTGTCGACCTTGCCATCGTGGGCGCGTGGGGGGAAGGGGCCGGGTCGGAGCGGCTGACCCAGAAGACGCGCAAGGCCCTCGTAGACAGCTATCTGGAAGGGTTCAAGAAGACGCACCTGGTCATGCTGCTCACGGACCCCAAGACCAATCGCTACGGCCTGTCCCAGCGGGACGTCGGCTGGCGAGTCGATTGTCTGGGCGATATGGGCGGTTTCAGCCCCACTTGGTGCCACATGTGCGATTACTATCCGCAGGCGATCATCAACTGCGGGCTGCAGGATGCCTGGAAGAAGGCGTCGGTCACCCTGGAGGTGTGCTGGGTCATGCAGCACTGGAAAGATCAGGGCTGGGATATCGATTACATCATCGACCAATCCCTGAAGTGGCACATTTCTTCATTCAACGCCAAGTCATCGCCGGTGCCGGATGAGTGGTGGCCGGCGGTGAACCGGTGGCTCACGAGGATGGGCTATCGCTTCGTGCTCCGCAAGTTCACGTATCCTTCGCGGGGGAAGCCGGGCGGCGAACTGGCGTTCACCTCGTGGTGGGAGAACAAAGGCGTGGCCCCGTGCTACCGGCGTTTTCGGCTGGCGCTGCGCCTGCTCGGTCCCACGGACAAGCGAATTCTGGTTACCAATGCCGACCTGCGCTCCTGGCTGCCGGGCGACAATCTGTGCGACCGTGCCGTCACCATCCCGGCGGACACGCCGGAAGGGCCCTACGACCTGCAGATCGGCGTTCTAGACGAGCGTTTTGACGAGCCCGATGTCAAGCTGGCCATCGAAGGTCGGCGGCCGGACGGCTGGTACAGCCTCGGGAAGATCAGCATCCAGCACTGAAGCGTAATGCACAGAATGGAGCAGGGCCGGTAATGTGCTGCAAGCCCTGTAGGGTGGGGCTTGCCCCACTTTATTGCTCCATCGAAGTACCACGCACCATCCTATCGATACGATTTAATCGTGTGGCATCCTCATTCTGCTCCGATTGCCAGATACACAGACTTTTCCTTCTATCGTGAATATGGTACAATCTGTAGGAGTATCGTGGAGTTGCTTTGCAGGTCCCACGTTGTGAAGTTTTTCACAAAAGCGCGACCTCATTGATAGAAATTAGAGTGGATTTGTGTTGCGCCTACGGAGGTGCGGAGAAGCATTACGGTGCTGTCTGATCGCCGGGAGTTTCTGAAGTGTCTGGGCCGGGTTACGGGGGCGGGTCTGCTGGCTGCGGAGCCGGTTTTGGCGTCGAGTCATGGGCGCACGGAGCCGCCGGCCAACGCCATGGGCGTCTTGGTGGATTTGACTGTCTGCATCGGCTGCCGCCTGTGCGAGCACGCCTGCAAGAAGTCCAACGGCTTCGAGCCGGGACCGGTGGAACTATATGACGACCAGTCGGTTTTCCGTCAGAGACGCCGGCCGGCGCCCGATGCCTACACCGTCGTGAACTCCTGGACCAATCCCAAGGACCGCACCAAGCAGATTTACGTGAAGACCAACTGTCTGCATTGTAACCGTCCCGCCTGTGTCTCCGCCTGCATCGTCGGGGCCCTGCGCAAACGCGAGATGGGAGCGGTGACGTATGACGCCTGGAAGTGTATTGGGTGCCGATATTGCATGGTGGCGTGTCCCTTTCAGATCCCGGCCTATGACTACGACAATGCGCTCACGCCCCAAGTGCGCAAGTGTCAGCTCTGCTTCCACCGGACGCATCAGGAGGGAGTGCTGCCGGCGTGCGTGGCGGCCTGCCCGCGGCAGACAATGGCTTACGGCCGGCGTTCCGAGCTCCTGGAAGTGGCCCGGGAAAAGATCAAGACCCGTCCCGACGAGTATGTGGATCACATCTACGGCGAGCACGAGGCAGGGGGCACGAGCTGGCTCTACCTGTCCAGCGTCCCCTTCGAGCAAATCGGTTTCCTGACGCTCCCCTCCAATGCCCCATCGGCGGTTACGGAGGCGATTCAACATGGAGTCTTCAAGCACGGACTGCCACCCTCGACTCTGTACGGCGTGCTGGGCGGCCTGATGTTCCTGACGCGGCCGCGCCGGCCCAAGGGACTGGCCCAAGAGGCCGATAATGTGCCCGAGGCAGAGGAAAAGGCGCGGACGGTCGGTGAATTGCCCCTGCATACCCGCGGCGCCGCTTCGGCGCAGGCCGCGGCCGATAGCGGGATAATGGTCCTTGACGATCCGCCGGCCGTGAGCCCTCGGCGGGGACGGCAGGGCGCGGACTTGGCCGAACGACCGGCCGGTTCCCACGACCATTCGGGGAATGGTCACGCCGGGCACGATGAGCAGCCGATGCCGGTGCAGCGCAGGCTGGTGACGCCGGGGGTGCTGGTACTCCTGGGATTGGCACTGACGGGCCTGGTGTTCGGCTTGAAGCGTTTCATCTTCGGCATAGGCTCTACCACCAACCTGGACCAGCAGCATCCCTGGGGCCTCTGGATCGGCATCGACGTGGCCAGCGGTGTGGCCCTGGCGGCCGGGGGATTCACCTCGGCGTTCCTGGCCCACGTGCTGCACCGCGAGCGGTATCACGCGATCGCCCGGCCGGCGCTGCTGACGGCCATGCTCGGTTACACTTTCGTGGTCCTGGGCTTGCAGGCGGATCTGGGGCGCTACTACAACGTCTGGCATCCGATGATCATGTGGCAGGGCAACTCGGTGCTGTTCGAAGTAGGCATGTGCGTCATGTGTTACCTGACCGTTCTGTACCTGGAGTTTGCCCCCATTGCGTGCGAGCGTCTGATGGCGGAAGAGAAGCGCTTCGGCCGGTTGAGCCGGCTGGCGCGGTTCGCCTACGGCAAGCTGGAGAGCATCATGTTCGTGTTGATCATCGCCGGGTGCACCCTGTCCTGCCTGCACCAGTCCTCGCTGGGCAACCTCATGGTGATCGCCCCCAGCAAACTGCACCCGCTGTGGTGGACGCCATTCTCGCCGCTGCTGTTCCTGCTGTCGGCCATCGCGGTGGGTTTTCCCATGGTGATCTGGGAGTCGCTGGTGGCGGCGTGGTCGCTGAAGCTCAAGCCGGAGATGGACGTGCTGGGGCCGTTGGGGCGATTCGTCCCCTTCACGCTGGGGATCTACCTGACCGCGAAGGTGGCGGACATGGTATGGCGCGGGACATACGCGTACCTGGGCGAAGGATCGCTGCAAAGTACCTGCTGGCTGCTCGAGATGGCCGCCGGCGTCGTGATCCCGCTGGTGATGTTCGCGAGCGCTCGCGTGCGGCGGTCCCCGCGTCTATTGCTGGTGGCGGCCAGCCTGGTGGTGCTGGGGGTCATATTCAACCGGGTCAATGTCTTCCTGATCGGCTATCACCCGCCGTACGCCGCCCGGGCGTACTTCCCGTCGGTCGGGGAGTTCGCCGTGACGGTTG